>CAYOIB010000007.1:0-62195 GCA_964403935.1 uncultured Puniceicoccaceae bacterium | reverse complement strand
TCCATATCCATACACCGTAGCGGAGCCGATCCGGCAAATGCACGCGAAAAGCATGAAGGTCGTTGTGGTCGTTCTGTTCACGAGCTCTTTCCGCGTCGTAACCACCATGTTGCCAGCATCGGTCCCGTAATGTTTTGCCAGATGCTGGCGATGACTCCCGGGAGGGCGGCCATGGGATGCAGGTGGACATGGGCCAGTGCGGTGGCGAGCCCGGAGTTCTGCATTCCGACCTCAATGGTGACGGCGCGCAAAGCGGGTGGAGGCAGGCCGAGTCGCTTTGCGGCCAAGGCACCCAATGCGAGTCCGAGGATATTGTGGCACAGGACGGCAGCCAGAACCATCCAACTTGTTGACCAGAAGTGTCCCGCGTGCCGTCCAGTAATTGCACCGACAATGAGGGCGACGGTAAGAATGGAAATAACGGGCAGAGCCGCAACGGACCGTTCGACTGTTTTCGTGAAAAACTTCCGCGTGAGAAGGCCGAGCACCACGGGGATCAGCACGATGAGGAAGATCGACTTGAACAGCGCTAGGGTCGGTATCGTGAGCCAGTGGCCGGCAAGCCAGAGCACCAGCAGAGGGATCAGAATGGGTGAGAGAACCGTTGAGAGGGTGGTCATCGCAACCGAAAGGGCGACATCTCCCCGGGTGATATAGGTGACGACGTTTGAAGCCGTCCCACCGGGGGAGGCCCCCAACAGAACCAATCCGGCGGCGATCTCCGGTGGAAGTCTGAAGAGCACGGCCAAAGCCCACGCGCCCAAAGGCATGATGGTGTATTGCAGAAGCGCCCCGATGATCATGAATCGCGGGCGCACGATGACCGCCCGCAAGGCCTCGATTTTCAGAGTCGCACCCATGCCGAACATGACGATCCCCAAGAGCAGCGACAGGTGGGGCAGGAAGAGGACGAACGGGCCTGGGAAAATCGAGGCCGTGACCGCGCTCCCGAGCACCACGAGGGCAAACCAACGGGTGAGCCAGTCGTTCACCCGGTTCAGGAACAGGAGCATCAGTGGCACGCTTGGAGCTTGGTCGAGGTCAATACTTCACGGGCTTGGCCGGGGCCAGGTGCTGATCAAGGAACGCGCCGACCAGACGGTAATATTCGATGGCTTCCTTATCCCGGTAGAAACCGTGCCCCGCCCATGAGAGAACCTTTAGTTCGCTTGGGAGCCTGGCTTTGGAACGCTCACGGTGAAGCTGCCGGGATTGGGCGGTGTCCACCCGGCGATCGGCCCCGCCGGCCAGGAGCAGGGTGGGGGCCTTCACATCACTGGCACGTTTGATCAGGTTGTGGCGGGCAAAGAATTCCGGGTCACTCTGAACCTGAGTGTTCAGCGCCTCCCGGTAGCCAGACTTGAAGCGGCGCATATCGGTCTTTGCCTGACCTTCCCAGTCGAAGACTCCGAGGGCCGCGATGACACAGCGGAAGGCTTCGGGATCCTCCGCCGCAGCCGAATACGCGCCGAAGCCGCCGAAACTGGCACCGAATACAGCGATCTGACCGGGCAGAGCATGTCCTGCCTCAACCGCCCAGCGGGCGGCATCGGCCGCGTCGGTCCCGATGAACTGAATGGCGTGGCGGAGGTCGAGCATGGAACCTTCATAGCTGCGGCCGTAGCCCTGGCATCCGCGGTAAGCCAGTTCGAGGACCGAGTAGCCGAGGGATGTAAGGTATTGAGATTCTAGGTTGAAGCTACTGGAAATCCTGCTCCCCGGACCACCGATGAGCGAGATCACCAGTGGCTTTGGTTCCGCCTCGCCTTGAGGACGGAGCAAATACCCGTAGAGGGTGGTCCCATCGCGGGCCGGGAGGGTGACCGGTTCGCGGGAGGCGATGGGATGATCTGCAAGGTGGGCGGAGGGAGAGAGAAAGAGTGTCAACTGACCGGTTTCCAGGTTCAATCGATGGAGCGTGAGTGGCTTCGTATCGGAGTAGGTTTCAATCAGAAGATCGCTGCTTTCACTGAGTCTTCCGTGAATGATGATGCAGGTATCCGGAAGCGCGCTTTTCAGGGATTGTGCGAGGTGGCGGTATTCCGGATCGAGCCAGAGCACATCATCTATTTGGCCTCCATTGTAGAGGATTCCGGCGATCTTTCCGGAGGCGTAGATTGTTTTAAGGGGAACGAGGTCTTGGGTGCCCCGCCGCATGAGCGGCTTTGAAATCTCTCCTGTTGCCAAGTTCACGAAGCCGAGACCCATGGTCTCTTCCCCATCGTGAGCTCCAATGACGGCAACTTGATCGTTTATGAGTTGGACTGAGCTAATTGTTCCACTTCCAATCTCAATCGTCTTCCAGTCCCCGGCTTCATCGAGATACTCGAGAACGACCGTTCCAGCCTGGTCATCGGAGATCCGGATATGGGGTTCTCCCGAGGTGGGACTGAAATAAGCCCATTGAAGATGGTTCCTAACTTCAAGAATGCGGTCGATTTTTCCCGACACCGGATTTACCCGGTAGTAAACATTGTTCTTCGCTCCTCGAAGAATAACTTCCTCTGGGACGTAGGCCAAGTCATCCACAAACCGGAGATCGACTCCCGGCAGATCAACTTGACGACTTCCTGGCGAGGTCGCCGGCCAATCGCGAACTCCCGACCGTCCAAGTTCTACTGTGAAGTTTCCGGCGAAATATATATCCTTTTCTGAATGGGTGCCCCAGATGTGCCTCGGACCGATCCACTTATAGGTGTCAACGTCCGTAGCTCCCCGCCCGACGTAGGCAATCCCTTTTTCCGCTTTGATGTCGTAGACAAATAGTGACCGGTTTCCCTCGTGCTCGGCGAGATAAGCGAGGTGGGTGCCTTCGGGAGAGAGTGAGACACTCTGGAGGATGGGGCGGCCAAAGAAAAGGGCTGCGCGCTCTGCTATCGTCGAGGCCGCTCCAGCGACGGCAGCAAATCCCGTCAGGCCGAGAAGGGCCGTCAGAAGGATAATGAATCTTGGGAGTCGGGTCTCAAGGCAAGCGGTGCGCATGAGCTTATTTACGAGGTGCTGCTGCGTAAAACGCAAGCCCCTTATAGGTGGCATTTCCTAGCAATGGAGGGAGAGAGAGGGGGGTATTTCTTTGGTCTGGTCCGCCCAAGGATCTTGAGCTGGCTGGAAAATGAAAAACGGGTTAAGCAATGAATGTCAGTTGACCGGAGCGGAGGAAAGGCTAGTTTGCTGGCTCTCCTTTTGCGGCGGGGCCTGTGTCTCGGACAGTGCTGCAATTGCTTTTTTGGTGCCTGTCCTTCCCTTGTTGCCAGCATGTTATCGATTGGGTTGTTAAAGAAGAAATCTCACTGGGTGGCTGTCGCTGCGGTCGCGACGGTGGGGATCCTCTTTGTCCATTTCTGGGCTCGTCCAGGGCGGGCGGAGGAAGGATCTGTGCAGCCGGTGGATGTTCAAGGGAAGGAACACTTCGCTGTGCAGGGCCCTGTTCTGGATCCGGCGGGGGATTTTCCGGATGTTCCTACCCGGGAGGGTGCACCGCTGCCTGGGCAACTGGCAGGGATATCAGCGGCGTGTTTGGACGAACGCTGGCGAGGGTTATCGGGGGAAGTCGGGGGGCTCCAGATTTATGAGCGGGTTTCGCTTTGGGAGGATGCCGCCTCAGGTGTACGGTGGCGGGCGGTGCAGCTGTTGGAGTGGAGGGGTCGTAAGGGCGACGCAGCGTGGCACGTACGTAGTGACGCCTTGATGGCAGCGGATCGTTTTGTCGTGGCACGGATCGATGCGGCGACGGATTGGGAGGAACTGCGGGTTGAAGCAGCAAGGCGGAGCTGGTCGATGAAGGTTACCTCCCCCAATGGGTATGTGGCCTTGGTGTGGGGGCCGGCTTTTTCCACTTTCGATCTGAATGGGCTGGAGTCGGCCTTCGAAGAGTTGGCGCAGGGATTGGAGATTCATTATCGGGTTGGCTGGTCCCACTTGTTCTCACCGGCAGCCGTTCCGAATGATCCTCAGTATGGTAACCAGTGGTCTTTGCCTCTGATGGGGGCACCCGCGGCCTGGAATCGAACAACGGGGTCCGATGATCTGGTCGTCGCTGTCATCGATACGGGCGTCGAATACGCGCATCCTGACCTGGCGGCCAACATCTGGATGAATCCGGGAGAGGTCCTCGATGGCACGGACACCGATGGAAACGGTTTTATCGACGATATCCGGGGATGGGATTTCGCAAATGATAACAATGACCCCAGCGATTTTCACGGGCATGGTACCGGGGTGGCGGGGGTTGTGGGTGCGGTCGCAAATAACACTTATGGGATCGCTGGCGTGGCTTGGAACGTGAAGTTGATGGTCTTGCGGGTGGGAAGCTCGAATATTCCGCTTGAACGCTTGGTTGACGCCATCGATTACGCGATTTGGCAGCGTGTCCACGGGGAGCAGAATGTTGTCGCAATCAATATTTCTCTGGGAGGCCGGATGCCGAGGATCGCCCGCGATGAAGAGACGCCGTTCTTTCTGGCGGTACGGCGGGCGCGTGATGCCGATATTCTCTGTGTCTTCGCGGCGGGGAATGACAACACGAATAACGACGCTCTGGTTGGCGGTGAACTGAACCATTTTTTTCCCTCAGATGTTGATTTGGAGAATGTAATTTCAGTGGCAGGGACGAATCCCTCTGATGTGCTATACAGCTCCAGCAACTATGGGCCGGAGTCGGTCACGATGGCCGCGCCTGCACTGAACATCCAAACAACAAACAGGGGGGGAGGTTTCGGAGATGCGACGGGGACGTCGTTTGCCGCGCCCCATGTATCCGGTGCCGCCGTGTTGATCAAGGCCTTGAATCCTCATCTGAACTATTCAGATATCCGTTCGATCCTATTAAGCGGAAGCACGCCCCTGGAGGCCCTTGAGGGGAAGGTGGCCTATCCCGTTCGGCTGTCCTTGAGCGGTGCTCTTGATGAGGGGGCGCGGTGGCCGCGTATTGAGATGGATCCGGAATGGATCGCATTTCCGTTCCTGAATGCGCTGGGTCCCCAGACACTGGCGGTCCGGGTGACAGCAGAAGGGGATTCCATTGCCGCGGTGGAATACATGCTGGGAGATGAGGTGATCAGTGCCAGCGGAGCGGGCGGAAGCACTTGGGAGGCTCTGTGGAGTTCGCCGTCTGCGGGATCGCATGAATGGACCGTCGCGGCGACAAGCAGCGGGGGCCGGCATGTCGACGTGAGCCTGCCGGCTGTTCGGGTGCTCAATCCATTTTCCTATTGGCAGGCCACGCAGTTTGGGGAGAATTTTGAGGAAGCGGTTGCGGGGTATGAACCGCAAGGGGAGGAAGCCTCCTGGAGCCTGGCGGAGCGTTTTGTTTTTGGACTGGGGCTGAATGGACCGCTGCCGCCCCCGCTGGCGGAAGTCCCTGCAGGTCGGACAGTGGCTGAGATGGATCGTGCTGCAGGTGTTCTCCAGCTCCGCTTTTGGCAAAATAACGACGCCTTGCATGCACCGCTGAAAGTGCTCACGGCGTCGACGCTGGCCGCACCTGGGTGGAGCCCGATTGACCCGATTCAGGTGGACTCGATCGAAGTGGACACAACCTATCAACGGGTCCTGATGGAAGTCACCTTGCCAGCTCCTGAGCCGGATGAACCTCGGTTTTACCGCCTCCAGATCGATCTCGAAGATTAGCGCATCCTAGTGCATCGCGGCAATCTGTTGGGGCTTCAATAGAGTGATTTCCTTTCCGTCGACCTCAATGATTGCTTCCTTTCGCAGGTGCGCCAATACCCGTGAGAAGGTTTCGCTCGTGATACCAAGTTGACTTGCGAGGAGCCGCTTTGCCATGGGTATCGTGATAACTTGGGGCTTGGCTTCTGCGTGGGGTGCTTCTTGGGCTTGTCGCGTCAACCATTGGGCGACGCGTGCTTCGGCCTGCTGTAGCTTGAGGTCTTCGACTGTTTCCACAAGGAAGCGCAGGTGGACGCTCATCGAGGCGAGGATTCGAAGGGCGAGGTCGGGATCACGGTGGATTTGATCGCGAAAGAAGCGTCGATCAATGACAATGACCTGGCTGCGTTCGATCGCGATAGCCGATGCCGGGTAGCCGTCTCCTTCGATCAACCCCACCTCGCCGAAGGTTTCGCCGGGATAGAAGATTCGGATGACCTGCTCTCGACCGTCGGCGGTCACGCGGTGGACATTGATGGCACCCGAATGCACGACAAAAAAACCGGCCGGTGGCTCACCTTCGCGGAAGACGTAGGCTTGTCGCTCCACCGTCGTGAGCCGACACCCCCGGACAATCAGCTCCAGAGACTGTTCTGACAGACCGGAAAACATGGATGCCTTCCGCAGGGTCAACGCCATCATAATATCAACCGGATGATCCAAGGGCGCAGGCATAACGGAAGTCCACGCCGACCCGGAATGGAGGTCAAGCGAAGACGGATCTCGCATTTGGTGTTAGCGGGGATCCACGTTTTGGCAAACGCGGCTACGGGTGGCGTCCTCGCTTGCGAGGGCCGGTTTTGTGAAGGGGCCCTACCAGGGCACGGAAAGCCACGGAAGCGGAATTGTGAAGGCAGCTCTGCCAAGGAGCCGACGAGGCGGGTGTGCGTTCGAAACATGGTCCTTGCCGAAAGTGCTTTTTTATTGCGTGGTATGCGTTTGACCGCGAAGCAAGGGGTGGACCCCGAAAGGTTAATCTGAAGGTCGCTTAATGGGTGGGAAATGGCACAGAAGTTGACCCGGATCAAGACGTTGCGGCTGAAGCGTGCTAGTGTAGTGATATGAAGCATCTCGATCCCCTTGAACTGGATGTGCGTCCTCTGCTTGCGGAGGGAGTGGAGCCTTTTCCCCGCATTCGCCAGGCCATGGACGCCCTGGCAATTGGTCAAAGCCTGGTGCTGCGGGCACCGTTCGAACCAAAGCCGCTCTACGCGGTCTTCGGGGAGCGGGGATACGACGCTCGGTCAACCCAGCTGGAAGGCGGTGCCTGGGAGGTGGTCTTTACACCGAAGGCAGCGCAAGCATCCGGCCTTGAACTGGACTTGCGCGATCTCCCGCCGCCTGAGCCGCTGCAGCAGGCCCTCGAATCTCTTTCGCGCCTTGGTCGAGAGGATGTTCTCACGCTGCATACCCGCTTTCGGCCAATCCATCTTGAAGATCAATTGCCGGTGCGTGGGTTTGACTGTGATAGCGAGGAATGCGGCCCTGACCACTGGGAGACGCGCATCTGGCGGATCATTCAACCCTGATTTTTAATACTTCCCATCTGAATCCAATGAAAGCTGTCCCTAGACCTGCCACCCCTCAGACGAATCCAAGCCGTGCTGCCCCTGTTGCGCTGGGCTTTTTTGCACTGGGTTTCTTTTCATTTGTCACCGCCCTGGGTGCACTCCTGGCGGTGCCGGATCTTGCCCTGGGAGACCCACGGCGTCCTGCCGTGGTCGCCCTCGCGCACCTTGTCGTTCTAGGGTGGACGGGATCACTTCTTTTCGGTGGTGGGTACCTTGTTCTGCCTGTTCTTTCGACGGTGCGTCTTTGGAGTGTCAAGTTGGCCGGTGTTCACCTGCTTCTGCATGCCATCGGTCTGCCATGGATGATCGCCCACTTCTTTCTGATGGATTTTGACCGGGTGGGGCACGGGGGGACGCTCATTTTTCTCGGGATGGTGCTGTTCGTCGTGAATCTGGCGGTGACTTCCCATCGGACCAACCGGTGGGATCCTGCCAATCTGACGGTTTACACAGCTCTTTTCTGGTTGCTCATCGCCGGGGGGCTCGCGGTGTTTCTCCTCGTGAATCGGGCACTGGGGCTCTTTGCCATCGAGCATGAATGGGTAATGGCGTTGCATGCTCATTTCGGCCTCGTCGGCTTCCTGTGGATGCTCATCATCGGGGCGGGGCTCAAGGCGGTGCCGATGTTTCTGGTCAGCTCCAGACAGCCAGGATTCTTCTCCTGGTGCGGCTACCTGGTCTTCAACGCGGGCCTCCTGCTCTTGATCCCGCTCGAGCTCTATGAACGATCGAGTTTTCGGGGGTTTGTTGTCCTGCTGATTGGCTTGGCCAGTGTTCTCTACGGGATTGATTTCATTCGTATCCTGCTCTCGCGAAAGCAGCGTCTGGACACCGGACTGATTGCCGCGGCCACTGGACTGGTCACTGTGTTTCTCCTCTTTGGGTGGGTGTTGGCTGGTCGGCCGATGTGGCCCGGAGCCGGAGAGATTATCATTGGAGAACAGGTTCGCATCTACTTCATAATTTCTTTGTTCGGGAGCTTTAGTCTGATCCTTTTCGGGATGGGGATGCGCGTGGTGCCGTTCATGGTGTGGCAGATGTATTACGCACCCCGGGTGGGGAACCCGAACCTGCCCTCGTCTCGAGACCTGATTGTGCCCGGGGGCGCGCAGGCCGTTTTTGTTAGCTTGCTGTTGGGCTGGGGCTATCTGGCAGCGGGGCAGTTGACGAATGAGATCGTCGGCGTGCAGCTGGCCACAATGCTTCTGCTCATTGGAGCCGGGTGGTTTATTTACACGGTCCATCCCGCATTGGGCACGCTTCTTGGGGCACCTGTGACGATCGGTGATTCCATCCCGACAGAACGCGCTTCACTTGATGTCAGTCAAGACGGATGACCGGCATTCCTGTTAGATTTTGGCAATCAACACCCAATAAACCTGCAGATCTACAATTTATGAAAACCCTGCTACCAAATTCCATCCGGTCCTGGCTGGCTGCCGGTTCCGCCCTCTTCAGCGTCTCGATACTGGCTCCGGCAATGGCACATGCGTGTGAGGCCTGTAATGCCGCTTTTACGGAACAGATCATGAATGAACGTGCCGACACTCCAGGGGGGCGGGACATGCTGCGGGCGATGGAGAACCAGCGTGGCCTCCCGTTGGAGGGGATGGGATCGGAATCGTTCTTGGCCTCCAGTGGGAGGTCCCATACGCCTGCGTCACCTTCAAGTGGGACGGAAGCTGGCGGCACCCGTGGAAACGTGACTTCTGTCGAGACACAGGAGGCGGGTGTTGAGAGTGAGCGAGAGGAAGCCACGCTGATGGTCTCGCCAGAGGCGGCTGCCGCACCTGGACCCCGGGAAGCGTTCACGACGGCGGCACCCGCTACCGAGATTGCAGGGCCCGTCCCAATGGGTCGGCCTCTGCCGACGTTCTTCGAGGGGCATGAGTTTATTGAGATCATCGAACGCGACCATTCCCTGCAAACGCCGCCGACTTCGTATGTTCCCCAGGATGCGCCGGTCGACAAGGAATTCACCATTCGGCTTCATGAGGGAAGCACCTACCTCGGAAACGGGGTGGTCTATGACGGCTTCCTCACCAATGGCAAAATACCCGGTCCAACGCTTGTCGTGGATCAGGATGATATTGTTCGTTTCAATGTGATCAATGAAGGCCGTATTCCACACGGGGCTTCCATTCACGCCGCCAACACGCAGACGTCGAAGTATGTAGGCAAGATTGGACCCGGCGAAGAGAGAAGCGTTGTCTTCAAGGCGACTCAGCCCGGGATCTACATGTATCACTGTGCGCCCGGAGGGCACGCCATTCCCATGCACGTCATGTTCGGGCAGTATGGGATGATCGTCGTTCGCCCCAAAGAGCAGTATCAGTTGGAGAAGGAGCTTGGCCATGGTCCGGATCTCGAGCTCTTCATTGTGCAGCACGAGCTCTATGCCTCAGGCAAGGATGCGGTCGAAGGAAACGCCGCCTATGCCATGTTCAACGGGAAGCTCTTCCGTTACGTGGAGGACCCGATCATGGTCAAACCGGGCGATTATGTCCGAATCAATTTTCTGAATGTCGGGCCTAACCTTTTGTCGACCTTCCACATTGTCGGGATTATCTGGGATTATGTTTATTGGCAGGGGCATCCCAAGGCAATGTTACCTGCCGGCCAGACGGTTACGGCAGGGCCTTCGGACTCCTGGGTGATCGAGTTTCGCATGCCGCCGGATGAGGGTGCTTATACCATTCTCTCCCATGCCGTGGGCAGTGCCAGTCGGGGGGCCATCGGTCTTCTGGTTGTCGACCCGGAGGCGGAAACGGAGCCGATCGTTTTGGCTGAAGGTCCCGATTACACTGAAGCCGAGATGGAGGATTACGTCCGAAATGCGCAGCGTGTTATTTCGCCCTTCCGGCCAGGCACGCACCCCGCAGACACGCCCGTTGTCTACGGTCCTGAGACCAAAGAGGTCCACGTTTCCATTATTGGAAACTCCTACTGGCCAAAGGTTATTCAGGTGGCTCCAGGGACCACCGTCACCTGGACGAATGAAGATGTCTTCACCTTTATGGCTGGGGAGTATGCGGGGATCCACAATGTAATGGGAACCAGCGCTCCGCCTGATTCGGACGGCTTGATCTCGCCGCTGCTCGCGCATGGTGAATCGTTTAGCTACACTTTTGAGGAAGAATGGGAATATGAATACATCTGTACGCCCCACCCATACATGCTCGCGAAAGTGATTGTCGCTGCGCCGGATTATGACCTGAGCAAGGCAGGGGGGACGACCGCAGCCGTTGGTGGTTGGGTCCTTCCTCTGGTCGGTGTCACGTTCCTTCTCAGCACCATTGCGCTCGTGGGTGCCGCTCGACGCCGGGCGCCATAACCCCTTGTGTGTCACTTCGGTCAATGCCTCTGCCAATACATCAATGAAAATGATAACTCGTAAGATATTTCTCCCGCTCATCCTTGTGGCTTCGAGTCTGGGTTTCCTGGGCTGTGGTGGGGATTCCGGAAATGAAGCTGCCGTTCCGGTCAGCTCGATAACCATCACCGGTAATGACCGAATGCGCTTTGATCCTGCCGAATTTTATGTTCAGGCTGGAGGTGAGATCACTCTTATCCTTCGGAATGTAGGGAGCATGCCGAAGGAGACCATGGGCCACAATCTGGTGATTTTGCAAAAGGACGTGAATGCCAGTGCATTCTCTGCCGCATCGACCCGACATCCGAGGACCGCTTATATAGCTCCCGAGTATGCCGAACGCGTGGTCGCAGCCACCGGTATTCTGGGTCCGGGAGAAGAGGAGACGCTTGTCTTTACGGCTCCTGAGAGTGAGGGGACTTATCCCTTCGTCTGCTCTTTCCCGGGTCACACTGAGGTCGGGATGAAGGGCGTAATGCACGTCATCAAACGCTGATCAGGCTCAGCTCGGACCTTCAGCCCGGCACATGCATGTGCCGGGCTTTTTTCTGTCCACGGGTATAATTGTAAGGGCGCTCCTCAGGAGCTGTTGTCCTTGGGTAGCCTTTTGGGGCAGAGGGGAAGTGTTCTTCGCCTTGTTTCTTCAAGCATCAGCACCGCCACGCTCGACAACTGGTGCAAAAGAGCTCCAAACGAAGAGCTTCTTCGACCGGCCTTCATTCGTCGTCAGGATGCCGCACTGAGGGGAGGATGCCACTGGCCCAGATGAGGGCACCAAGAAGCCAGAGCAAGCCCGCCCAGGCGAAGTTGGAGTCATCGACGGGTAGCGACCAACCCCCCTTGACGCGCAGGAAGGTGGCACCCAGAACGAGGAGGGTGAGGGCCGCCACGGGGAGAAGCCTGGCGCGAAAGAGGTCTGAGCGGCCGCCGTGACCAAGGATAACGCGAGTGGCGACGACCAGGGTGAGCAGACCGAAGCCGGCGATGAAAACCACGTGAAGAAGCGAGTAGGACTGGGTCGGATCGGGGAACAGCGCCATCAATCCGTAGCCTGTGGGGATGGCGAGGAGAGCCAGTCTGAGGCTCAATGCCAGAGTGCCCCCGCCCAATCCCGATTTGTAGAACGGAACTTCTCGCAGGAGATAGATCAGCACAGCGGCGGCCCGGAGCGCGTAGCCGAGGCGGGGCTGGCCCTGGACCTGGCAGATAAAACTGAGAATGACAATAAGTCCGCAGACAGCGGCAAAGGTTGCCTTCGGTACCCAGCCTGGGGGGAGAGAGGTTGATTCAGGGAGACTTTGACGGCTGGGGAGACCGAAGAACCGAGGCAGAAGGAAGGCTCCGATCCCCATGATTGGAAGCAGGAGGTAACCTTGGAATAAGAGCAGGTAGGCCAGGGGAAGGGACGTTGGGAACAGGATCCGATCAAGCACCTCCGTGAGAATGAGAAGGAGGACGCCGCCCAGGGCGGACAAGAGCCCCAGGCCAACCAGGACAAATCCGGGAGGAGGGACATCCTGTCGATGGCGCAGGCGGATTCCGAGGAGTGAGAGAAAGAAACCGAGGGCGCTCAAAAACAAGAGATCCCCTACAAGGAGAAAACCGAGAAAGTGAAACACACTGAGGGCAAGGAGGAGGGCAGCGAAGGTTGAAGCTTCCTTGAGCCGTATAGGTGGTATTTCGAGCAGACGTGGCAGCGATGTCCCCAGAAACCCGAAGACAAATGCAGTTAAGAAGCCCTGGATCATAATCCGGGCATGAGCCTTTCCGGGAAAGCCGACGAGTTCCCAGTGGTAAAGCGGCCAGAGGGCGACGGCAAAAATCCCGAGAGCAAGCCCGAGTGGAAAGAGCAATCGAAATGGCTCTCCATTCGAAACGAGTTGAAGGTAGGCCTTCAGGGGGGTGGGAGGTGTTTCTCCTTCGGTCGCAGGTTTCATGCTGGTTCCACTTTCGAGCGAATTGAGCTCGAGAGCCAGCAAAAGGGCTCAGAAGTTGAGCGGGATCTGCCAGTCAGAAGGGTATGTCACATCGTATTCGAGCACGAAGGTTTCTGACTGTCCGGCGGGGACTTCTCCTTCCCAAGAGAGGAAGCCGGTACCCTCCTCGGGTGAGGCCCCCCGTGGCTGGGTAATGCGCACTTGAAGGCGGTTGTGTTGGGAAACCGGGACCCGGTCTTTTAAGACAATGCGGTGGGCCGTCGGCATGTGGTTGGTAACGACTGTTTCGTAACGTCGCTCATGGCGTTGAGAACGATCGATCAAACCCGTTTGGGATGCTCGCCGGACGCGTTCATGGCGTTCCGTATGGATATTGGCGTTGCGTCCGAATCCGAAAGTGAAGGTCTCACCCGGCAGGGTGGTGGGGACCTGACCGATGGCGGCAAGGCGGCCATCGACATGGAAGCGGGCCTCGCCCTCGAGAAGGGGCCAATCCATCAGATTCGTTCCGCTCCCCATGAGGAAGGCGTCGAGTGAGAGCAGGGGTGTCGCCTCCGACCAGAAGGTTGCTGGCATTGTTTGTTCGTGGAGAATCTCGCTGATTGCAGGAGCACCGCTGATCAGCGTAACCGGGAGGGGAAGAGCGGCGTTGAATCCGGTCGTGGTGGCGGAAAATTCCGTCGCGGGGGGTGCGGGTGCCGCTTCGGCAGCGAGGTCGTAGCTGGCCATTGCCCGTGCCTTCATGTTGGAGGCGATGCGGGGTACGTCCGGTCCGAGTGGAAGTGGATGCAGTTCAGGTGGGCGGGAGCCGGCGGTCGGCTGGGAGGTGCTGAGATGGATGCGGGCATCGAGCCAGTCCTCGCCGCTGGATTGCTGTAACTGGGCGCGGTAAATCAAGGTGATTTCCTTGTCTGCGGGATTCGCCCGGAGCTCATAGACGGGTCGCCAGAAGGCTCGGTGGACAGTATACTCGGTCTGGATTGTAACCGCCCCCGGGGTTGCGGTGGAAACCTCGACGAGAATGAATCCGGAAGATTGTTGTGCCTTGGTTTCAGCCTTCGCCAGATCCTGAGCGAGCTTCTGTCGCTCCTCCCGCAGGGTTTTGAGCTCGCTATCGCGTGTGACCACCTCTTGTTCGCTTTCCTGCCGGATCTGCTCGTAATTTCTCCAAGCGTTCTGGCTGAGGTCAAAAACTTCTGCCCCAGGCTCGGTTTTCAAGGCGTCACGGACAGATTGGGCAATGGAGTTAAAATACTTAACACGCTCCGCCGCATTTTGCTGGAGTGTCTCCAGCCCGCGGAGGGTCTGATCGATGGTTTCCACCGCCGCGCGAAGCCGCTTCACTTCGGGGTTTTCCTCGACTGCATCACGATCCAGATCGTAAGAAACACTTCCAATGCGAACGCCTTCGGCTTCGACTGGAGCAACCGCGATGCCGCCGGCATCAATCTGGCGGGAAAGACCGGGGATTCTGAAGGTGACGGGACGGGTGTCCTTTGTCTCAGCAATGAACCGGCGCTGCACACGGGCCGATCCGGGAAATAGCTCGACGGCTGACACGGAACTCTCGACGGAGACCGCTTCGCTTTGCAATGGAGAAACAGCGGCCCCCAGGGGGAAGCCGAGAAGAAGGGAGAGAGCGAGAGATGCAGGGATTTTCATACCGAATGATCGCACCCGCGCACTCACGAAACAAGCTTACACGTCGAAAAGAAGAGGAAGCAGATTTCCGTAGATAAAAAACCCGGCGACCCCGATCGCGGCTGAGGCAATGGCCAGCATCATGAGCCTGAAATGGAGCGTCAGCGTGCAAACAAAGATGCCCACGCCAAAGAGAGCGGTACTGGCGGCGAGATAAATCCCGTTTGCATCCCCATGGGCGTAGTCGGCCAGATAGAGGACACCGAAGAAGCCTGCGCCCAGCATGGCCCTGAAGCGAAGGATTGGATAGAAATCAGTTGCCGCCAGAAGCATCAGCCCCCCCATGATCAAATCAAACGCACCGAGAAGGAGGAGGGGTTGCTGGAGGAGAACGGTGAAGGACTCGGGTTCATCGGAAAAGAATCCGGAAACGGTCTGCCAGCTTGGGTAGATGAGACTGGTGGCAGAGGCCAGAAGCAGAATAGCGAGTGCGGGGGCGGAGAGGGCAGCGGCACGGTTCTGCCATTGGGCCTTCGTCCTGACGTAACGAGTCTCTTCAGTGGTCCCTTCGGCGGCCGCCAGCATCTTGCCGACGCTGATATCGGCTCCCTCGCGGGCATCGTCAGCCGCATTGAGTGATTCAACCTGCGAGTCTTCCTTCTTTCGGAGCTTCAGGGTCTTTCGTTTCGGAAAGATTTTCTCACGCAACTCGCTGTTTGAGCCCAAGGCGACCCAAGCCTCAAGGTCGTCGTCGTAGTAGAGTGTTTCGACCGATACCTGCCCAGCTTCAGCAAGGGTGATGAGTTTATCGATATCGTATGGACCGCGTGCAGTTTCTGCTTCTGCGGACCTAATGAAATATTCATCCGTCATAGTCGATTTATCTACGATCCACGTTCGGCTTGAACGTTGGCTCTCAGGCTTGGATCAGCAAGGAAAATGGCTCAGGCTTCGGTCTGTAAAGCCGCTTCAGGTAGTTTTTACGACACATTCAAACTTCTCCTGTTGAATCGGAGTCCACCGCAGGGTCGTTTTTACGCTCAGCTGCTTCGCAAAGGATGTCGCCAAAGGCCGTATCTTGAGAAACGGAAATCGATCCCATTCGGGTCAGTTCAAGGATGGCAAGAAAGGTAGCAACGATGGTGACCACAGTCGTGTGTTCGCCCTCATAAAAGAGATCCGTAAACAGGAAACGCTTCTCAGAATTCAATCGCGCCAGGACAAATTCCATGCGGTCGGCCACGGTCACGGTGTCGGCATGGATCTCGCCGATGAGGACTTTCTCGGACAGGCGGCGGAGCACCTGATTGAAAACATTCCAGAGCTCGATTCTGTCTGTTGGCCGGAGAGGGCGTACGGGCAAGTCTTCAGCCGGAGGCAGATATTCCCGCCAGACGAGGTTGCCGGCTTCATCGATCAGTTCGCCAAGATCTTCCGAAGCCTCCTTGAACTTCCGGTATTCGATCAGCTGTTGAACAAGTTCCCACCGGGGATCGATGTCTTCGTCCTCTTCGGATTCGTGCACCACCTGCTCTTCTTTTGGCAGGAGCATGCGCGACTTGATCTGCATGAGGGTGGCGGCCATGACGAAGAACTCTCCCGCGACCTCAAGCTTCAGCGACTTCATGTTGCGAAGAATCGTGAGGTATTGGCGCGTCACATTTTCGATGGGGATATCGTAGATATCGATCTCGTTGCGCCGGATGAGGAAGAGTAGAAGGTCGAGCGGGCCTTCGAAGGCTGGCAGCTGGATAGCTTGATCCAGTGTCCGAATCAGCCCGTCCTCACCCGGATGGTGGGGGGAGGGCGTTGAAACATTGAAGCTGGGTGCGGCCATCGTGGCGAATCTCTTCTAGAAGGAAGCCAGAATGACGCGAATGCCTATCTGGAAATCATCCTCGCGGGTGCTTCCTTCGTTGAAGATCACACTGTACTCAACCTGCCACGACGTTCCTATCCGTTGGCGGAGGCCGTAGTAGTGGCGGGTGATCCGATCCTCCCGGCGATCGTAGCGGACGCCGGCCAGAACGCCGTAGGTGGGGGTCAGTTGATAGTACCCCCGCGCCGAATACTGGCTGATGAATCCTTGCAGGTAATCGACGGCAAACTCCGTTTGCCACCGTTCGGCACTGCGGATTCGGGCGAGCAAGCGTGTTTCATCGAGTTCGAAGGACTCTGTGAGAACGCGTTGGGCCAGATCAATCTGAAGCCATGAGGCGGGCTCGAGGCCAACCTGAACGTAGAAGGCATCGACGTCGGAGTGGTGTGTTTGCTCCGCGAAGGCGAAGTCCTGGTAGAAGTTCAGGCGCGCCAGGGTGTGCGTCTTCCCGCCCCGCCGGGTTTGGAGCAGGTTCTCGATCCCGACGCGAAGCAGGTGGCGCTCTTCGGCCATGTCAAGAGCACGGTCGTCCAGGAGGTCGATTGTTGGCAGGGTCGGAAGAAATGTTCGCACATCATAGGGGGGGAGTGCTTCTGTTGGATCCCCGCTCACAGGTTGCCAGCGGTAGCGGAGGACCGGTCTCACGATGTGGCGCAGGCCGTCGATATTCCAGACTCTGCTGGTGACATCCCATTGAGCATGAAAGTGAGCGGTCAAGTCAGCCCCAAGCTCGCCCCGCCAGTAGTGGGCCCCCTGATTTTCCCGTGGTCCGATCCCTTCGTCGTAGTGTGTGAAGCGGACCCCGGCAAGCGGCCGGAATTGGAGCCAATGTGCAAGGGCGATCGGCCGTTCAATTCGCCAGGCCGCACCTGTCCGGATGACCTGGGGGCTGCTCTCGAGGTCGATTCCGCCTGCCGGTAACGGGCCTTCAAAATCAAGAAAAGGGGCTGAGGCTGATGAGATGTAATTGGGATCGAGGCTCTGCTGCCGGTAGTTTATGGCGTGAAGGGCAAGCGTGTGATAGAATCCGGTTTCACCCACCGGTGATGGGAGCAAATCGAAACGCAGCTCGGGCAGGCGCTCGACCATGGGAAAATCGCGGTTGAAGTTGGCCCTGGCGTGGAAGCCTGCCACCCAATTCTCTCCAAGATAAAGGGCGTCCAGGAAGCTGGCGGGCTGCTGGTATCGGTCATACCGGTCCGGACGGTAGTCACGGAGAATCTCGGAATCGCTCAGAATATTCGCGTGCAAATTCAGGCGAAAATCTCCTGAGCGTTGCAAGAGCCGGGCCTCGGCAAAAGCTCGATCACCCGGGACATCATCTCCCAGGATATCGAGCCCGCGGCGCGGGCGGGAACCATCATGGATATAACCGGTATCCAAGTCACCCCGGATAAAGTCGACGGCATTTTGTTGGCGTTGGTAGCGCAGGGCTGGTCCGACCAGAACGCCGCGGCTGGAATAGAAATCGAGATTGCCACCGACACCCCAGTGATCGGAGACCGGGACGATTATGCGAGCCCGCGAAAAGACACCCAGGTTCTGCCGGTAAC
The DNA here is from genome assembly GCA_964403935.1 of uncultured Puniceicoccaceae bacterium. Taxonomy (GTDB): domain Bacteria; phylum Verrucomicrobiota; class Verrucomicrobiia; order Opitutales; family Oceanipulchritudinaceae; genus SLLG01. Next base: position 44,574 of record CAYOIB010000007.1, on the reverse strand, counting down.
CAAGTTCGCCCCGGAAATCCATCGGAGGCACATCGGAGGAACGTTGGAAGCTCGGCAATGGAAGGGTCCCGAGGCGGCCAATTCCGAGGCCGACGCCGGAGAGGGCAATTCGGTCCTCCTCTTGCACCTGGCCGGAATCGGCCCGAAGCCGAAGGTTTTGCGGCTCCGGTTCCCGGAAGTAGAGGGTAGCAGCCTGGAATTGGATTTCTTCCCGGGTACCGGCAATGGCATCGCCCTCGAGAAAGAGGGGCGGGAACCCGGCCCGGAAGGGTCCAACCCGAAATCTTCGCGTATCCGTGTCGTAGTCGAGGTCTTCGGTGATCAGGCGGAAGCCAGGTTGAGAGACTTCCACATTTCCACGCGCTGACACGCGGTTCTCCCGGCGGTGAAAGACGATCTCGTCGGCAAGAAACAAGGTGTCGCGATCAACAAAACGCGCGTTGCCGCGAGCGGTCAGCGTTTGGGCGCGCGCATCGAAGGCGATGGGCTCATCGGCACTTAATTCAGGCTGCGCACCTTCAACTGCGCTTGCCAGAAGAGCCCACATCAGAACCGGAATAAGCACACGTTTTAACACGAGTCGCCAGCATGAGTAACCCCATCATCGGCACAAGTGTTTTCCAACGGGGACCAAAGCCTCGGGATGGATGTAGGGAACAATCGCCCCGCCGGCTCGCGGATTGATCCGTTCGCCGGTTGCTACAGGCGTGGGGTGGGTTCGAGGCGGGCGAAGAAGAGGATGGGCGGAGCAGCGGCCATCGTTTCAGGTTCAAAGGCCTCAAGGGAGCTGAAGGCGGGGGTATGATGCCGGAACCAGGCGAGGACCTGAGCATACTCCTCGGGTCCACCTGGGTGGCCCCGATAGGCGAGAACCGAAAGGGCACCCTCAGGAGCAAGAAAATGGAGCGCATCGTTGAGAGCTTTGAGGGTGGTGGATGGCCCCGTGGTGGTGGTATGATCCCCGCCGGGAAGGTAACCGAGATTAAAAACCACGGCTTTGAACCGACGGTGCAGCTCTACCGGCAGAATTTGGCGCAATTGTCCATGGTCGCCGCAGGCCAGGGTTACCCGATCGGATAGGCCGACGGCTTCGAGTCGGGCCTGTGTCCGTGCAATGGCTTCGGCTTGCAGATCGATGGCAAAGACATGCCCTCCGGGTCCGACGAGGTTTGCCAGAAAAAGGGTGTCATGGCCGTTGCCAGCGGTTGCATCCAAGAGTAGGTCGGAGGGCTGGACGACCTCCCTGAGCCGATCGTGTGCCAGCGCCGTCAGAGAAGTGCGGGGGCGGGGGGGGCAACGCGTCCATTTGATGGCGCGGGAAGCGTTCTCAAGTGATGGCACAGTCAGGTATTAATCCTCGATCAGAGGACGTGGGCGTTCGCGATCGTCCACGGGGGTGTACTCCCAACGGTTTGTCTTCGGGTTCCAGACGCGCGGATGGTCCTTGGGCAGGTGTTCAAAGCGCTCGGTCTTGGTATTGAAGACACGTTCATTGCGGATGTTGGCTTCAAACTGCTGCCGGTGGTTGGCTTCTTCATTTGCCCGCTGAATGGCACCGAAATACTCATTGGGCTCAATATCCCCTCGGACAAGCGAACCGGTGGGCGATTCGCGCCATCCGTCCCGCACTGTTTCGGCTGTGCTGGAACAGCCAGCGGCACCGAGTGTGAGAGCGCAGAGGCAGGCGAATCCCAAAGGCTGAAACCGGTTCATAGAGCGTAGGAAAGCGACTTTCTGAGCAATGGCAATCCAACGGGTTCCGGCATCACGATAAGGCTTCATTCGACAAGGCATCCGGGTGCAGTTGCATCGATCCCACGGGGGTGGCGGGTCCGGTCATGCAAATTGAGAATTCGGGATCGATCTTCAGGGCGATCGTTCCCCCGGGCATGTGAACGGTCAGGGAAGGGCCCACCAGGCCCAGTTTACAGGCCACAGCTCCCGCCGCGCTCGAAGAGCTTCCCGAAGCGAGGGTGTAGCCGGCCCCACGTTCCCAGATCTCGATCTGGATATTCTCGCGGTCGATGACCTTCATGAACTGCACGTTTGTGCGGTTGGGGAAGCGCGGGGCCACTTCCAGATGTGGACCGTAAACCAAGGCCAGGTCTTTTGAAAGCTCAGCCACGGGTATGATGCAGTGGGGGTTTCCAATGGTGGCGGCACAATAGGTGAAGGCCCGTCCTGCGACCTCAATGGATTCATTGATAACTTCGCGATCCGGACCTGTTACGGGGATGGTTCCTGAATTGAAGGAGACCTTGCCCATTCCCACTGTGATCAAACCCGTCGCTGCCTCCACCACGCATTCGACGATTCCGCCTGGGGTGGAAACTTTGAAAGGAGCATGGCTCACCCGTCCGGTGTCGAGCAGGTAACGGGCGAAAATCCGGAGGCCGTTGCCGCTTTTCTCCGCTTCGCTGCCATCGGGGTTGAGAATGCGGAGACCAAAATCGCCTCCGTCCGACGTCGGAAGGGGGCCGTAGAGAATCCCGTCGGATCCCAGCCCGTAGTTACGGTGACAGATCAGGCGAATGTCTCTTGGGCTCGGTAAACGGGGGGCGTCAGCAGGATCGAGGACCAGGTAATCATTGCCCAAGGCATGGTATTTCTTGAACGGCATCAACTTCATCGGGTCATTTTCCTGGTCGCTCGGGAATCCGAGAGCAAGCGCGGAAGATACCAAGGTAAATATCCGAAAAAGCTGTTGACAGGGCCATCTGGAAAAGCCTTTCATTTCGTCTTTCTGATGCGAGCGTAGCTCAGTTGGTAGAGCACCACCTTGCCAAGGTGGATGTCGAGGGTTCGAACCCCTTCGCTCGCTCCATTTTTTCCGCAAGTCCTTCTGGCTTATCTTTTTTCATGAATTTCCGTTGACAGGGGATTCTGCAGAAAGTTTGCTGGTCGTTTTTCCATTACAGGTTTCCGCCATGAAAGTTGCATCCTCACTCAAATCATTGAAGACACGCCACCCGGACTGTCAGGTCGTTCGCCGCCGTGGGCGCGTCTATGTTATCTGCAAGACCAACCCGCGCTTCAAGGCGCGCCAGGGTTGAACAGAGGAGATACCTGAATGAAATCCGACATTCATCCAAAACTCAATCCCGTCTGCTTTCGTGACGTCTCGACGGGACGCAACTTTCTCACCTATTCCACCGTGCGTGGAGATAAGAAGGAAACCATTGACGGAAGCGAATACATGGTCGTCGTTCGCGACGTGACCAGCGACAGTCACCCGGCCTATACCGGGGAGAAGCGCTTCGTCGATGCCGCCGGTCGGGTTGAGAAGTTCCAGAACAAGTTTCGCCGCCGCCGTTGAGCGGACCTGCGGACGTATGATTTTTCCAAGCCCTCGCTCGTCGGGGGCTTTTTTATCGGTATTTGTATGGAGTGGGGAGGGTGCCGACCGGTACCGTCGTGATCCCATGTTTGAACCAACAACCGAATTCCGAACTCATCCTTTGAATGAAAATCATCGTTCTTGATGCCGAAACGCTCCGATTTCCTGAGGCAGAATGGTCTGCTCTGGCTGCCGAAGGGGAGCTTGTCTTGCATGACAGCACTGCCGCCGATGAAGACGCAGTGGTCGAACGCTGTAGCGGGGCAACAGTTGTGTTGACCAATAAGGTGCCGATAAGCCGGTCCGCCTTGGAGCGTCTGCCGGACTTGAGGATGATCGGAGCCTTGGCGACCGGTTTTAATACAATCGACACCGAGGCGGCCAAGGAGCGCGGAATTATCGTTTGCAATGTTCCTGATTACAGCACCGGTTCCGTGGCCCAACATACCTTGGCTTTGATACTGGAGCTGACGAATCACGTATCCGCTCACACCGCGTCTGTCTATAACGGTGATTGGGTCAAGAGCCGGCAGTTTAGCTATTGGAAGTCCGAGCTGATCGAGTTGAGTGAATGTGTGGTGGGCATTGTCGGGTTTGGAGAGATCGGACGGCGGGTAGGAGCGCTTGTTCAGCTTTTGGGTGCCACGGTGATTGCCCACACGCGGACCCCTCGGAATCCGCCGGATTGGCCAGGCTTTGAATTTGTTGAGCGGGATGAGCTCTTCGAACGCTCCGATATCGTCAGTCTTCATTGTCCGTTGACGCCAGAGAACACCGGTTTTGTGAATGCGGCGTTGCTGTCGCGCATGAAACGAAGCGCTCTCCTGATCAACACGGCGCGGGGTGCTCTGGTGAATGAGGCTGATCTGGCGCGGGCCCTGAATTCCGGCAGTATTGGCGGGGCTGGTATCGACGTGGTATCGCATGAACCCATGCGTATCGATAATCCTCTGCTCGATGCCCGCCATTGTGTCATCACCCCACATATTGCCTGGGCGGGTCCAAAATCCCGAAAATCCCTGCTTGAAATAACAGTCCAGAATGTGCGCTCCTTCAAGGCGGGCTCACCCCGGAATCAGGTAGCCTGAGGCAGGGAAACGAATCAATGAATATCTGCTGGAGGGAAATCAGGATTTTAACGCTCGTCCTCACCACGATTTTAGCGGCAGGTTGCGCGTCGCTTCCGACAGAAACCTCTGCGCCCGAGCCTGAGGCGCTTGAGCTCGTTCGCGCCTTTCCCATTGAGGCCATGGATGGCGAAGTGTTGGAGCCTTCCGGTCTTTGTTTGTTTGAGGGGTCGCTTTTTAGCATATCGGACAAAGCAAGCGATACGATCTATCGAGTCGTGTTTCGGAACGATTACGCCATAATGGAACCGTATTTGCACTTTGTTCCTCCTGTAGGAAGCGGTGCTCTGGATCTGGAGGGAATCACAGTTGATGACGAGGGGGTCTTTTACCTCGCCTCGGAAGCGTATTCACGTGTCTTGCGAGTGACACCCGACGGTCAAGCTGATTGGCTTTTTGAAAGTGTATTCCCGGCGGGACGAAAGGAAGGCTTATTCAGGGCGCGAAATGCCCACCTGGAAGGGATTACCTTGCTTGAAAATGGGAATTTTCTCCTTGCGGCGGAACGCCATCCGCGCGGGCTGATCGAGATGGATGGCAAGAGCGGAGACGTCGTGCGGGTGCAGAATATGAATTCCACGCGCTTTGATCATCGGCTCTCGCTGATGCGTCCGGCCGACTGGACAGGCCTTGAGGTCTTCGATGGGCGGGTCTATGCACTCTTCCGAAATGCTAACTTGATTGTCGAATTGGAGCGGGATGATGCCGGTGATTTTCATGAGACCGACCGTGCGTGGGACTACCGTCATGTGGAAGAGTCCGGGGTTTATCGGTATGATGATCTTAGGTTTGGAAAAGGAGAAGGCCTCGCGATCGATAAGCACTACATCTACGTGGTCCTCGACAATAATCAGCGGCCTCAAGCGATCGATCGTGATGATTTTCGCCCGCTCCTTTTTGTTTTCATCAATCCTCTGCAGGCCGCTGCTGCCATGAAAGAGCCCCAAGACGGCGAGAGGACTGCTGCAGGACAAACGTCAGGTATCGTGGCGCGCTGAGAGGCGGTTCTCCAGGATCCCGGAACCTTCTGTTCTCTTAGAGAACAGAAGCAATGGCCTGACAGAGCGGTTTCAGATTGTGGGGAGTAATGCCCGCGACATTGATTCGTCCGCTTCCCACGATGTAGATGGCATATTCGCTCCGCAGCTGCTCGACTTGCTCGCGGGTCAGGCCGGAGAATGAGAACATCCCTTTCTGGTGTTCCAGAAAGCTGAAATTCCGGGTGGCACCCGCTTGCCGAAGGCCTTCGACAAACTTCTGCCGCATTCCTGCAATTCGTCTCTGCATACCCGAAAGCTCGGACTGCCAGAGTGCTTTGAGATCGGCATCTTCCAAAATCGCAGTGACAATGGCTCCGCCATGGGCGGGCGGGTTGGAGTAGTTGGTGCGAGCAATCCCTTTTAGCTGGCTGAGGATCCGTCCGCCAGCATCAGGATTCGCTGACCAGGCACTCAAGGCCCCAACCCGTTCGCAGTAGAGACCGAAATTCTTCGAGAAGGAACTGCAAACGAGAAGGTCGAGATCCGCCTGTGCAAGGATTCGCAAGCCCCGGGCATCCTGTTCCAGGTTGTCACCAAAACCCTGATAGGCAAAGTCTATCACAGGAAGGAGGGCACGCTCGCGCAACAAGACGGCCAGCTCAGACCATTGGTCTTCTGTCAGATCCGCTCCGGAAGGATTGTGACAGCAACCGTGGATGAGAACGATGTCTCCTTCGGCCGCTTGGCTCAGGCCTTCGCGCAGACCTTTGAAATCAACCGTGTTTCGAATGGGGTCGAAGTAGGGGTAGTCTGCTGATTCCAAACCCGCAGCGTTGAAGATGCCGGGGTGGTTGGGCCAGGTTGGTTGGCTCATCCAGATGCGACGTTTCCCCAGGAGCTGACGGATGAAATCGGCCGCTACGCGAAGCGCGCCGGTGCCGCCCGGCGTGTGAATGGTGGCAACGCGTCCAGTGCCGGCGAGCTCCGGCCCGAAGACAAGCTCCGCAACGCGATTGCCGTAACGGGGATCGCCTGAAATGGGCAAGTAGGTCTTGCTCAACTGGTGTTCCAGGATGCGTGCTTCGGCCTGTTTCACCGATTCCAGAACCGGGCTTCGGCCATGCTCATCCTGAAAGATCCCAACACTCAGGTTGATCTTGGACGGATTTGGATCGGCTTTGAAAGCGTCCGTTAGGCCAAGAATGCTGTCTGGTGGAGCCTGCGGGATACCTTCCAGCAAATGCGCCGTTTTATGCCTCTTCGTCGTCATCTTCGGCTCCATCATCTAGTTGAAGGTCAAGAAGCGCACTTCCCTTATACCATCCGGCAATCTCCTCATTCTCGTCGAAGAGCCAGAAGTCGCGATCGTCTGGAAGGTTGGGATCATAGAGACCGTCGGTATCTTCGCTATAATAAACCCACCGATTAAGTCGATAGAGGAAGAAATACTCAAACTGGTTAGGTTGCGTATAAACCCAGCTGTCCAAGCCTCGGTCAAAAAAGTCGAAATGGTAAACAGCGGGTACCATCCAGATATACCCATGTTTGGGATGGTAGATCCATGGGTAGTGCTCTAGGTATAGTTTACCGAAATCAGTTTCCAAGTAAGGGGGGGAGGCTGCCGTAACATTCCCCAGGAAGCTTAGGAAATAACGGTGCCCTGGGGCAGGCATGAACATCTCGGGATCCTCGTCGGGTGCAATCAGGTCGATAAGCCACTGATCCACCGATAGAATTCTCAGTTGGAAGGAGACAGATTGATTGTTGGAGGTCGCAGTTATTGTCAGATTCCGTCGGTCGGTATCGTTTACCGTAACGGAAAGGATGCCCGTGGTCTTATCGAGCGAAACATCAATCGTATCAGGCAGATTCGGGGCAGGTGGGTCACCATGCAGCTCCGATTTGTATTTGATTTTCTCAGGAACGGTTCCGGAACTAACTGTGATTGAATCAAACTTCAGAAGGGTGGAGCGTAGCTGTTTCGTGTAATCCAACTGATTAAAAGGGAGGGTTACGGGAACGCTTTGCCAATCGAGTGAAGGAATATATCTATCGAGAGGAAACAGGTTTGCTTGAGCGATCTCTTCAAGGATTTTCAGATCTTCAGAGGCGATCAAGGCACCGAAGACGGCCATCTGAGGGAATCCAGAGCGATTATCTGCTTCAAAAAGAGTAGAGTTATCGTAGGTATTGAAAAACCATTGTCTGTTTGCCCCTTGTTGATCTGAGTAGCGGTAGGCCGACAGGGTTCCAGCTACATTCTTGCGAGGCGTGGCCGGACTTTGAAGTCCGAAGGTCCCCAGGGGCGGGATATAAGTCAGCGGTGGAGCCTTTTCGTCTTCATCGGGATTGAGGCGCACAAACCCGGATCTCAGGGTTCGACCTTCCCAATTATGGTGGATAACGAGGTCCTTGTAGTTATCATTGGCCCGGGCCTGTGCCATAAAGTTGGCTACAGCGTGAGGCGCGTCCTGTGGATAAAGCTGAACGTCGAACCATTTCTGGTTTTGCATCACAAAATCGTCTGCTGAGATGCGCTTCTTGGTGCCGGGGTTTATGTCAAAGAGGCTTTCATACTTGAATCCCGACTGTGTCTTGAACGTCATCATCTTGATTCTTGCCCCATCGCTGATTTCGACCTCACGCACTTTGTCCTGTTCCGGTAAGGTGAGGAAAAAGGTGGCGACAGGTCCGGGGGGATCGTAAAGTTGAAACAAGGATGCCAGATCCACTGTATAGGTGGGGTTTTCGGCTCTAACATCGATCACCACCGGGGAAACCAATCGATCGACCTGCACGAGGATCTTGGCATTCTCATCCTGAGCGGGAAGGGCACCTGAGAGGGTGAGCGCGGCCGCACCCATGGCGACCGACTTAAAAGATCGAATTAACATAGCTGTCCATGTAAACCCCTCCGCTCAAGAGGTGTAAAGCGGCAAATACCGTTCGCGCAAATACCGGAGAAGCGGTTTGGCATCAAGGGGCCCCCCGACGACCTTGCAGACGAGTTCCCCGGTGTCGTAGCGCCGTCCCTGGCTGTGGATATGTTCCCGAAGCCAGCCGAGGAGGGGCGTGTAATCGCCCTTGGCAAGGGCGTCTTCGAGGTTGGGCTGGGCTTCCTGGACGCAGGACCAGAGTTGAGCGGCCAAGATGTTACCCAACGTATAGCTGGGAAAGTAGCCGAAAAGCCCTTCAGACCAGTGCACATCCTGAAGGCAGCCGACGCGGTCAGATTTTGGGGCAAACCCCAGAAGTTCCTTTGACAGGGTATTCCAGGCTTCCGGGATGTCGGCAACAGTCAGTCGGCCAGCGAAAAGATCGCGCTCCAGGGTGTAGCGCAGCATGATGTGGAGATTGTAGGTGATTTCGTCGGCATCGACCCGGATTGGGGTGACCGCCACCTGATTGATGGCTCGATAGAGTCGGTCTGAATCCACCTCATTCAGCTGTTCGCTGAACAGTTCACGGTAGCGCGGCTCCCAATGCGTCCAAAAGGCTCGGCTGCGGCCGACCTGATTTTCCCAGATGCGGCTTTGTGATTCGTGCACAGCCATTCCCACAGCTTGGCTCAGTCCGCTCCCGGGAAATATGTTGGGCAGCCCCTGTTCGTAGAGCGCGTGCCCGGTCTCGTGCATGGCGCTCGTGATTGAGTCGAGGGGGTTGTCGGCATCGTAGCGGGTCGTCATGCGGGTGTCCTGGGGGTGCCCGCCACAAAATGGATGAATGGCCCGGTCAATGCGGCCTCGCGTCGTATCGAAACCGAATGCTTCGGCCACCTCGCGCAGAAAGGTTTCCTGACGGTCCTCCGGGAACCCGTGAAAAAGGTCATCCGGCTTGGTGGAATTTGCTAGAATGGTCTCCAGGATCGGTTGCAAGCCCTCACGCAGTTCTTTGAATAAAGGATCAATCCGTGCGGAGGTCATTCCTGGATCGGAGGCGTCGATCCAGTAATCATAGGGATTTTCTGCATCCTGATGGGCCGCTTCTTCTTGTGCCAGATCCAACATCCGCTGGAGGTGGGACTGAAAGTCGGAAAACGAATCTTTTTTCCGGGCCTCGACCCAAGCGTGAAAAGAGTGGCTCCGGGCAGCCGCCCGCCGGGAAACGAATTCGGGCGGAAGTTTGACCAGCCGATCGTAGTCGCGCTTGGCCTCGCGAACAATGACCTGTTCATCTGCCGAGAGGGCGTCGCGCTTGGCTTCAAGGGCATCCAGCCATTCACCCACTTCGGGGGCGGTGGCTTCGCGGTGCACGATCTCGCTCAGAAGTGCGGTTTGTTCGCACCGAAGCTCTGCGCTACCGGAGGGAAGGTTCACCTGCTCATCCCAGAAGAGGATGTTGAGCGTGGCGTTCAAGCGATCACAACGCTTCAGTCGGTCGCAAAGAGATTGGAGGGCGCTGGCCGGTTTCATCCTGAATGAGCTGAAGATCAGGCCTGAGGATGGCAATTCGGAAGAACCTTGGGTGGTGTTGGTCAGGTCTTGCCCAGCAGTGGAGTTCGCTCTCGTCAACTGCGCGCTGGACCTGTTTTCTTGCTCTTCGCTGTCGGCTCCTCTTCGGCTGCTTCTTCCTGATAGGGCTTGCCTGTAAGGTTGGCAATAAACCGTTTCATCGCCGGTGTGAGAACACGGCCTTTCCTATGCAGGATGGCGAGGGGCCGGATGAACTGTGTGCCTTTCAACGGGATCGACTTGAGGAGGCCCTGCTTGACCTCTTGGATGATTGTTGCGGCTGGAACAATGGCCACCCCGGCGTCGATCTCCACTGCGCGTTTTACTGTTTCGATATTATCGAACTCCATGACGGGATCGACCTCGAGCTTGGCTTCCCGAAAGATGAGGTCCGTTGCTTTTCGTGTCGGAATATCCGGATCAAAGCCAATGATTTTCTCGCCTGCGATCTCCGCGAGCTCGACCGATTTTCGAGCGGCGAAGGGGTGCGCCGGATTGCAGATCAGAAGGAGCCGGTCTTCATGAAATGGAACGACCTCCAGTTGTCGAAGCTTTTGCGGGTAGGCGACCAATCCCAGATCGACGGCGTTGTGAAGAATGTCCTCGTAGACCAGGTTCGAGCGGCGGTATTCCACCCGCACGTTCACCGAGGGAAACTCCTTCAGGAAGCGTGTGATATAAGGCGGAAGCTCGTGTAGTCCGATACTGTAGATCGTCGAAATATGGATCGTTCCGCTGATGATCTTCCGCATCTCCTGCAGTTCGCAGATCAACTTTTCATAACGATAGAAAATGTCCTTGGAGCTGTCGTAAAGCTTCTGGCCTTCCCGCGTTAAGCGGAATTGCTTCTGACTCCGATCGACGATGAGGACGTTGAAATGCCGCTCCATCGACCGCAACTGCTGGCTCACCGCCGATTGAGTGACGCCGTTCAGCTTGGCCGCCCGGGAAAAACTCTGGCTCTCCACCAGATCGGAAAAGATTTTCAAATTTTCTATGTGCATGAGTCCGGGAAAGGTATAGGTATTATGGTCGTTTTGATATTAATCATTCTAATGCCTTTCAAGTCAATATTTAGAAAAGATGATGATAGAGGGTGACATTTTTTCTGATCGCTTGCGCGTCGTGCAGGCTCGGATCCATGGAGCGGCCCATCAATGCGGTCGGGATCCGGCGGAGGTTGTCCTCATGGCGGTGACCAAGACGCACGGTCCCGGAGCGGTTGAGGCGGCGGCTGCCCGTGGCTTGGTGCATATCGGCGAAAACCGGGTCCAGGAAGCGATAACCAAACAGGCCGGGGTGGCAGCGACCGTCTTCTGGGAACTGATCGGGCCCCTTCAGTCCAACAAGGCCCGCCAGGCGGCCGTCCATTTCAATCGGATTCAGACCCTCGACCGGCTGAAGATTGCCCAAGCCCTTGATCGCGCTTGTGCGGAGGCAGGCCGGGCAATCCTTCCCGTATTACTGCAGGTGAATGTCGCGAGAGATCCCGGAAAAGCCGGGGTTTCTCCCGAGGAAGCCCCGGCGCTGGCCGAGGCGATTGTTGCCACCCAACACCTTCAGCTTGACGGGCTGATGACGATTCCATCCCTCACCGCTGACCCGGAGATCACCCGCCGGGCTTTCGCTGACCTGCGCCTGTGCAGCGAAGCCCTCCGAACGGCGACAGGCCTGCCGCTGCCGGTTCTTTCAATGGGCATGACCGCGGACCTGGAGATCGCGATCAGCGAAGGAAGCACCCTGATTCGCGTGGGGACAGCGCTCTTCGGAGAGCGGCCGTATTCCGGGGAGGGCGCTTAGCCGGTTTCGCGCTTTACCTGCGGGGGAGGGCCGCTCTACCTTTAGTGTGCAAATGACCACCTTTCCGGATGCAGAGGCCGCCCTTGAGCGGTATTTTGGCTTTTCCGCCTTTCGTCTCGGGCAGGATGAAATCGTGGACGCTATCCTTTCGGGACGGGACGTCCTCGCGATCATGCCCACGGGTGGTGGCAAATCCCTCTGTTATCAGCTCCCGTCGCTCCTTCTCGAAGGCACCACGATCGTCGTTTCCCCGTTGATCGCCTTGATGAAGGACCAGGTGGATGCCCTGCAGGCCCGCGGCATCGAGGCGACCATGATCAACAGCACGCTGAGTGCCAAGGAACAGGGGGAGCGCATCCGCGCGATGGCGGCAGGGAAATACAAGCTGGTCTACGTCGCTCCGGAACGGTTTCGGCACCGTTATTTTCTGGAGCACTTTCGCAACGTGAAGGTTTCCTTTTTTGCGGTCGATGAAGCCCATTGCGTCAGTCAATGGGGTCACGATTTTCGTCCGGACTACTTGAGGATCGGGGAGGGGATCAAGGCGGCGGGCCGCCCCCCCGTCGGGGCCTTCACAGCGACGGCGACCCGTGAGGTCCGTGATGATATCAGCCGATCCCTTGGTCTGACGGATCCTGCTATCTTTATTCGTGGTTTTGCCCGCCCGAATCTGGAATTCAGGGTCTCCCATGCCGCGAAGAAGGCGGACAAGCTGGCCCGCCTGAGCGCCATTATTGGCGAACACAAGAAGGGGATCATCTATTGCGCCACCCGAAAGCGAGTTGAGGAGGTGGCGGAATACCTCCTCGAGTGGGATATTTCCCACATCGCCTACCACGCAGGCCTCGACGATGCCGAACGCGAGCAGCGACAGGACACCTTCATTCGGGGCGGGGTGGATGTGGCCGTGGCAACAAATGCTTTTGGGATGGGGATTGACCGGGCCGACATGCGGTTTGTGGTCCATTTTGAGATCCCGGGAAGTGTGGAAGCTTATTATCAGGAGGCGGGCCGTGCAGGCCGGGACGGGATGCCATCCTTGTGTGAGTTGTTTTATAACTACGCGGACCGCAAGACGCAGGATTTTTTTATCGAGGGGCGCAATCCTCCGGTGTCTTTCATGCGCGAAGTTTATGGTCTCCTTTTGGCGATGGCAGATGCCGAAGGCGCTGTCCACCGTTCGATTCAGGAGATCACCGATGCCTTGGCCGGCGGCAATAGCATGATGGTCGGGACAGCCCTCAAGCATCTGGTAAGTGTTGGTGCGATCGAGCGGTTTGATGTCCCCGGGGCACGGAAACGAGGGACGCGTCTCGTCGATCGCAGCAAAGCGGGTCCTGATCTCGTTTTTGATGAAGCCGCCCTCGCCGAGAAGGCGCGGCGGGACGAAGCCAAGCTGGAGGCCATCCTCACCTATGCCGGGCTGCGAGGATGTCGGCAGGAATGGATCCAGCAGTTTTTTGGCGAGGCGGATGCGCAGCCCTGCCTCTCGTGTGATTTTTGTCGGAGCACGGATCCCTCCCGCCTCAAACCTCTGAGCCAGGCCCAAATGCTGGTTCTGCAGAAGATGCTGAGCGGGGTCGCCCGAATGAGTGGTCGGAGTGCGCATGAAGGGTGGGTGCCCCGCTTCGGAATTAACATGATCACAAAAATGCTTACAGGCAGTGAGGAGCGACGCATCTCCGAGCTTGGACTCCATCAGCTGAGCACCTACGGCTTGCTCAAAGGGGAGGGCATGCCGTTTGTCAGGACATTGATCGAAGAATGCCTCCGCTGCGGGCTCATTCGCAGCACCGGTGGATCCCTGCCTATGATCACCCTCACACCCATGGGCGAAGCAGCCATGAGAGGGCAGTTGACACAGCGAATGCTCTGGCCTTCCGAAGGTACGGGCTCACCTCCCCAAATGGGTGCGCCCTTGAAGCTGGAAAGCCTTCCCAATGAGGCCGAGCTTTTGGAGGAAATGAAGCGAAAGCGGGCTCAGCTGGCGCGCATCCGTGGCAACGTTCCGCCCTATCGGATCTTCAGCAACCGCGTGCTCGAAGACCTTGCCCGGTATCGACCGCGTTCCGCCGAGGAAGCCCTTTCCATCCCGGGCATCGGAGAAAAGAAAGCCCGCTCCCTCATCAAGCCCTTCCTGGAGATTATTGGGCGGTACAGGTGACGCAGGACTTGCTGGGGCCCCGTCACTGAGCGGCGGCCTCAGTCGCCGGAGGAGAGGTCACCGGCATCGCGACCTCCCCGGGAATCGCCGCCACCGCGCCTTGAACGGAACCCACCCTCGCGCCGGCTGTCTCCTGCTTCACGCCGACTGCGGAAGCCCGCATCACGGCGATCGCCCGCGCTGCCGAAAGGTCGATGAGACTCACGAGGGCCGTGGTCTTCCTTTGGCCGCGCCACATTGACCACCAGAGCGCGGCCTTCCAGTTCATAACCATTCATTTCCTCAATGGCACGTTCGCCCTCGGCCTTCTGTGCATAGGTGATCAGGCAAAACCCACGGAACCGACCCGTCATCCTGTCGATCGCGTAGAAGAAGTCCTCGATCTCCCCAAAAGGTTCAAACAGCTCCCTGACAGCTTCGTCAGTTGCGCCCCAGCTGATATTGCCCACATACAGTTTAATACTCATTGAACTGGCTGATAAATGTGATCCGTGTGTACACGAAAAAACGTTAAAGGTTATGAACGTCTGTCAATTGCTTTTCCCCTTGGACAAGGCATGACAAGGGCAGAGAGGGCTTGCTGCGTGAAGCTGATTATCTGATCAGGCAAGCTTCGCTTGCTGCCTGAGATATCTGCGTTATTTCCTTGATCCTCAGGGTGTTAAAATGGTGGGCGACGACGGATTCGAACCGCCGACCTACTGGGTGTAAACCAGACGCTCTAACCAACTGAGCTAGTCGCCCGTGCCAAGATCCGGAAGAACCGGATTGATCGATAAGGTTGAGAAGGTTGGGGCGGGGGACAAGTCTTTTCGGCGGAGGTTTGTCTTGACCGGTGAGGGACAGCCCTCCTGAATCGTTTCTTTGTTCGGGCTGTAGCGCAGTCTGGTAGCGCACTTGCATGGGGTGCAAGGGGTCGGAGGTTCGAATCCTCTCAGCCCGACCATTTTTAGAAGTGGTTGGAGTCAAGAACCTTGAGGATTTTATGTTCGCAGGGCACGGCCCAAAATTGTCACAGGCATCTACCTCCTTGTCTGTCAAAGGCACCAAAGTAGCCGGTTTCATCCCCTTCAGGATTTACGTTTGAACTGAATGCGTGGGCTCTCGAATCGATATTTGTTTCTCATCAGCGGCCTTAGGCTATAGGGTGTGTTTCGACGTCTGAAGCTCGCTTGTCTTCCACTTCTGTGGTGGCCCCTCGCCTAGGAGGGCCAGTTTGAGGCTTCGATCAGTTTGTGAGCGGTCCATGCCTTGGGCCTTCCAGAGAGCTTCGCGCGGAAGCGACAGCTCATTTAATAAACCCGGTTATTTCCATCTGCTTGCCTTGTCGGCGGGAGGCTTGGGTTGCGTTTGGAAGCAGATCCCGTCACTTTTTATTCTATGGAAACAAACGCTGCGCCGTCGCTTTTCTCCCCGCTAAAAATGGGAGCTTGGACTTTACCGAACCGGGTTATTATGGCCCCGTTGACGCGTTGCCGAGCCAGTGACGGACGCGTGCCAAACGAACTGATGGTGGAGTATTATCGCCAGCGTTCCAGTGCCGGGCTGATCCTTACGGAGGCGACATCGGTTGATCCGATGGGGGTTGGTTATCCCGATACACCGGGTATTTGGAGTGAGGAACAAATTGCGGGCTGGCATAAAGTAACTGATGCGGTGCATGCGGCTGGCGGGCGCATCGTGCTTCAGCTTTGGCACGTTGGGCGCATATCCGATCCGGTATATCTCAACGGGGAGCTGCCGGTTGCTCCCAGTGCGATCCCGTCAAAAGGGCACGTGAGCCTCCTGCGGCCGAAGAAAAATTACGTGACGCCGCGCGCTTTGCGAACAGATGAGATTCCGGGGATTGTGGAAGCCTTTCGCCGCGGTGCGGAAAATGCGCAACGTGCGGGCTTCGATGGTGTGGAAATTCATGGGGCCAATGGTTATCTGCCCGATCAGTTTCTGCAGGATAACAGCAACCATCGCACGGATGCTTATGGCGGCAGTATTGAAAACCGCGCCCGCTTTATGCTCGAAATCGTCGATGCGGCGATTTCGGTATGGGGAGCGGACCGGGTCGGCCTGCATTTGGCTCCGCGCGGTGATTCGCACGACATGGGCGACTCCGATCCCAGGGCAACCTTTACCCACGTCGCGCGCGAGGCCGGCAAACGGGGTCTTGCGTTTCTCTTTACACGGGAGTCTCAGGCAGAGCCACGGCTGAGTCCGCTGCTGAAACAGGCGTTTGGGGGCGTCCTCATTGCCAATGAGAGCCTGGATCTGAAAACAGCGAAGCAACTGCTTGCAAAGGGCGAGGCTGATGCGGTCGCCTGGGGCCAGCTGTTTATCGCGAATCCGGATCTGCCTGCGCGGTTGGCTGATGGCGCTGCTCTGAATGAACCGCAACCGGCTACGTTCTACGCGACCGGAGAGACCGGTTATACCGATTACGAGTTTTTGTAAGAGCTGAGTGATTAAGGAATTATCCGCCGGGTAGGCGATCCGCCCGGTTGTTTTTTACTGGCGCTTGTGGACTGACGCTTTCTGCGGTGAGGCGGATCGTTGGGTGAGAGGAAGCGCGGAAAATCTCAGATAAATGTGACGCCAGGGAGTCTGGTGGATTGAGGATTAGTTTCACAAGAAACTCGGATCCCAAGCCGTCATTCGGCCCTTGTGGGCATTTGGGTTAGCCGAGGATTCGCTGGGCGATTTCGGTGGGGACGCGTTGGTAGGCGCGGTAGGCGTGGGGTGCGGAATTGAGGAGGCGTTCGAAGTTGGCGTTGTCGGCTGGGGCGTCGAACTCAAAGGCGAGGAGGGCCCGGCCAACGCGTTCGCCCGAGTAGATATAATTGAAGTAGCAGAGACTGGCGTGGGGGCTGACAACGCGGAGGAAGTCTGCGAGTGCGCCCGTGCGTTCATGAAACTCAAGGGTCATGAAGAAAGGCTGCCGCATCAACTGTGGCTGGTAGGGGATGAGGCGGAAGGCGACATCAGGGTCGGTAGTGACATCGGTGAATTCGAATCCGCCACGGTGCAGGGCACGGGTGAGAATCTCGAATTCCATGGGCGCAAGGTCGAAACCGATGACGGGGTGGGCTTCGACGGTATCGATCTTTCCGTATTGGAAATCCGCGATGTTGACGGTGTGCGGAAGGGTTTCGAGCAGACGGTACATGGCACCTGCTGTTTCCTTGATGCCGATGCGGAGGTAATGTCGTCGGGAGGCACCGACAGCGGAGCGGCGGGCAATGGTGGCGAGCTGCTCGAAGTCCATGTTGGCCCCGCAAAGGATGGTAAGAACGCGTTTGCCTTTGAGTTCGGCGCGACGCTTGAGAGCGGCGGCGACGCCCATTGCACCTGAAGGTTCCGGGATGCAGCGCAGGTGCTCCCAGTGAAACTGGATGGCGGCAGAGACTTCATCGTTGGTGACGGTCATCCATTCGTCAATGACCTCGGCGCAGAGTTGATGCGTGAGGCGGCCCGCGCGGCGGACGGCGGTGCCATCACAGAAAACATCAACCTGGTCCAGGGTAACAGGTTCGCCTGCCGTGACGGCGGCGGCCATGGAAGCTTGGTCCACGCCTTCGACACCGACAATGTGGATTTTTGGGAAGTGCATCTTGAGCCAGGCCGCGGTGGCAGCGGCCATTCCCCCTCCGCCAACCTGCAGGAAAGCGAAATCGAACGGGCCCTGTCCCGATGTTACAATCTCGTCGGCGAGCGTTCCCTGGCCGGCCATGACGGCGAGGTCATCGTAGGCGTGGATATAGGTTTGGCCACAATTGCTGGCGCAGGTATGCGCGGCGGCGCTGGCAGCATCGTAGGTGTCACCGACAAGGCGGATTTCGACGTGGTCGCGGCCATGCTGTTTCACGGCGAGTTGCTTCATGCGTGGTGTCGAAAGGGGCATGAAGATGATGGCACAGGTGCCAAGCTTGCGGGCGGCGAGGGCCACGCCTTGGGCATGGTTGCCGGCTGAAGCGGTAACGACGCCGCGCTTCCGCTCGGCGAGGGAGAGCTGGGCCATCCGGTTATAAGCTCCGCGCCATTTGTAGGCGTGGATAGGAGAGAGGTCTTCCCGTTTCACGAAAAGTGTCAGGGAGGGGTCGCTCAACTCAATTGCTTCCAGTGGCGTTGGTTGTGCTATCTCGTAGACCCGCTGTCGGGCGAGGAGGATCTCCCGATGCAGGGCACGTCTCAGCGATTCCGATTCCATTGTGGGAGAGAAGCGCCTGAAGGGGGCACCCGCAAGAAAGAGCGGAGGCAGTGACGGAAAAGCCGGCTTTGTTTGGCTGGGCAACCTCTAGCAACTGGCGATGAGCTCGAAGGAACGGAGCCGGGCGGTGTGGTCGTAGATATCTGAGACGATGATGAGTTCGTCGGCATCGGTTTCGTTTATCAGGTCGTCAATGCCTTTTTTCACGGTTTCGGGCGAGCCGATGATCGATCGTTCCAGCATTTGATTCGCTTGGGTTTTTTCTCTGGGCGACCAGTAGGTTTCGATGTCGTCGATGGGCGGGCGGCTGAGGGCGCGGGCTCCTCGGACGAGGTCGGCAAAGCTCATTTGCTGAGTTGTCGCGAGGCGGCGGGCCTCTTTGTCAGTATCGGCAGCGATGATGTTAACGCCAACCATGGTATAGGGCTTTTCAAGCTGGGCCGAAGGCTTGAAGCGGTGGCGATAAATTTGCAGCGCGGGCATCAGCTGCTGGGGAGCAAAGTGGGAGGCAAAGGCGTAGGGCAGGCCCAGTTCGGCGGAAAGGGATGCTCCAAAAGTGCTGGAGCCGAGGATCCAGAGGGGCACTTCGGTCCCGGCTGCGGGCACGGCCTCCACCGGCAGGTTGGATGCTTTTGCGCTGAAGTAAGTTTGAAGCTCGAGGACGTCCTGGGGAAAGCGTTCGGCCGCATTTGGGGGGCGACGAAGGGCGCGGATGGTGGCGGGATCCGTCCCGGGCGCGCGCCCGAGCCCGAGATCAATACGTCCAGGGTAGAGCTGGGCGAGCGTGCCGAATTGTTCGGCGATAATCAGCGGGGCGTGGTTGGGGAGCATGATGCCGCCCGCCCCCACACGGATCCGCTTCGAGCCCGCAGCCAGATGAGCCACCACGAGAGAGGTGGCCGCACTGGCGATCCCGGGGAAATTGTGATGCTCGGCGA
Organism: uncultured Puniceicoccaceae bacterium; assembly: GCA_964403935.1. Classification (GTDB taxonomy): domain Bacteria; phylum Verrucomicrobiota; class Verrucomicrobiia; order Opitutales; family Oceanipulchritudinaceae; genus SLLG01. The sequence continues at coordinate 25,579 of CAYOIB010000007.1, read as the reverse complement.
CCCAGATGCGATTGTAGTCCCACTGTTCCGCGTGGTGGGCAAGATCGCGGGCATTATCCAGAGCCGCCCGGGCATCGGTTGCTTCAGTGATACGAACGAGGTCGAGAATAGACAGGAGGGCCATGGTGGGGTTTTTGGAGGTATCTTGCCGGAAGGGCAACCATCCAAACCATGGCACAGAAGTCCGTTGGAAGCGATAGGAGCTGCGCTCTCTTCAGGGCAACTGTGTGACGCCCATGAGATAGCGGTCTACTTCACGGGCGGCACCGCGACCTTCGTTGATTGCCCAGACGACGAGGCTTTGCCCGCGGCGGCAATCGCCCGCGGCAAAGACACCCTCGACACTCGTTGAGAAGCGGCCGTGCTCGGCCTTGATGTTTGAGCGTTGGTCGGTCTCCACGGAGAGGTTTCGGAACGCTCCTTCCTCGGGCCCGAGAAAACCCATGGCAAGGGTCACGAGCTGAGCCGGGAGCGTGCGCTTGGTTTCCTCCTTTTTGATTGGAACGAATTGTCCAGCGTCGTTCTTGCCCCACTCGATCTCCACAATCTCAAGGCCTGTAAGGCGACCGTCGGCATCACCGATAAACCGTTCCGTCATGACCAGGTACTTCCGTGGATCGGCCCCCTGGAGGGCGGCGGCTTCCTCCTGCCCGTAGTCCATCTTGTAGACCTTGGGCCATTCCGGCCAGGGATTGTTGGGCTGGCGGGTGTCCGGGGGACGGGGAAGAATCTCAAGTTGCACAACGCTTCGCGCTCCGTGACGGACGGAAGTGCCCACGCAGTCTGTTCCGGTGTCGCCGCCTCCGATGACGACGACATCCTTGCCGGCAGCGTTGATCTGAGGGAGAGACCCATCGAAACCGGTGTCGAGGATGTGCCGGGTGTTATCGGTGAGGAATTCCATGGCGAAGTGAACGCCCGCGAGGTCGCGCCCGGGAATGGGGAGGTCGCGTGGTTTTGTCGCACCGATGCAATAGACGACGGCATCGAAGTCCTTCTTGAGTTGTTCGGCCTGGATGTCGCGTCCGATCTCGCATCCCGTCTTGAACTCCACCCCCTCGGTTTCCAGCAGATCGACGCGGCGTTGCACGACTTCGACCTTGTCCAGTTTCATGTTGGGAATGCCATACATGAGGAGGCCGCCAATGCGATCGGCCCGTTCAAAGACGACCACCTTGTGGCCCGCCTGATTGAGCTGATCGGCACAGGACAGGCCCGCTGGGCCGGAGCCGATAACGGCGACGCGCTTGCCCGTGCGTTGTTGCGGGATATTTGGTGTGACCCAGCCCTCTTCCCAACCGCGATCGATGATGGCCGCTTCGATGTTCTTGATCGTGACGGGTGGTTTGATGACTCCGAGAACGCAGGACCCTTCACATGGAGCGGGACAGACCCGACCGGTGAATTCCGGGAAGTTGTTTGTCTTGTGGAGACGCTCCAGCGCCTCGTGCCAGCGTCCGCGATAGACGAGATCGTTCCACTCAGGGATCAGGTTGTTGATGGGGCAGCCGCTGGCCATGCCGGCCACGAGGTTGCCGGTGTGGCAGAAAGGTGTGCCACAGTCCATACAGCGCGATCCTTGGGCGCGGAGGTCCTTATCCTCGGGGTGAACCTTGAACTCCTTCCAATGCTTGATTCGCGCGAGAGGTGCGGCGTCGGCGATGGCTTTGCGTTCAGTTTCCAGAAATCCAGTCGGTTTTCCCATGTTACTTAGTCTTTAGGCTGTGGGTGAGGCGATGTGTCGGCGATCTGAGCGGTTCAATTCCCGCCAACGCGGGCGAGGTCACGGAGGTTCTCATCGAAGGCGGCCATGGCGGCTTCGTCTCCGGAGAGGCCTTGCTCCTCCACCTTCTTGAAGGCATTGAGCATGCGCTCGTAGTCGCGGGGAAGAATCTTGATGAACTTGGGCAGCATCTCCTGCCAGTTATCGAGGACTTCCTGGCCGCGGGTGGAACCGGTCAGCTCCACGTGTTTTTTGATGCGCTCGTGGAGGCCATCAATCTCCGAGTCATTGCATTCAATGAGACGGTAGAGGTTGACCATCTCATGGTTGACCCGGCCGTCGAGGTGGCCGTCGAGATCGAGCACGTAAGCCGTGCCACCGGACATGCCCGCGGCAAAGTTCCGCCCGGTCGTGCCAAGGACGATGACTTCTCCGCCTGTCATGTATTCGCAAGCGTGATCGCCCACGCCTTCGACCACGGTGCGCACGCCGGAATTGCGGACGCAGAAGCGTTCTCCGGCGATCCCCCGGATAAAGGCTTCACCACTGGTGGCACCGTAGAAGGCGACATTGCCAATGATCGTCTGCTCTTCCGCTTTGAACTTCGAACCGCGCGTGGGGTAGACGATGATGCGGGCTCCGGAAAGCCCTTTGCCCACGTAATCGTTGGCGTCGCCTTCGAGCTCGAACGTCATCCCCGGGGGGCAGAAGGCCCCGAGCGATTGCCCCGCGCTGCCGTTGAATTTCAGGTGGATGGTGTTTTCGGGGAGGCCCTTGCTGCCGTGGCGGCGTGTCACCTCGCTACCTGTGATCGTGCCGACGACACGGTTCACGTTCACGATCGGGAGTTCGAAACTTACCTTTTCGCCGCGCTCGATAGCAGGACGGCACAGCTTGAGGAGGTGTGTGTTGTCGAGGGCATCCGCAAGCCCGTGATCCTGTGCCTTCTGGCAGTAGGTGCCGACGCCTTCGGCGATCTCGGGTTTATGGAAGACGCTGGTGAGGTCGATGCCTTTGGCCTTCCAGTGATCGACAGCATCCGCCGCGTCGAGGACTTCAACGTGGCCGACCATCTCATTGATGGTTCGGAATCCGAGCCCTGCCATGATTTCGCGTAGTTCCGTGGCGATGAACTGCATGAAATTGACGACGTGTTCCGGTTTCCCGGTGAAGTTTTTACGCAGCTCTGGATTTTGCGTGGCGATACCGACCGGGCAGGTATTCTTCTGGCAGACCCGCATCATGAGGCACCCGACGGTGACGAGGGGAGCGGTGGCAAACCCGAACTCTTCCGCCCCAAGGAGGGCTGCGATGGCCACGTCTCGACCCGTTTTCAATTGACCATCGGTTTCGAGGACGACGCGACTCCGAAGGTTGTTGAGAAGAAGGATCTGATTTGTTTCGGCGAGGCCGAGTTCCCACGGTGCCCCTGCATTAAAGATCGAGGAACTTGGGGAAGCGCCTGTCCCACCGTCGTGTCCGGCGATGAGGATCACATCGGCATGGCCCTTGGCGACTCCCGCGGCAATGGTGCCGACACCCACTTCGGCCACCAGCTTGACATTGATACGGGCGTTCTGGTTGGCGTTCTTGAGGTCGTGAATGAGCTCAGCAAGGTCCTCGATCGAGTAGATATCGTGGTGCGGCGGGGGTGAGACAAGCCCGACGCCCGGCGTCGAGTGACGTGTCTTGGCAATCCACGGATAGACCTTGGACCCAGGGAGTTCACCGCCTTCGCCCGGCTTTGCCCCTTGCGAGATTTTGATCTGAATCTCGTCGGCATTGACGAGGTATTCGCTCGTGACGCCAAAGCGGCCGGAGGCAACCTGCTTGATGGCCGAACGCTTGCTGTCACCGTTTGCCAGCGGGATGAAACGGACCGGATCTTCTCCGCCTTCGCCTGTATTTGATTTGCCGCCGATCCGGTTCATGGCGATGGCGAGGGTCTCATGCGCTTCCTGGGAAATGGAGCCATACGACATGGCTCCTGTCTTGAAGCGGCGCATGATTGTTTCAATCGGCTCGACCTCTTCAATGGGCACCGGCTTCCGGTGCTTCTTAAAGTGCATGAGGCTGCGCAGGGTATTCAGATTCTTGCTCTGGTCATTGATGAGCCCCGCGTATTCCTTGTATTTGGTGTAGTTGCCTTCCCGTGTCGCCTGTTGGAGAAGGCGAATGGTGTCGGGATTGAACATGTGATGTTCGCCCCCGTTGCGCCATTGGAGAACACCGCCGGGGTCGAGGGCAGCGTCGGCATCCACCGGTCGGCGCTCGGCAAATCCATCCCGGTGCCGACGGAGTGTTTCCTCGGCGACTTCTTTGATACCGGCACCTTCGATACGCCCGGCTGTTCCCTTAAAGTATTTGTTTACCAGGTTCGAGCTCAGGCCGATGGCTTCGAAAATCTGGGCCCCACGGTAGGAGGCCACCGTCGAAATCCCCATCTTGGCCATGGTCTTGACGACGCCCTTGATGCCGGCCTTCAGAAAATTGTAGACGGCATCCTCGTGAGCGACGTCAAGCATGTCGTCGGCGATCATCTGGTGGAGCGTTTCGAAGGCGAGGTAGGGGTTGATCGCATCAGCTCCGTACCCGAGGAGGAGGGCAAAGTGATGGACTTCGCGTGCTTCACCGGTTTCGAGGACGATGGATACCCGTGTTCGTGCGCCGCTCTGGACCAGGTGGTGGTGGAGGCCGCCCATGGCGAGAAGGGTGGGGATGGCCGCCTGCTCGGCCGAGATGCCCCGGTCGGAAATGATCAGGATATTGACCCCGTCCCGAATTGCGCGGGTGGCGGATTTGAAGAGGTTTTTGAGGGCCCGTTCCAGTCCTTCGCCTCCGCTATCGACAGGAAAGAGGGCGTTGAGGGTGGCAGCCTTGAAGCCTGGCATCGCCACTTCTCTCAGCTGTGCGATCGTGCGGTTATCAATTAACGGGCTGCCTAGCCGAATCATGCGACAGCTCATCGGACCGGGATCAAGGAGATTTCCTTCCGAACCGATAAAGGTTTCAGTAGCGGTTACCAGCTCTTCACGAATGCAGTCGAGGGCAGGGTTTGTGACCTGGGCAAAGATCTGCTTGAAGTAACTGTAAAGGTGCTTCGGCTTGTTTGAGAGCACGGCCAGAGGCGTATCATTGCCCATGGACGTGATCGGCTGAACCCCTGTCTGGGCCATCGGGCCGACGACGAAGCGCAGGTCTTCATAAGTGTAGCCGAAGGCGCGCTGGCGGCATTTGACCGTAGCGGTGTCGACCCCGGCAACGCTGCCCGGAGCAGGAAGATCGGCCGCCATGATGCGATTGTTCTCCAGCCATTCCGCGTAGGGGTGAGCGTTGTAAACGCGTTCCTTGACCTCCTCGTCGGGCACAATGCGGCCTTCTTTCATGTCGACGAGGAACATCCGCCCCGGACGGAGGCGGCCCTTTCTGATGACTGTCAGGGGATCCAGATCGGGAATAACCCCAACCTCGGAACCCATAATGACGAGGTCGTCCTCGGTCACATAGTACCGGCTTGGCCGAAGTCCATTGCGATCGAGCACAGCACCGATCATCTGCCCGTCACTGAAGGTGATCGAAGCGGGGCCATCCCACGGCTCCATCAGGCAGGCGTGGTATTCGTAGAAAGCCTTCTTGGCGGGCGACATGGATTCATGACGTTCCCACGGCTCGGGGATCATCATCATGACGGCGTGCGTGAGCTCGTAGCCGCTGAGGTGGAGAAACTCGAGGACGTTGTCGAAACGCGCTGAATCCGAACCGTCTTCGTTAATCACCGGGAAGATGCGGTTGATATCGGGCCCAAACTTGTCGGTGTGGCAGAGGGCCTGCCGTGCCTTCATGAAGTTTTCATTTCCCATGACGGTGTTGATCTCACCGTTGTGGGCGATGAACCGGTTTGGGTGCGCCCGCGGCCAGCTGGGGAACGTATTGGTGGAAAAGCGCGTGTGCATGAGCGCCAACGCACTTTCAAAATCCGGATCATGAAAATCCGGGAAGTATTCGGACAGCTGGCAGGGCGTGAGCATGCCCTTGTAGGTCATCGTCCGGGCGGAGAGACCCGTGACGTAGAAATACTGGCCGCCGGGGAAGGATTTTTGCGTGGTGCGGTGGACGCTGTAAAACTGGGAGGGAACTTCATTGAAGCGGATCGCATTGCCCACCCGTTTTCGGATGACGTAGAGGACGCGTTCGAACTCCATCGGGTCCGTGATTCTGGCTGCCCGGCCGACGAAGATCTGCTTGATCCTCGGTTCATAGCGACGCGAGGTTTCGCCCAGGATCTCGCTCTTTACGGGGACGTCCCGCCAGCCGATGAAGTGCTGGCCCTCTTCCTTGATGATATGTTCGAAAAGCTGCTTGATCGCTTCGCGCTCGCTTGGGTCGGGTGGGAGGAAGACCAGCCCGGCTCCGTATTCGCCTTCTGGTGGCAACTCGATGCCCTGTTCGGCCCGCATTACTTTGCGCAGGAACTTGTCCGGCATCTGTGTGAAGATCCCTGCTCCGTCGCCCGTATCCGGATCTGATCCGCTTGCACCACGATGAATCATCTGATTGTTCATCGTCAGTGTTTTCTGAATGATATCGTGGGAGCGCTTACCCTTGAGGTGCGCGATGAAACCCACACCACAGGAATCTTTTTCCATGGAGGGTTCCCACAGCCCTTGAGGTTCGGGCCAACCAAGCGGAGTCTTTTTAGAACGAAGCATAAGCAATCTGAGTCGGTGGAAGATAGAACAAAAAGTCGAAAAGCTCGCTTCAGCGGAGGTCGACAATCACTGGAAAAAATCCGCTGATTTGATCAGTCGTATGAATTTGACGAAGGCGACAGGCAAGGGTGCAAGCGCAAAAAACGGGATGGAAATCCGCTGAAAACAACAGGATGGCGGGGGGCGGGAAATTGGGAGCTTGACGCCAAAGATTTCTCAAGCCGCCTGAATAAAGGTCTCCAGCCGACATTTTTCATCGACAGAAGCACGGAGACAGGGGTCAAATTTCCGGTGAAAACCGATTTCCATGAGCCCATTTTTTTTCCCGAGGAGCCTCCCTCACGATTCTTATCTCCAATCTTGGTCGACGGAGTGGAGCGTATTATGGCTCGTGAACGGGCAGCTATTGTGCTTCTGGGGGCCCGCAGGGCAGCGACCATCGCCTGAGCGCGTGAAGTCAGTCAATTCGGTGACAGGGGCACAATCGTTACTTTTTCCAACTTGGAAAAATCACTAACGAAAGATGTAAGAACCTTGATGTTAGAGAATGCAGTTGCAGAATTTTATTCAAGCCCAAGTATAGGGTCTAATACTCATCTCAATTCACCTAATGCCCTGCAGCTTCAGCTTCAGTGTTCGTGTCACAGGCTCCGTTCTACTGGTTCTGGTAGGATTGCTTTTGCTGATGCCATGCGCAGCAGGGGGACGGACTGAAGTTTTGGGTGAACCTCTTTGGACTGACTTCACTTCGGATGCGCAACTGCTCGTGGGCGACACGTCCCGGCGGATGGTTTTCAGCGACGGGGGCATTGTCTACTTTGCCGAGGGTAAGAAAGTGTTTGAATTCGACGGCAGCCGCCATCGGGAGCACCTTGTTCCCAGTAAAGTCAATCTGACTGATTTCTATCTGGAAGATTCGGATACAATGTGGGTTCTAAATCCCCTGGAATTGCTTCGGGGCCGCCGCGGCGGGAATGGCGGCTTTGTCTTTGAAGTCGTGGCGACGACGGCGGACATCGAAGTGCTCCGTGAGGAAGAAGCCCGGAGCGTAGGGAACACGATTCATGTTCATAACGGCGATCTCTACCTGGTGGCTCTCGGTGAGATCCGGCGATATGAGGAGGGCAAGGTCAGAACCCTCTTTAGTTCGGACGAGATCATCTCGCTGCTGTTCTCCGTGGGGGACGATTTGTACGTCTCCATGAGCGATACGCCACTGAGTCGCCTGGATGGAAGAGGCGGGGCGGAGGAGGTCGCAGGCTGGGAAGATTACGTCGATGGGGTTAACGCCCCTGTCGTGCATGTTTGCGCGCAGGATGAGGACGGGATCGTGCTGATGACCGATCGAGGGGAGATTCTCAGGTTCGAAGGTGGTGCCCCGGAGGTGCTCTTTGAGGTGCCCTCAGACCTGCGCCTTCACCGAAGCCCTCTGCGGGCTGTGCGCCTCCGGTCAGGGGAGTATGTTTTCCATGCCAGAGGGCGGGGGTTCATTGTTTACGATGCCGCAGGCACCTACGTGACGCGCTTTGACCTTGGAGGTGAGCTGCAGCATTCGCTCGTAAATGCACTGCATGAAGATGAGCAGGGCGGGCTGTGGGTTTTGGCGGACCGTTTGCTCGGTCGAATTGAATTATCATCATCGATTAGGATTATGCGGCGGGCCGGGAGCAATCCCATAACGCAGGTGTACGATATCGTGGAGCATTCGGAAGGGTTACGCTTTATCAGCCCGGGCGCGATCTACTATAAGGAATCAAAGAATGGTACCAAGTTGAACTCCTTTCTTTTGCCGACGACGTTCCGAACTCTGGGAGCAACCCCTGAGGGGCTTCTCTATGGCTCAGAGGACCGGGGTTACTACTGGCAGGATGGGGTCTCCAGGCAGATCAATACGCTCCCGTTCTACGTCGAACGTCTCTTTATGCCGAGCGGGATGCCCCAAACGGTGGTCGGGCTTCGGTATGCGGAACTGTTGATTTTCGATTACAAGGAAGAGCGATTGGAGTTGCGGGAGACGGTGCTGCTTCCGGGAAAATTCATCTACAAGATTCACAATGGTCGGCCCGGTGAGGTGTGGCTTGAGTTGGGTTGGTCTTCGGTTGCTCGCGTGCGTTTTCTGGAGTCAGGCACCACTGAACTCAAATTGTTTGATCTGCGGCATGGGTTACCGGAAGCGGAGTGGGTGGTCCCGATGCTACTGGACGACGAGATGTATTTCCGATCCAGCCACAGTGGGATCTACGGGTGGAATCCGGTGTCCGAGCGCTTTGCTGTCAATGAGGCGTTTTCTTCCCAGTTTCCGATTCCTTTTTCTCAAATCGAGGGAAGTATCGTCGATAACCAAGGCAATATTTGGATCTCTGCAGCCACCCCGGGGCTCATGCGTCGCCAAGGACATCTTCAGTATGAATGGGAAGCGCTGGATTTTGGGCCGCTCATGCCCTTCCGTTTCAGTGCGGTCTACCTGAAGGGCGATGTCGCTTGGCTCGCCGGGAACAATGAACTTGTGAGGTATGATTTTTCGCGAAACCCCTCGGCGGTTGATCCGCCGCGGACGTTCGTCCGTCAGATTTCGGTGGGGGAAGAGATCGTGTGGGCGGGAAATCCAACCGATCAGAATATGGGGCGGGTTGAGCTTCCCCGGGGATGGACTCGCATTGAATGGGCTTTGCCCTACTACCAAGGGGGCGGACGGGCGGCCTTTCAGTTTTTGCTGCATCCTCTGGAAAGCAGTTGGAGTGAATGGAGTGAAACGGCCGCCCAGGAATTTCCTTACATGCCCTCGGGAGAGTATCAGCTTCGTGTGCGGGGCCGCGGTCCCGACGGTATATTGGGTGAGGAAGCGCGTCTGACCCTGATCGTTCCTGCATCCTGGTACGCCACCTGGTGGGCTTACCTGGGATACCTCTTGGGAGCTATTGCTCTCGCGAGTCTTGTCATCCAGATGCGTGAACGTCGGCTCCGCCGGGAGAACCTCCGCCTCGAAGGCTTGGTGAACGAGCGAACGTCTGAACTGGAGCAGGCTAACGAATCGAAGTCCCGGTTCCTCGCCCACATGAGTCATGAGGTCCGGACGCCGATGGCGGGGGTCATTGGGATGGCGGAAATTCTCCTCAATAAACCCGAGCCCGAATTGATGACCGAGTGTGCCCGGACCATCCGTGGCAGTGCCGACGCTCTCATGACGATCCTGAATGATGTCCTCGATTTGTCGCGGATTGAGGCGGGTAAATTGCATTTTGAAAGGATTCCATTCTGCCCCCATGAGCTTGTCTCTGAGGTGGTCCATTTGATGCAGGTTCGGGCGCGGGAGAAGAGCAACAGCCTGAACAGCGTGATCGAAGATGGCGTTCCGCAAATGCTTTGGGGGGACCCGAACCGTCTCCGGCAGGTCCTTGTAAACCTGATTTCCAATGCCGTTAAGTTCACGGAGAATGGCAAAGTCCTTGTGCGTGTCCGTAGCGCTGCTCAACAGGATCGTCCTGGTTGGACGGAGCTCCGCCTGGATGTTTCCGATACTGGAATCGGTTTATCGGATGAGCAACAGGAGCGCCTCTTCCGGCCCTTTGAACAGGCCGATATCTCGACCTCACGTCTCTATGGTGGATCCGGCCTCGGGCTTTCCATCTGCCGCAACCTCATTGAGGGCATGGGGGGCACAATTTCGGTCCGAAGCCGGTTGAACGAAGGAGCGGTTTTCATCGTGACCCTGCCCCTCGAGATCATGGCGGAGAAAATCCCGCTACCGGAGAGTCTCGGGATGGAGGGAGCCGATTCGTTTGGACGCTCCCTGCGGATCCTCGTGGTGGATGATAATATTGTAAATCGACGGGTGGCGGAGTTGCTCTTGCGGGATATGGGGCACATTTCAGTGGAAGAGAAGGACGGCGAATCCGGGCTGCAGCGCCTGGCCAGCGAAGATTTCGATCTCGTTTTGATGGATGTTCAGATGCCCGGTATTGATGGCCTTGAGGCGACGCGCCGGATCCGCTCCGGCGAGGCCGAAGTGCGGGACCGCCACATTCCTGTTATTGCCCTGACAGCAGCCAGCATGGAGGGCGATACGGAACGCTGCCTCGCGGCAGGCATGGATGGCTACCTGAGCAAACCAATCACCGCAGCCCGCCTCGCTGCAGCCCTGCGATCTTTTCTGCGGGAAGCACCCGCTGAGGCGGGTGGGTGATTGGTGCGGACTTTGGGAATTTGTCGATTGGCATACGGCGATCGTCCCTTAGAAGAAGGCTCCATGGAACAAGTTGTCGCCACAGATTCTTTGTCCTTGAAAAAGGCTTTTATTTCCGCTCCCGAGCGTCCGGAGGACTGGCCGAGCTGGCGCAGCAAGCTCTTCGAATGGTCTAAAGAGCTCCGCACGGAACTCGGTTCAAGAGCCTACGATGCCGCCGCTCAAGCCTGGGCTTCGCGGTGTTATGCCCAAGGCTTTGTCATGCTCTGGGACAATGAGCTGATTGACCATGCCACCGGTCGCTGGAAGGTGGACGCCCTTTGCGATCGGGCCGAGCGGGACTTTGGAGGCTATGACCTGATTGTTCTCTGGAATAACTACCCGCTGTCAGGAGTTGATCCGCGCCACCAGCTGGCTTATTACGATGAATTGCCCGGCGGGCGCGTTGCTCTGAAGGAAGCGGTTCAGCGCTTTCATGCCCGCGGGGTGAAGGTATTGATTGATCACAAGCCTTGGGTTCTCGGCGTGCCGGAGGGATTCGATTCGGTTGAAGACGCTTTTGTGGCCTTGGTGAAGGACTGCGACCTCGATGGTATCTATCTGGATTGCTCGGATGGACCGGACGATCACTTTCGGGAGGCGCTGGGGCGGGGCGTCGGACCGGAGCGGATCTTCATATCGGAAGCGCCCACGCGACTTGAGCCCTTTGGCTCGGAAATTGGGTGTTGGCAGCAGATGACGGATGATTCGGCCGCCCCCGGTACTTACCGAAATCGATGGTTGGACCGAAACCAAATCGTTTGTGAAAGCCGCCGTTACTTTCACGATCCCGTCCGTGAATTGCAGCGCGGCTGGATGAATGGAGGCGGGCAGGTCATTTGGGAAAACGTCTTCGGCTATTGGGCGACCTACAGCCCGCGCTGTATGTCCTGGATGCGGCTGCTCTTTCCGGCACAGCGGCGCTTTGCCGATTGGTTTATAAAAGGAGAATGGTTGCCGCACGTTGGCGGTGGGACCGTTCCTCGGGTCTATGTCAGCGAATGGAGCTTCAAAGGCCAAAAGCTGTGGACGCTGGTGAACCGGCGGGGGCATGCGATTGAAAAAGCAATCGTCGAACTTCCCGCCCAACCCGGCTGCCGCTGGGTTGATGTTATCAGCGGCCAGACCCTGGAGATTCTTCAGGAGAAGGATGGGAAGGTCCGCCTCGGAGGTCGAGTGGAGCGTGACGGCCTGGCCGGTATTCTCCCGATTCCGGCAGAGGAAAGTGACCCGGATCTGGAATCCTTTCTCCAGGCGCAAAGAGCTTGTTTTCGCCATGCCGATTGGACGGCCGAGCCCTGGCCGGACGAGCATCGGAAAACAGAACTGCCTCATGTCCTGCGGGAGGTTGCTCCCACGCGTCGTCACTCAGCGGCACCGGAAGGGATGCGGCAAGTTTCAGACTACGAGGGGTGGATGGTAACGCGTTATCGGATGCGTGAATGCGGTTACATCGCGGGTGCCGTCGATGAGAAGCACGTCTATGACGCCTTTGAGCGGATCTCGCCCTATTCCCGCAAGGTTTCAATCGAGAAGATCGCCCTCGATGTTTGCCCAGTGACAAATGCGGATTTCGCCAAGTTTATAACCGAGACCGGTTATGCACCAAAGGACCCGCGGAACTTCCTTCGCCATTGGGTCGATGGCCAGCCGCCCAAAGACTTGGAAAACCATCCGGTTGTCTACGTGTCTCTCAGCGATGCCCGCTCCTATGCCGCCTGGGCAGGAAAACGCCTGCCGCGCGAAGAGGAATGGCAGCGCGCCGCGCAAGGCCCCGGCTCCCGGGTCTGGCCCTGGGGCGATGCATTCGATGCCGGGCGCTGCAACCATGCCTCCGAAGGGACCACGCCGGTGGACGCCTTTCCTTCCGGTGCTTCCGAATGCGGTTTCCTGGATCTTTCCGGAAATGTTTGGGAGATGACCGAAAGTGAGCGGACGGACACCCATACGCGCTATCAGATCCTGAAGGGCGGAAGCTGGTACTTTGTCGCGAACAGCCACTGGCTTTTCGACAGCGGGGCTCAGTCGGCGGATTGGGGGGCCAAACATATTCTTCTCTGCGATGCCTGGGACCGTTGCTCCACGATTGGTTTTCGCTGCGCAGTTGATCTCGAATAGGGGACAGTCCCGATTGAGTGCTGGATGGAAGAAAGCCCTATCTGTGGCATTGTTCCACTTCAGGATTGCGCCGCGCAGAAGGAAGAACCTTCATGCAAAGGTTCCAAACTTGAGATGCCCGGGTGGCGGAATGGTAGACGCTGGGGACTTAAAATCCCTTGTCCGTAAGGGCGTGCGGGTTCAAGTCCCGCCCCGGGTACTTCTTGATTATCAAGGAGCGTGAGGTCGAGAGCCTTCCGGTTCCCTGAAACCGGATGGCACGTCCCGCTTGTTGCAGGGAAAAGCTGAGGACTTGTGAGAATCAGGGAAAGGCGAGCCGCTCAGGGCTCTGCCCTCGCGGCGATGATGTCGCCCCAGATGGCGGTGGTGAGGTCTTCGATCATCTCGGGGACCCGCGGGCTTGGAATCGCGAAAAGGCGGGGATCTACAAGGGCGATCCGTTGCTCGCGGACAGCTGGGATATGCCTCCATAGTGGATCGTCGGGGAGGCGGGCGATATGACGGCGAAGGGCTTCTTTCTCAGGATCGGTGCGGCCGTCCTGGAGAATCAGGACGTCGGGGGCCAGTCCAATGAGTGCTTCCCGCGAAGGCACACCCCAGCTCTGGGCGAGACTGGATGTAACATTTTCTGCGTGGCACGATTCAATCAGATCACTTACCCATGTGCCTTGGCCTGGAGAAAATCCGGGCATGAGGTCCTCCGGAAGGTCGAGGAGATAAAGAACTTTTCGACGCTTCTGATCCAGGGGGAGCTGAGCTTGGCTCGCGGCGATGCGTTCGCGGATCTCGGTGAGGAGGCGGTTGCCGTGGCCGGGCAGACCGACCACTCGAGCCACCAGGGCGATGTCGGCATAAAGAGATTCGAGACTCTCGTGCCGGAGGGCCAGCGCGAGGGTCCGGGGCGGGTTGTGGAGGCGTCGGTAGAAGGCGGCATCGGTCAGCGTCGATCCCAGCACAAGGTCCGGACCATATTCGGCAATCCGTTCAAGGTCGGGAGCGTCCATCCGGCCTACCGTGCGCCCGTTTGCCTGCATCTGTCGCGCTTCTTCAGGAAAATCGCAGTAATCTGTCACAGCCATGAGGTGGTCCCCCAAGTCGAGTGCGAACAGGATCTCAGTTACGCTCGGGGCCAGCGATATCATCCAACGGGGCTGACGCGTGAACTGAATGCTGCGGCCAAAGCCATCCTCAGCCGACTGGGGATAATAGCCTTCCGGTGCCGTCTGCGCATGCCACGGATGGCGTGGACGCTCCGAGCGGTCCGGTCGCGGCATAATCAACAGGATCGCCATTCCGAGAAACGCTCCCACACAAAAAATCAGCACACGCTGTTTCATCGACATGTAGCGATCCCACCCGCTTCCCGCGGTTGCTGGCAAGCTTCCATCACTTATTGGCAGGATATTGCCAATAAGGCTTGTCATGAATGTTTCGTGGTGCGAAGGGAGAGGGCGATGAAAGCAAATACATGTAAAGGGACGTGGTTCAGGCTCGGGCTGATTGGGGTGTTGAGCCCGGCGATTGCCGGTGCAGGACTGGTTGACTTCGGGGATGTCCCGTTGTGGCCGTCGGGTTTCTACGACGGATCAGACGGGGCTGGAGGCTTTGAGTCGGGCGGTCTTCATTTTCCGACAACGTATGATTCCATGTGGGGCGTGTGGAGTGGCTTTGGCTACAGCAGTTTGACAGGGACGGAGATTGATCCGTCGGACATTTCTAACGGGTTCTACTTTCCCTATCAGTTTTACGCTGCGAGCGGGGGTGCGTTTTCCGGTGATACCTATGGGGTGGTGTTTGCTTCGCCGCCCGAGCGTCTGGAGCTCCCGGCGGGACGGCAGGTGCCGCTGAGCATGGCCGTGAGCAATTCGCTCTATGGGTGGGCTTCAATGACCTATGGTGATTCGTTTTCGAAACAATTTCGGGCTGAGGACGATGACTTTTTCCAGCTTACGGTCCGCGGCCTCGGGGCGGGGGATCTGGAATTGGGCTCGGTGGAGGTTTTGCTGGCCGACTTCAGGAGTGCCAATACGGAGGAGCATTTTATTCTCGATGACTGGCTTGTGGTCGACTTGACGGGGCTGGGAGCGGGCGTTGAGACGCTGGAATTTTCTCTCACCTCTAGTGATATAGGGGATTGGGGGATGAATACCCCCGGTTATTTTGTCTTTGATGCGCTGCACGTGATTCCCGAGCCACGGACGTATGCCGCTGTTTTTGGGCTTTGTGTGCTGGCAATAGCTGTCGGGTTTCGTCGCAGGAGACGCTGATTGGTGCGACGGTTTGCTCCAGTTCTCTTCGCTATAGCGCTTGGTGTTGTGCTCTCAAGCGTGGGCCGGGCGGCACCGGAGGATGTGGAGGATCCAATCGTCGAGTTGGCACCCTTTCTTGTGACGGCGACGCATTTTGAGACGCCAGCGCAAAGCTACCCGGGATCGGCCACCATTCTGGCACCAACGCAAGTGGGGTTTGAGTTGGCCACGGATCTGCGGGAACTTCTCAATTATGCTCCGCATGTGCAGTTTCGAAGCGTGAGTGGATCGCCGGCAGATGCGGAGATCGCCTTGCGGGGTTTTGGGGAGGGAAGCGGTCAGCGGGTATTGGTCCTGGTTGATGGGCTACCCTTGAACCGTCCGGACATAGGTGGAATGAACTGGCTTCAGGTGCCCTTGAATTCGGTCGAGCGCGTTGAGCTTTTACGCGGTGGGCAAGGGGTCATCTACGGGAGCCGGGCCGTAGCCGGAGTGATTAAAATCACGACGCGACGCACAGGGAAGGGGGGCGAACTCGGTATGATCACCGGCAGCTACGGATTGCGCCAGATCGATCTTTGGGGCATCGCCAGTCCGGGCCCCTGGTCTGTTTCAGGGAGTGTCTCTCACCATGCAAGTGAGGGTTACCGGGCGCGCTCTAACCACCGGGGCGAATCTGCCCAGGTGGCGATCGGTCGTGCTGGTGACCGCGCCTCCTGGCGCTTGGTGGCGTCGGCTTCAGAATTGGAGGCGATGCGGCCGGGGCCGTTGATCAGCGTTGGGTTTCCGGATAATCCACGGGCATCGATGGTGCCGGATCAGAATTTCTTCGAACGGACGGCAGATCTTCGTGGAATGGCGGAATGGGAGGGGGAGCACGTGCGTTTCGAAGTCGAGGGCGCAGCCCGGCGACGTGAGCGGGATTGGAACCTGAGTGGGGTCTTTGGTGCGAGCGAGAACCAGACGTTTCAGGTGTCTCCGAGGGCGTTGACCAGCTTCGATCGGCTGGAGCTGGTGACGGGAGTGGATGCCGCCCTGGAGACCCTCAATGCGTTGGTATTTCCTCTTCCATCCCGGAAGGCACCGTATAGCGATGCGCGCTTGAGCCGGGGGGTGTTGGCGATCTACGCCCACGGCCGTCTGGAGATCAGCGAGACGCTTTACCTCTCCGGCGGTATTCGGGGAGAAGCCAGCCGCTTTCGCTTTGATCATGATCAAGATCGGGCGAATCCGTTCTCACCAGCTCCGGTGCTTCCTGCCGTCGCCCGGGAAAAGCGGAGCGACGAAGGCTGGGCGTGGACGGCTGGAGCGGTCTGGCAGCCTGATTCGCAATGGCGGGGCTGGATTCGGGTGGACCGCCTCTACCGTTACCCGTTGATGGATGAACTTGCATCCTATCAGGGCATGGAGCTGGCCGAGCCCTTTAACCCGGATCTGGAGCCGGAGAGCGGGCATCAGGTGGAAGCGGGGGTGGCCTGGGCCAATGACCGAATGCGCCTTTCTCTGTCCGCCTTTGAACTTAGGCTGGACCAAGAGATCCTTTATGATGCGACAATCAGCTTGAATACCAATCTTCCGCGCACCCGCCGGCGGGGCGTCGAAGCAGAAGGGATGGTGTTTTTTCCGGGAGGCTCTGTCGGGGCGTCCTACACCGGGGTGGATGCACGCTACCGGGCTGGAGCCTATACAGGCAATCGGATCTACCTCGTCTCACCCCACATCTTTGGCGTCTTTGCGACCTATGGAAGGGATGGGCCCGTGCAGGGCCGCATCGATGGGCGCTACCACGCGGCGCAGTTTGAAGGGAATGACTTCTCAAATAGCCGACCCAAATTGCCCGCCCGATTTGTGGCCGATCTTTCTCTTACCTGGCGATTGAATGAGGCCGTTCGCCTGACGGGTGCGGTGCTCAATGTCCTGGACCGGCAGTATGCCAGTGTAAAGTACCTCGGCGAGTGGTACCCTGAAGCCGGACGGACGGTGCGGCTGGGAATCCATTGCACTTTTTAAGATCATGAAATTCCGATTTTTATATAGTCTCGTCATCGCTCTTTGCGGCACGCCTTTTTCGATGGGAGGGCCTTTTTCTCCTGCGGCGGGTCAGCCTGGATCCAATGCGATTTCTCGACTGGATCCCAGGATTGTCGGGTGGGCCGAGCGTGTGGAAGCCGTAGAGTTCGGCGAAGCCCTGAGTGAGGAGTGGAAGAATACGGAGCGGGCTCTGGGGCCGGCCGGAGACAATGTCATGGAGGTGATGTCTCTCGGACGCGGAGGCGAGGCTGTGTTGAGGATGGCCTTGCCCATTATCGATCGGTCCGGGCCTGACTTTGTTGTCTTCAGCAATGGCTTTAGCAACTGGTTCCTCGAGCTGGCGTTTGTTGAAGTGTCGAGCGATGGCGACAGATTTGTCCGCTTTCCAAATGTTTCGCTGACAGAGGAGCCGGTGCCTGCATTTGGAATGGTGGATCCGACAAAGGTGGATGGGTTGGCAGGTAAGTTTCGGATCGGCTGGGGGGTGCCTTTTGATCTGGCGGAGCTGCGTGGCTTGCCTGGGGCAGAGGCACTGAACTTCCAGAACATCCGCTATGTCCGGGTGGTCGATGTCGTGGGCGGAACCAATCCTGATTTCTCAGAATTGCCACAATCTGTCGACAGCGAGGGGCGTCCTGTTTACGACCCGTTTCCAACGGTTGGCTCCGCCGGGTTTGATCTCGATGGGGTGGCGGTTTTTCACACGGAGTTGGAGGCTGAAGCGGTCGCCGCGGGCATCCGCCTTTCATGGCGGAGTGAAGGAGGCTACCCTGTGCGCCTGATGCAGTCGGAGGATCTCGTTGAGTGGACGCAGGCAGAAGTCCTGCCAGTCAGTGAGTCAAGCGAGCGCAGCCACGTCGTTGGCCTGCCGGAGACCGGATCGGTTTTTTACCGGATCGAAGTTCTCTGGGAACCCGAGAGCTGAATTTCTTGGCTTCGGCATTCGGCAGAATCGGATGAAGTTGAGGGCATCACTCAAGAGGCGGGGCGTTCGGGGCCCTGGAGAATGAGGCGGACGGCGTCGAGTCGGAGGTGGGCGTCCTTGATATGTCGGGTGATGTCGGCCAAGAACCGGTCGGCAAGTTTGATTTCCTCGTCCCGCACGTTCTGGTTGATTTGTTTGAGCTCCCGCAGGCGCCGTGCTTCGCCATTGAGATGCCGGTGGGCGGCGGACAGGCTTTCTTCGAGAACCTCTTTTTTGGCGTCGCGGGCGATATCCCGGGTGCGGTGAATCAAGTGGGGCACGAGGCTTTGAAGGGCTGCGGGGTTTTCGTGTAGCCGGAAGGAGGATTCGTCGCGCGCATGAGCCCGCACCGCTTCGACTGGATAATCCTCGGTGCGGTCGGTGCCGGTGGCATCAACGACCACCCGCACGGGTGTGGGCGGGAGGAAGCGATCGGTGTGCAAGCGGGGTGGGGCGACGCACTCGAGGACGTAAATGGCTTCGATAAGTAAATTGGGTGCCCCCTTGTTTGGCCAAGCGACGAAACTGCAGTTGCCTCGTTCGGAGGACAGGAGCATGTCGACGGCACCTCGCACCATGGGGTGGTCCCACGTGAGAAACTGGATGTCTTCCCGGGCCAATGCCTTGCTGCGTTGGTAAGTGACCAAAACGCCTTCTTCCGGGAGCTCGGGAAATGAATCGACGAACAGGTTGCTTGGCCGGAGGTAGAGGCTGCGTTCATCGAAGTCTTCTACTTCAACACCGAACTCGTCATAGATCCGGTTCATGAAATGATCCAACCCTGTATCCTGGTCGATCTCCCGGATCTGTTCGATGTGCTCAGCGGCGCGTTCCGGTTGGAAGGAGTTCAAGCTCAGGAGGCGGTCCTGCCCTTTGCGAAGTTGCTCCTCCAGGTCTTCGCGACAGGCGCTGGTATCTGCGATGAGCGTATCGGCCTCTGCCCGCACTTGCTGATCGCCCGTATGATAGTGACGGGCGATGCGGCGAAGGTGATCGCCGAATCGTTCGGTGTAGGTGTTGCCGCCGCGAAGAGAATGCTCAATGCCCTCGAGGCCATCATGATGCCACCTTTTGAGCAGCTCAAGGGCGCTGCCACGAAGATAGGGGATGTGGATCTTGATTTCAGCGGTCTGGCCGATGCGATCGAGCCGTCCAATGCGTTGCTCAAGCAACTCTGAGTTTACGGGTAGATCAAAGAGCACAAGATGGTGGGCAAACTGGAAGTTGCGCCCTTCACTGCCGATCTCTGAGCAAATGAGAACACGCGCGCCTTCTTTCTCGGCGAACCATGCAGCATTTCGATCCCGTTGAATCAGCGTAAGGTGCTCATGAAAGACCGCTGAAGACACGCTGATTTCAGATTGCAGGGCCTCGTCGATGGCAAGGACCTTCTCCGGCGTGCGACATATAACGAGGAATTTCTCATTCGGCAGATCCCGCAGCAGGTTGGCGAGCCAGTGAATTCGCGGGCCGCCTTTATAGTTGAGAGGTCGGCCTTCTGAAGCTGCCTTTCCATCGAGTTCGTATTCCCGAAGAAGGCGGGCATGCAGTTCCTCTTCGGTCAAGCCCGGGCGCGGGTCCAGCGGAGCGGGGAGGGCGATCCGTTTTGGAAATCCCGAGAGGGCTTCTCTCGTGTTCCGGAAAATAACGCGGCCCGTCCCGTGTCGATCAATGAGATCCTCAAGGAGCTGTCTGCGGGCTCCCTCGTCTCCCCGGGCGATCGCGGCGAGTGTTTCGTCAAGGGAAGTGGCCTGCTCGGTCAGGATTTCGCGGAGGACTTTCTTGTCAGAAGAAGAGAGGCGGCTGGAGGCAAAGAGCTTTTCTGCGACGGCGGCGACTTTTGCAAAGGCCTTTTGCCCCTTTTGGAAAGCATCGAGGCTGGTGTAACGTGCCGGATCAAGCAGGCGCAGGCGGGCGAAGTGGCCGGTAGCACCGAGCTGCTCCGGGGTGGCCGTGAGAAGGAGAAGACCCGGCGACCTTCGTGCCAAGGCTTCAACAGTGAGGTATTCAGGGCTGGCTGCCTCCGGACTCCAGGCAAGATGGTGCGCCTCGTCGACGACGAGAATGTCCCAGCCTGCACTGATGGCGAGGTCTGCCCACCGCTTGTTCCGAGCGAGAAATTGGGTACTGCAGATAAGGCGCTGATCCTCCAGAAACGGGTTCCTCTCGGCAGCCTCTTCCTCCGCACCCGTGATCGAGAGGCATCGTTCTTCGTCCATCAGGGTGAACCATAGGTTGAAGCGGCGGAGCAACTCGACGAACCACTGGTGCACGAGGCTCTCCGGCACCAGGATAAGAATACGCTGCGCCCGCCCGGTAAGGTAGAGGCGATGCAGAATGAGACAGGCCTCGATCGTTTTCCCAAGGCCCACTTCATCGGCCAGGAGCACGCGTGGAAGGTAACGATTGGCCACATCGCTGGCGATGGAGATTTGATGGGGAATCAGATCGATTCGCCCGCCGACAAGGCCTGCCACTTCCGAGCGTCGCATACGGTTGTCGTGGCAAATCGCATCGTAGCGGAGATCAAAGGAGCGGGAATCGTCCACCTGTCCCCGGGTAAGGCGTTCTTCCGGCGTGCTGAAGCTGATGGAATCGGAGAGATCTGATTCGAGCAGAATCAAATCGCCACAATGGTAATGGATGATTCCTGCCCGTTCTTCCACTTCTTCCACCACAACGGGTGGACCGCCAGCCCCGCGAATGGTGTCTCCCTCGCGAAAGCGAACCCGTTTGATCGGCGCATTTGCCAGAGCGTAGCGCCGGCGCTCGCCGGACGCCGGAAAGAACAGGAGCATCTGATGGGCGTCGGCCTCCTCGAGCAGACCCAGACCCAATTCGGGTTCTGGTTCGCTGATCCATCGTTGTCCGGGCGTCATCTTGGCTTCCATCGTTAGCATTCTTCTGAGGAAGAATTCAGTGTCGAGCTCTCGAGGCTCAAGGGGTGGCCATGAGACCTGTTGCCTGCCTGTGGCCGGGCGTCGAAGAAGGGGCCGCGCCCGGGCTATTTGGGGAGATAGAGCCCGTGCTGTTTGAGCTTCTCACGGAGGGTTAAGCGGGAAATACCAAGCCACCGGGCGGCTTGGGCGATGTTGCTGTTGGCCCGGATGATTGCCTGGTGCAAAAGCTCCGCTTCGGCTTCCGAAATCAGTTGTGCATGGATATTCTTTTCGTCGCCTTTCTGCGCCCCATCAAGGAGTGCCTGAACCCGCGCGCTCAGGCCGGAAGCAGGATGATCACCGGCCGGTTGTGTGAGAATCGCAACCACCTGATCCCGGGAGATGACGTAGCCCTGAGACTGGATGACCAATTTGTGGACGATGTTTTGGAGCTGACGGATATTTCCCGGCCAAGGGTGGTTCTGCAGTCGCTGAATCGCTCCTTCTTCAAAGACCGGGGCAGGCTTCGCAGGATCTGCTTGCTGTCGTTCGACGAAATAATGAATGAGGGCAGGGATATCCTCCGGTCGCTCGCGGAGGGGAGGCACGCGGAGCTCCACGGTATTGATTCGATAGAACAGATCCTCTCGGAAATGCCGCTTCTGGATCATCTCCTCGAGCGGTTGATGGGTCGCACAGATCACGCGCACATCGATTGGGATCAGCTCTTTCCCACCGAGACGTTGGACGGCGCTGTCCTGAAGGACACGCAGGAGCTTTGCCTGAATGGATGCCGGCATGTCGCCGACTTCATCGAGAAAGAGGGTGCCGCCATTTGCCTGTTCAAAGCGCCCGATGCGCCGAAGGTCGGCTCCCGTGAAGGCACCCCGCTCATGGCCAAAAAGCTCGCTTTCCAGCAAAGTCTCCGGAATGGCGGCGCAGTTCACCGGAATGAAGGCGTCATCTTTGCGGGGGCTATATTGATGGAGCGCGCGGGCGACGAGTTCCTTCCCCGCGCCGGTCTCACCCCGGATAAGCGTATTCACAGAGGTGGCGGCAACGCGTCCAATCTCTTTGTAGAGCTCCTGCATGACGCGGCTATTGCCGATCATGACATCCCCCGAAGAATCCTGCGTCCGGGCAAAGTGGACAGTTTCCCGGGCGAGGTTGGCCTGGCGGAGTGCACGGTCGACCAATTCAAGGAGCTCCGGCATTTCGAAGGGTTTGAGAATGTAGTCAAATGCCCCGCTTCGAGTCGCTTCAATCGCGTTTTCGGCTGTGCCAAAGGCCGTTACGAGGATGACCGGAAGGTGGGGGTGGAGGCTCTTGGCCCGGGCCACGAGGGCAAGTCCTGACATCCCCGGCAGACGAAGATCGGTCAGGACAAGCGATATCCGGGTGCCGTTTTCCTGAATTTCACGCAGGCCTTCATTCCCGTCGGAAGCAATCTTCACGGGATAGCCCTCCGTGCGAAGCACCTTGGCCACGGAGGTCGCGAGCGAAGCGTCGTCCTCAACTATGAGAATCGTATTTTGTGCCATGCGGATAGAAGTAGAGCGTAAATGTGGTGCCGGATCCAGGTTGGGTCTGGTAGGCGATCTGGCCACCCATTCCGTGGATGAGCCGTTGCGTGAGGGCCAATCCCAATCCTGTCCCTTTCGCCTTTGTTGTGAAGAACGGATCAAACAGGCGCCGCTGGATCTCGGATGGGATTCCGGATCCTGTATCCCGTATTTGGATACAAATGGTCTTTCGTTTCCGCCCCTCCCAATCGACGTTAGTCAATTTCGAGGCCAGGGTTATTGTGCCTGCGCCCTCGATACTTTCTGCACCATTTTGAGCGAGATTGATGAGACACTGCTTCAATTGTTCGCGATCGAGGTTGGCACAGGTATCGGCCTGGGCTTCGGCCACAAGGGTGAGACTGCGGGTGGCAAACTCGGGCTGGAGGAGTTGGGCCACTTCATTGATGACCGTATCCACTGGCACAATTTCAAACTGGGGTTCGGGGGGGCGCGCAAGTTTCAGGAAGTCATGGACAATATCCTCAAGCCGATGGATCTCACCTTGGATGATGGTCGCATCCTCGAGGGCCGAATCGTCTCCCTGGACCGCTTTCTGAAGGGTGTAAAGTCGAGCCTTGATTGCCGCCAAGGGATTTCGGATCTCGTGGGCAACGCCGGCCGCCAGCATGCCAAGCGAGGCAATCTTCTCCTGCCGCTCGAGTCGGTCTGATTGCTCAATGACTTTCAAACGCAGGGGAGCGACGTAACGAAAGTAAACTTCACGTCCCTGCCAGATCAGGGTGCCGAGCAAAACGCAGAAGGCCACAATGGTGAAAACCGCAATCATCTCAAGCGCATCACGGGTTTCCTCCAACATGCCGGAAACGCGGGCCTGATGGGCCGTGGCCAAGTCGTTTCCGAGGCTGAGCAGGTTGCTGATGGTGTTCTCCAGGTTGGCCCGGGCGATGCGTTTCGGGGTCAGCACATCAGCCACGAAGCGGTTGTCTTCGTAAATGCGCGCCCGCTGAATGAACTCGATATACGTTCCCTGAATGCGAATGAGTGCTTCTTTCTCCTCCTCACTCGTGAGCAGTCCCCCGCGTTGCCGGAGCCAGCTTTCCAACGCCCGGCTTTGCGAAACAAACTGCGTCCATGACGGCTGGTCCTTCCGGATCTCATACTGAAGCAGCGCCACATCCATTGCCCGGACCCGGACAAGGTACTGATCGGCGATTCGCGTGCCTTCGCTCCGAGCTTCTTCAACATAGAGCCCCACTTGGCGAAATTCTCCATATAACAGCCAGGAAGCGGCAGCGAGGAGGGACAGGGCCGCGAGAGCCGTCGCAATCAACACCGTGAAACGCAGGCGGAGGGACATCGGAAAATCTCTGATCACAGGGTGGTAAGTTTCTTATCGGTCGCGGCGGGGCCGAGGAAGGCGAAAAGTTCAGGTGAAATCATAAGTAACTGATTACCAGGTTTAAACGAATAACCGTTCCAGAATTGGCACGGCTCTTGGTATAGACAATGCAAAGATCGTGCAAAGATGAAGAAAACCTCCCGATTCTATCGAATACTTTCCTGCTCAACCGTAATCGCCATGAGCGTTGCGGCGAGTGCGTTCTTATTCGCTGACGACTCGATTGAGCTGGATCCGACTGTTATTGACCGAATTCCCCTCCTGGAGGAAGAGATTCAACGGGATCCGGCGGAACGCGTCAGCTATGCTGACATTCTTCGTGATGCGCGGCAGGCCGTGGTCTCTGTCCATACGTCACGTGTCGTTCAAGTGGCCCGCGGGGGCGGGGTTGATCCTCGTCAAGAGATGTTACGCCGCTTCTTTGGCGTACCCCCCGGTCCTTCGATTGGCGAAAATCCCACCGTGGAGGAACGCAAGCTGCCCGAGGGGATGGGCTCCGGCGTTCTTGTTTCTGAAGATGGCTATATCCTCACAAACAATCACGTCATCTCGGGCCGCTCCGATGAAGTTGCGGATGAGATCCTCGTTCGGCTCAATGATGAGCGCGAGCTCGTCGCCAAAGTCATTGGACGCGACCCCCGAACTGACGTGGCCGTCCTGAAGATTGAGGCCGAAGGATTGCCTTATCTTCCGGTGGCAGACAGTGGAAATCTCGAGGTGGGGGATATCGTGTTTGCTATCGGAAACCCCATGGGCATCGGCCTCACGGTTACCAAGGGCATCATTTCCGCCACCGGTCGTGGAAACCTGAACATCCTGGGCGAAGATGCCTACGAGAACTTTATTCAAACCGACGCGTCCATCAACATGGGCAACTCCGGCGGTGCCCTCATCGATGCGAAAGGTCGCCTCGTCGGGATTAACACCGCCATCCTTTCGCGGACAGGGGGCAGCATTGGCATCGGCTTTGCCATCCCCAGCACGATGGCGCATTCCGTCCTCATTAACCTCGCCACCACCGGATCCGTCCGCCGGGGCTTCCTGGGGATCAGTATTGGCGATGTCAATGAGGTCATGGCCGAAGCCATGGGCCTGACCAATACACACGGGGCCCTCGTTCAGGGCGTCGAAGAGGGATTGGCCGCCGATGAAGCCGGGATTCAACGTGGCGATGTCATCGTGGAGCTCAACGGCCGCGCCATTCGCTCCGCCCATGACCTCCGCCTCCAGGTGGCTCAGAACATCCCAGGCAAAGAGGTCGATATCACTCTCATGCGCGACGGCCAAAGTCTCTCGCTGCCTGTGGTCCTGGGCGATCTCGACGAAGCCGCCTCCGTCGCGGGAATAACTTTCCTTGATGGGATCTCTATTGGAGGCATGACGCCTGAACGCAGAGAGCAATACCGTATCGGCGAAGACGTGACCGGAGTTGTCATTACCGAAGTGAATTCGCGCTCTCCTTTTGCACGAACCTTCCGACCGGGTATGGTGATCGTCGAGATCAATGACCAAAGCGTCGGAAGCCCGGCAGAAGCCCGCGCCCTCCTGCGCCGTGGAGCCAATAAACTTTACCTCTATGACCGCGGACGCTTCGGCTATATCGCGATCAGAAATAATTGAAACCTTTTGAAAGCAACGGTGTTTAGCATAGGTATAGGATGAATGGTATTTGGATAGCAAGCAAGGCCGGCAATAGTCGGCCATTGGAGATAGTAAGGTATAGATAGCAGCACAGACCAGATAACAGAGGTTAGTAAGC
>CAYOIB010000006.1:0-71246 GCA_964403935.1 uncultured Puniceicoccaceae bacterium | reverse complement strand
TTCAACAGAAGCTCCCGGACCGCCTGGAAGAGAAGAAGCCGGACATCCTCGCGTTCGACAGTCACTTCCTCATTGATCTCGAGAACCACCTTCAGGCCAAACTTCTCCTTGGCCCAGGGCACCAGCCACTGTAAGCCGGCGGACAACCCGCCCTCATGCAGGATCGGTGGCGAGAGCTCAATCGTCAGTGATCGCGAGGCCTCAATCGATTCGTTCAAAAGATGCTCCACACGCAGCAAATCCTCCCGATTCTCCTCAGCCACCTTTCTTCCCAGAATCGAAAGACTATACTTCGCGCCCACCAGAAGCTGTTGAAGGTGATCGTGCAATACCTGCGCCAGGCGCCGCCGCTCGCGTTGCTCCGTCAAAGTCAGCTCCGAGGTCAGCCGGGCGAGTTGCTCCGCTCGCTGGCGCAGCTCCTCAGTCCGCTCCGCCACGCGCTGTTCCAATTCCGCACGCGCCTTCTCCAGAGCCCGCTCATGATTCTTGCGCTCAGTGATGTCTCGAATCGCGGAGAACCGTATCCTGCGGCCGTGGCGTCTCAGGGTCCGCCCATGGACCTCAACCATCACGATACTTCCGTCTTTCCGAATTGCCGGATGTTCGATGATCCCCTCGCCCCCATCCTCGATCCGTTGGAGGACTTGACTCACGTAATCTTGCGGAATGAAAACCGGAATCGCCTTCCCCAGACTCTCCTCCTTGGAGTAGCCAAGAAGGTCTGTGAACCGGTCATTCACATCGACGATGACCCCGTTCTCAGTGACGACAATGGCTTCGAAAGTTGCTTCGCTCAATGTTTGCAGGCGATAGCGACTGTCCTCCAAGGCTTCATGCAGTTTGGCATCCCACTCTCCCAGGCGGCGCGATGCGCTCAGGACGGCACACAACATATAAAGCCCGCCCAAATAGAGCGCCGAACGACCCGCCCATCCGACGAGGCTGCCCACCGCTGAAGGGATCAAGACTGCACCCAGGCCAATCGCAATCAGCCCCAACGAAAGTGAATACCATTGACCAAACATCCATTCCCGCCGCCAGGCTGAGGTCGCTGTGACAACTGAGGCCAGAGCAAACATGCCCGCAGCTGACGACAACACCACTTGTCGGATCGTTTCACGATGATCCCCGGATACATAAAAGGCAGGCAACAGCCCTTCTGCGGCTGACATGACCAGAAGCACACAAAGCAACAGGACCGCCGCGTAAGCAGTGCTCAGAACCAAGGGTGCCTTCCTCACGACGTAACCCCGATGCGAAAGGGTCCCAAGCGCCGCAAATAGATGACACGCCCCGGAAAACCAGAAGCCTGTATTGACAACCGTCAGCCCCAGATTGAGTTGGTCGTAATGGATGCCGACCCCTCCCACTGCACTCGCCAAACCAAAAATCAGCGTTCCGCTCCCAAGTGCCAGAATGGGAAGAGATCCATTCCTCGAAAAGCTACGGGCCGCCAGATAAGCGATAAAAATCCCAATAGCGGTCCGGAAAGTAATGTTTAGAACCAGAAGCAGATACGGCGGTTCACGCACCACAGCAGGGTCACCAATCATCCAGAGAATTACGATACCTCCGATCAGAAGCGGGATCGGGACCCACGCATAATGAGCAAGTCCCCGCACAAGGAGATGTAGAAAGGGGGCAGATGATGTATCCCCGATAGACCCGGAAGACCTTTTGGCTTGGCTCTCCTGACGCATGCTAATCACCCTGCGGGAGTTCTGTCGGTCCGCAAGACGGATCAGAATGTACCCAAATCTCCCAGCCCGATGCGCCCAATGTAGAGCGTTCCGCCCAAAAGGCGCCCCAGCTCATCACACATCGCTGGAAGGATCCGCTCCCCGAGCGAGGTATCCAACTTTTCTTTTCCTAAGAACGGAATATCGATTTCTGTAAGAAAACCCTCTTCTCCGACCCCGACTCCAAGGCTCACCGCGAGATGTTTCCCTGCGTGCACCGCGGCCAACAACCCAAAATACTCCGCAGGCCCCTTGGAGGGTGTCGGGTAATACCGACAAACTGTGACCAGAGATTCCGGGAAACCCCACTTTTGCATTAAGGCGGCACTAACCACCGTATGGTCAAAGCCAAGGACCGCATACTCGGCGGCGCGCCAGGATCCGCCCTCGTGAAGAAGGTATGCCCGGACTTCAGCCAGCCGTTCCGGCACGGCCGAAGCGAGAACAAGCTTGCCGATATCGTGCATGAGTCCCGCCGTGTAAGCCTTCATCTCATCCACCCCGGACATCTCCTGAGCGACCAGACGCGAAGCGATAGCGACGCTCAATGAATGACGACAAAAATCCGCTGGGTCCCACCCGGAATTGCCGTCGGCCCTGCCTTGCTCAATCCAGCGCAGGGTCAGACTCGTTGCGGTGATACGAAAGACTTCCTTTGCCCCCAGTCGAAAAATCGCTTCCCGCAGGTTGTCGCACTGACCGCGCCCTCCAAACCAGGTCGAATTCGCCAGCCGGAGCGTGGCACTGGCAATGCCCGGGTCGAGCTCGATCAGGGCCGACAGCTCTTCGCCCGTCTGCTGTGGATCATCCAAAGATTTCATCAGCCGTGGTAACAAATCGGGGGCAGACGGGATCTGAAGTGCCTGTCCGATGATCAGATCAAGCGATGTTTTGTTGTCCGTGCTCCCCTCCATGTCACAGCCTTGGCGAGGAGCCAATGTCCTCCCGAGTCGGGAGCGTGGAAAACAAAGTTGCGGCGGCGAAATGAGCAAATCGTGTTGGGCTGAGAAGGATACCTTCGCCGCTTGGTGCCGGATAGGCCTGCCGATAACGGTCTCGGGCAAACCGCATCGCCGATCGGCGTACGGCTGGATCTCCGCTCTGAAAATGCTCCTCGACCGCCCAAAAAACAACACCGTCATCGGCTCGGGCAAGTGTAGCCCGGATACCTAAAGAAACTGGTTTGTAGGAATGATACGAGATGACATGGACCTGAAGAACGGCATCAGCCATCGCCAGAGCACCCTCTTCAGGCAGGATGTGGTAACGCCGCTTACGGTGAAGCTCTTCAATGAAGACTGCCCGCAGCTGCTCCGCCTCCTCAGGCGAACCCATCCCCGAAACAGGGAGGACCGCAACTTCACGGATGCGCGCATCAATCGCCGGATCGACGTAAACATTGTGGATCTCGATCCCCGCCCCTACAACCGTTTGCCCGACCCGACGCTCCGCCCGCTGACAACCGATAAAGAGCGTGATGATAAAAAGAAAAATGAGCGCCGCCCTGCCCCGACCAAATACTGAAGGAGCAACCTGTCGATCCAGCGGTCGTCGAGCCAATCTCATCATCTGCAAATGCAAATCGTAATCATCGGAAGAAGTCCTCAATCCGGCTTTCATCGGAAGATTCTGCCGCGAGGGCAACTTCCTTCTTCCCTGGCTTCTTTGCTCGGTCGTTTGGCCGATCCCTTTTCCGATCTCCTTCGTCGAAATCATCCGCGAAATCCGGGCTCTGCCCTTTCCTGGGATGTCTCTCAGCAGAGCCGGCTTCTTCCCATGAAGCGTTGTCCATTCCGGATGCGTTCATTTCCTGATCACTTTCACCGTTAACCAGGGCGAGAAGCAAGCTCACCGCGGCCTTGAGATCTGTCGCCTGTTCCCGCAGCATCGATCCAGCTGCCGCTGTCTCCTCCGCTCCCGCGGCGTTCGACTGCGTGACCTCGCCCATTTGCATGACCGCAACGTTGATCTGCTTGATACCCTGGCTCTGCTCCATGCTTGAGGCGGCAATCTCTTCCACGAGTTTATCCACTTCCTGAACCCGCGCCACGATTCGCTCGAGACTTTCACCCACTTTCCGACTCATCCGGGCACCGTGCTCCGTTTGCTCGGCGGCGGCACCGAGTCGGTCAGAGGTCTCCCGTGCAGCCGCAGCACTTCGCTGTGCAAGGTTTCTAACTTCTTCGGCCACAACAGCAAAGCCTGCCCCAGCTTCCCCAGCCCGGGCGGCTTCCACAGCCGCATTCAACGCTAGAATATTGGTCTGAAAAGCAATCTCGTCGATTGTCTTGATGATTTTCGAAATCTCCTTGCTCGACTGAATAATGGTATTCATCGAAGCCGCCATGGCATCCATGTCACGCACGCCCCCGTGAGCCGCTTCCCGGGCGATCTTGGAGCATTCTCTGGCCTTGATAGCATTCTCTGTACTTCGTTCCACCATTCCGGCCATCTCCTCCATCGAGGCAGATGTTTCCTCAAGCGAGGCCGCTTGCTGATTCGCACCAGAGGCCAGCTCCTGACTGGAGGCAGCGATCTGGGCCGAAGCCGCGTCCGTTTCCCGGGCGGCGATCCGCAGTTTTTCGGCCATAGTTTCAAGCGTCCGCTTCATCCACCGATTCAGGAAATAGCCAGCCAACAGACAGAAGAGGATACCGCCCGCTCCCGCCGCCATGCCAAGCTTGCTGGAGCTCCCGATAAGGCGCGTCAAATCCTCGGCGACATCCGCTTCCCAAACCGCCAATTCGGCAAGAAGCCGCTGAATCACAGATTGAAGATAGATCTGCGCACTGGCGAGATCCTGCGTCATCAAGCGGGACATCTCCTCCTGATGCTCGGTTAGCTGGATAATCGCCTGATCATACAAAGCCGCATCCTCCAGCATTGCTTTTAACCTCGTCTCCTTGACCGAGTCAGCGAGCGAGTCATCGAATTCAAGCATCTCCTCGTACTCGATCAACAGCCCCTGAAAGTCAGCTATGAGTATTCGCATCTCCTCTGTGGCTGCTTCCGAATACTGTGCCCGCCCCGTCATGAGGAAATTCTGCACATCGCTCCGCACCTCCATCAACCTGAGCCGAAGCTGCGTGAGCGAAAGCGCGCCCGCAATGGCACCGGTCATGCGTTCACTTTCGATCAAGTGATCAATGTGATCCTCAATACGATCACGCAATGGATTCATCGTCTCCGCCTGAAGCTTTTGGCTCTTCTCACGGATACCGACTTGGTCCAAATACGCTGTCTGCATGTTATTCAGGGCTTCGACAGCCTGGCTAAGGAGAGCGCGGCGATCTGGATCCTCAATCACTTGCAATGCTTCGTCTACCCGCTTCCGCGATTGCACACCCAATACCGTCACTTCTTCCCCAAGCGCTGGATCCCAAGTCACAAGGTGACGATTAATCCCGTCACGAAGCTCGTAGATTCCACGTTCCCATGCAACCAAGGCGGCGGCCTCTGTCCGGGATTGGCTATAGGCTTCGGTTGCCTTTGTCACACGGTCAAATGAATACATCATGGCCGCGCTTATCAGAATAATCAGCAACAAGCTGACAAAGAACAGGATGGCAACCTTACCTCCAAGGCCGATCCGCTTCCAGATAGAAGTGATAAACATAGTATGCAGTTCTCCGAATGAATCGCCTCAATTAAAACGTAACGGCACGACAATGTAGCTTGTCACCGGTGAATTCCCGACTTCCGCGGGGTCAAAGATCCAGCGCCTTACAGCATTTATAGCCTCCGTCTCCAAGCCGGCATGCTGTGAACGCAGGACCTCCGCTGTAATAACCCGTCCTGCTTCATCGATCACAAGGCCGATGCTGACCATGCCCGATGCACCTGCGGGAACCCGTTCCCGCGCGGGCTCAACCGTCCGACGGGGCACAGGCGGACGATCAAATCGGGTGTGCACCGATGCCAACCGGGGATTTCTATCCTTCCATGCCCGAAGGAGTTCCAGAGACTCTGGTTGGAGCTCATCTGTCGCCAGTGTTTTTGCGCCTCCATCCTTCAGCGCCACGATAAGCGATTCATGATTGGCGACAAGGATCTCTCCTTCCACCACCTCTCCGGAGAGAAGTGTAATAGAGCTGGCCAAGCTGGAGAGGCTCGATGCCAGGAACAGAGTCCCGAGGAAGGTGGAGGTCTGTAAAGCCTTCGCCAAGGATCGAATGGAGGACAAGTAGCAGTTCATTGTTTTAAAAGAGATAGGGACCCAGGAATCATGTCTCATCTGACGATTGGGAGAGCGCGGTGGCGTTCTCCAATTCACCCGTGGCTTCTTCGATTTTTCTTAGGGTGCGATCGTTTACGACCCGGTCTATATCGAGAATTGTCGCGATTTGCTCGCCCATCTTGACCACGCCGAAGATGTAATCCGCCGCGAGAAAGCTGTGTCCAAAGCTGTGCGCTTCCACGATCTCTTCATCCTTGAGATGAGCCACCTCTTCCACCCCATCGACGATCAGCCCGGTGAGGTGTTCCTGCCCGCTCTCGCCCTTGATGAAGACCACAACAATGCATGTGCGGTCGCCGTAACTGGCCTCGGCGAATTCGAATTTCAGCCGAAGATCGATGACAGGAATGACTTTGCCACGCAGATTGATCACACCTTTTACATACGGCGGAAGCTTGGCGATGCGGGTGATGGGCTGGATCTGGATGATTTCGGAAACCTTCAGCACACCCACCGCGTAATGGTCTTCCGCGACGGTAAAGATCAGATACCGCTGCGCGGCCCGGTTTTTCGACCGATCATTTCTGGTGGCTGGAGAGTGACGCGTCATAGATAAAAGCCCGTTTCCAGATTAAACGGCAGGGATGTTTTGTTCTTTAGGACAAAGGAGGTCCTGTCGACAACAATTTAGGCAAAACACCCTATTTTAATCACAGACATCTACCCAGCGTTCGTAAAACGTGTTCTTTGAGCGAGGGCTTTGTTTACCTCGATATAAGAGGTTTTGGCTGGCGGTCGTCCATGGCGGGCAATCAACGTGATAGGAGTCGAGCCTTCCCATGCATATTTCCTTTTCCGAGCGAACCGTCGACCTCTCCGTCACCGACTTGGCCAACTTCCGTCTCGGGCCGCGCCCGTCCGATGCCCGGCCCACCGGTCGGTGGCGGGCGGAGGTGGGAATGCAGTGGCATCAGACCTTGCGGGAGCAATTGAATGAGGCCGTGCAAGCGGATCCTGGACGCAAGGCGATCTTTGAAGCCAGCCTCCTGGCTCAATGGGATCACGCAGGCTGGACCTTCCGCATTCAGGGACGGATCGACCAGATTCTGCACGAACCTGATGGCATCTGCCTGCGCGAGGTGAAAACGGTTCGCCGCGCCCTTCCGCTCTCAACTGAAGAACTGGAGCATGATTATCCCGATTACTTCAATCAGGCAGCCATATACCTTGCGCTCGCACCCTCCACGCTGCTGAAAGAGACGGCTCTGCCGGTGCGCGCCGAAGTCGTTTTCGTCGACATTGACCAAGGGTTGACGCAGTCGGTTGCCATCAACGATGCCGAGGATCGGCTCGATACCTGCCTCCAGCGCCTCACCAATTTCCTCAATGCTCGCCTGCGTCATTCTTTGGCTGTTCGCGGATTGGACTTCCTCCCCCCATTCAATAGGGCGAGAGAAGGTCAGCTCGAAACCAGCGCAGCTCTGCGGGCCTCCTTTCAACAGAGCCGCATCACAGTCCTCGAAGCACCCACTGGATTTGGCAAGACGGGTCTCGCTCTTCAAATCGCCTTGGAATCCCTCCGCGACGGCCTCGTGGACCGAATCATTTATCTCACCGCCAAGTCGACGGGTCAGGTTGAAGTCTGCCAGCAGCTGGCAGCCATGCGGCCTCCCGAAGGCGGCTTCAACTACCTGCAAATGCGCAGTCGGGCTGAACACGGCGGAAGTCCGATCCCTTCGGACCAGCTTGAAGCCGCATGGAGCCAAGCCAACCTCCCTTTGCCTGACCTCTTCCAGGACGGAACGGTTGATCTACCCCGAATCCAGGAACTCGGCGAACAACACCAACTGCCGCCTTACGAAATCACCCGCGCGCTCTTACCATGGGCGGATATCTGGATCGGCGATTGCAACTACATCTTTTCTCCCCGGCACGCAGGAGTCTTCCTTCACCAACCCGGCTTTGATCCCGCCCGCACCTGCCTGATTGTTGATGAAGCCCATAACCTCCCATCGCGCACCGCCGAGGCGTGGTCCGCTTCTTTCCGGGCGGACGCTCTTCACTTGGTTGCGGGAGAACTTGCCGCTCTTCTACCTTTCAGTTCCCTCCCGGATTCAATCGACGATCTAGCGCGTGAGTGTGAAGCTTTCCCAAGAACAAATACGCCCCCACCGGAAGCGGAATACGCCTTCATCGGCGCTATCGAAAATACTGTCGACCGCCTCCTGCAAAACTTTCCCGACCCGGATACCATTTCAGAGCTTACCCGCGAGATTCTTTGGGATCTCCTCGATACCCGTCGGTTACAGGACCATCGAATCGATCGCTTTATGTGGTCGCCCGCCAAAGGCGAAGTCCGGCTGACGTGTCTCGATGCCGCGCCCTTTATTGCGACGGATATTGAGCCCTTCGCTCATACGCTGTTGATGTCCGCCACCCTGCGTCCCATCGAGCCAACCTTGGCATCTTTTGGTATTTCCCCGGACAAAGCCGTTGTCGTCGAGGCCGCGGCTCCGTGGCGCACCGGTGCTTACGATGTGGCCGTCGATGCCCGGATCAGCACCGTCTTTCGCGATCGCCCCCGCACCGTCGCGATCACGGCCGAAACAGTAGCGAAACTTTCACTACACAGCCGCTCCCCCCTCGTCGTCTTTTTCCCGAGCTACAAGTACGCCGAGAATGTGATGGCCTACTGCCCTTTCTACGATCCCGCCCTGCGCATCGCGCTCGCGCCGCGCGGGCTTTCCCTCGCCGAACAAACGGCTTTCATCGAGGAGAACCTCCTCACGGCGCATGCGCTTTTCCTCGTTCTTGGCACCGGATTTACTGAGGGCATCGACCTTCTCGGCGGCCGTGTCGACATGGCCATGGTGGTCGGTCCTGCCCTGCCCGAGGTCAATTCTCTTCAGGAAGCCCGCCGGGAGGCCTTTCAGCAATTCGGGCCTGAGGCCGCTTTCAACCGCGCTTACCTCATCCCGGCCATGATCAAGATCAACCAAGCTCTTGGGCGACTGATCCGAGCCCCCGGCCAGCGGGCCCGCATCCTCTTGCATTGCCGACGCTTTACTGAAAAAAACTACCAAGATCTCATCGACCCCGTTTGCAGCCCCAAGCACACCCTGCGGACCGATCTGGATCTTGAAAACTGGCTTCATCAACTTCAGCGATAGATGTCGATTTTGGTAATAGCCATTGACCCTCAGGAATTTGTACCATACCTTCAATGCCGTTATGAAATTCCCCATCCTATCCATTATCTCCGTTTTCGCCGTTCCTCTTGTTTCGGCGAATTCCTTTCTCACAATCCCCAACGCTTCCTTTGAAGAAGGCGGTGAAGCCGAATACATCGTTCCCACCTCATGGGTGGAAGACCAACCGCGCGGAGAAGACGGCTTCAGCACCTCCGGGCGCGTCGCGGCCTCAGATGGTCTTGCAGCTATCCACGGCAATCTGATGGCCCGAGTCACCATGACAGGCGATTCCGATTCCTCGACTTCCTTCAGCGGAACCATCTCGACAACACTATCGGAAACCTTTGCTCCCGACACCACCTATGAGCTCCAATTTTATGTCGCTCGGAATAGCTACATAACCAGTGGCCAATGGTATGCGCTGGGCGGATTGAGAGCAAACGGCGTCGATGTCGCCTCCGTCGATGTTGATATCCGCAACGTGGGTTCAGGAGAAGAGGATGTATTCTATCCCGTTAGCCTGACCTTTTCCACCGCTGATAACCCGATCTATGCGGGCGACACGATCTCCGTCTATCTGGGCATGCGCCATGAAGGCGATTACCTCAAAGCTCTCTTCTTTGACGATGTGACCCTTACCGCTACAGCGATTCCGGAGCCCTCAACCTACGCGATTCTCGTTGGTTTGGTTGCCCTGATCGGTGTCGCCTTACGTCGCCGCAGGCACAGGTAAAAACAATCAAGGATATCGACCTTCTCTCAACCCGCTTCCGTTTGGAGCGGGTTTTTTTATTATGGGGTCTTTCCTGAACTCTGTTCATGAGCACTCTCCAGCAGATGCGCCCTGCCGGGCGCACATAAAAAAACGGGAGCAGCCTTTCGACTGCTCCCGTTCAAAAATCAAACTCCAGTAATCGCCTCAGCTTTCGATCTGCGGCCGGTCGGGCTTGGGCCAGTCGATGTGATAGAACTTCCCGCGCTCTTGATCAACCCGCTCATAAGTATGAGCCCCGAAGTAGTCGCGCTGAGCCTGCAGCAAGTTCTGAGGGAGCCGGGCCGTGCGATAGCCGTCGTAATAACTCAAGGCACTGCTAAAGGTCGGGATGCTGATCCCCGCCTGCGATGCCACAGCAACCACATGCCGCCAATGACCTTGGGCCTTCTGGATCTGCTCGTTGAAAAATGGATCCAGCAACAGGTTGGCGAGTTCCGGATCGCGGGCATAGGCTTCCGTGATCTTCTGCAGGAAGGCAGCACGAATAATACAGCCCCCGCGCCAAATCTGGGCGATTTCGCCAAAGTTCAGCTCCCAGCCGTATTCCTTCTGGGCTTCACGCATCAGCTGGAAACCCTGGGCGTAGGAACAAATCTTGGAGCAATAGAGGGCATCTCGCACGGCCTCGATGAACTCGCACCTGTCTCCGTCGAACTTGAACTCGGGTCCCTTAAGGATGTCGGAGGCCGCCACACGCTCTTCTTTCAGCGCGCTGAGGCAACGGGCAAAAACGGCTTCTGCCACTGTCGGGGCCGGCACACCCATATCAAGGGCATTCACGCTGGTCCATTTTCCGGTGCCTTTCTGGCCTGCGGTATCGAGCACGATGTCGACAAAAGCCTTCCCTGTAACGGGATCCTTCTGCTTCAGAATATCGGCTGTGATCTCAATAAGGAAGCTATCCAACAGCCCGCCATTCCACTCACTGAAGACTTCGCCCATCTCTGCCGGCTCCATGCCGAGGACGTGCTTCATCAAATCGTAGGCCTCGCAGATCATCTGCATGTCACCGTATTCGATTCCGTTATGCACCATTTTGACATAGTGCCCGGCACCATCGGGACCGATATAGGCGGAACAGGCAGACCCTCCCTCGACCGGCTTTCCGGGCTCCGCTCCCAGGAGCGGGCGACCTTGCTCATCGACCTTTGCCGCGATAGCCGTCCAGATCGGCTCCAAATGTTCCCAAGCCTCGGGGGATCCACCGGGCATGAGGCTCGGGCCAAAGCGCGCCCCTTCTTCACCACCGGAAACCCCGGATCCAACGAAGCGCAGCTTCTTGGCTGTAAGCTCCTTCTCGCGACGGATTGTGTCGGTCCACTTGGCGTTGCCCCCATCGATAATGATATCGCCCTCTTCCAGAAGCGGCACAAGGCTATCGATCACCGCATCGGTCCCGGCTCCCGCCTGCACGAGGATAATAATCTTCCGCGGGCGCTTGAGGGACTTCACAAACCCTTCGAGGGTTGCTTCACCATGGAGCCCACCCGGTGTGTCCGGATGTTCCTGGACAAAGGCGTCCATCTTACTCGTCGTCCGGTTATAAACCGAAATACGGAAGCCGTGGTCGGCTATATTCAGGGCCAGGTTCTGGCCCATGACGGCCAAACCAATAAGGCCGATATCAGAGAGTTCGTTTGTAGGCATGAATCGTCAGAAATGGATCAATCAGAAAAATCCAACACGTGTTGGGCACAGGAGGGATGTCAAGGTAAACAGCGCTCCATTCACTTATTCGTTCCGCAGATCAAAGGAGACAGCAAGGACATAACATATTAGCGCTCGAAGCAATACCCTGTCTTCTCCGCAGGTGGACGATCCCCCTGCAATTTCAGGATACCTGAAGCACCTGAGCCAAATCACTCACCGATTCCAGAACCGGCATGCCGGTTGCACGGAGCCGGGCGGCATCATGGTGTCCGTTTGCGAGGAGGATACATTGGAGACCAAGAGTACTGGCGACCTCGAAATCATGAACGGTGTCACCCACGAGCAGGCAATCGGTCGGCGGAATACCCAATGCCTCAATGCATTTCCGGCCCCGTTCGAGTTTTCCGGTGGCGTGGATGGTATCGATTCCGTTCAGCGAATCAAACCACGGCTCCACCCCGAACATCCGCACCGCCCGCTCCAGAAAATCCTGCCGACTGGCGCTCAGGATGGACATCGGCCGCCCCTGTCGATGGATCGCTTCCAGCGTGGACGAAACGCCGGGCCGCAATGAACATGCTTCGAAACGCTCGTGGTAGCGATCGATGAACTGCTGGGAGATGGTGCAAAACGCTTCCGGGTCCGTCGGCAATCCGATGCGCTCGTAGTAGAGGATCACCGGAAAATCAAACTGCGCCCGATAGCTGTCCAGCGATACCGGCGGGAGCGCCCGCTCCCGCAGCAACTGGTTTATCACTTCCACGCACAACCAGGCGTCATCCAGCAAGGTGCCATTCCAATCCCAGATTATGTGCCGATACACCCGTTCCTTCACCCTCATCATGTCCGGTATCGTTCAGGGAAAGCAGTCCGGGGCAAGCGGAGCGTGCTTCCATTCCTTCAGTGCCTGAAACGCCTTTATTCCTGAAGGTCCTTGCGAGCTCCATCATGGCCACTTTGGCATTGCCCATCAGGCGGGGAATGAACGAACGTCTCAGCTCGATCTATGGCCAAACAGCAGCGCACAGCAATATCGCCCACGCGGGCGGAAGATTATCCGGAATGGTACCAACAGGTGGTGAAGGCCGCCGATCTTGCCGAAAACTCACCCGTGCGCGGATGCATGGTGATCAAGCCATGGGGTTATGCCATCTGGGAACGGATTCAGCAAGACCTCGACCGGAAGTTCAAGGACACCGGCCACGTCAATGCCTACTTCCCACTCTTCATTCCAAAGAGCTACCTCGAAAAGGAGGCTGAGCACGTCGAAGGATTTGCCAAGGAATGCGCAGTTGTCACCCACACCCGGCTTGAACTGGGCGAAGACGGTAAACTTCATCCGGCCTCGCCCCTGGAGGAACCTCTCATTGTGCGCCCGACATCCGAGACCGTGATCGGCGAAATGTATGCCAAGTGGGTTCAGAGCTACCGTGATCTGCCTATCCTCATCAACCAGTGGGCCAATGTCGTTCGCTGGGAGATGCGCACCCGGCTCTTTCTTCGCACGACCGAATTCCTCTGGCAGGAGGGCCACACCGCCCACGCCACCGAGGAGGAAGCCTGGGAAGAAACCCGGCGCATGCTCGATGTCTACGAGGACTTCGCGGTAAATCACATGGCGATGCCGGTCCTCAAGGGCGAAAAGACGGCCGATGAGCGCTTCCCCGGAGCCGTTTCCACGCTTTGCATCGAAGCGATGATGCAGGATCGCAAAGCCCTCCAGGCAGGCACTTCCCATTTCCTCGGACAG
Source organism: uncultured Puniceicoccaceae bacterium (assembly GCA_964403935.1). Lineage (GTDB taxonomy): Bacteria > Verrucomicrobiota > Verrucomicrobiia > Opitutales > Oceanipulchritudinaceae > SLLG01. Next base: position 57,964 of record CAYOIB010000006.1, on the reverse strand, counting down.
AACTTCGCCAAGGCTTCCGGTATTCAGTTTCTTTCCGCCGCCGGCAACCAGGAATTTGCCTGGACCACATCGTGGGGCGTGTCCACTCGCTTGGTCGGTGGCCTCATTATGACCCACAGTGACGACGACGGCCTGGTCCTGCCCCCGCGCCTCGCTCCAATCCATGTTGTCATTCTTCCGGTGACGCCGAAGGAAGAAACCCGTACCGCTGTTCTCGACGCCTGCGACGCCTTGGCCAACGAACTGAGACAGATCATTTGGTGTGGGCGCCCCGTCGAGGTCCAAGTCGACAAGCGCGACCTTCGCGGTGGCGACAAGATGTGGCAGTGGGTAAAAAAGGGGGTTCCCGTTCGAATCGAGATCGGCCCGCGCGACCTCGAAAAAGAAGCCGTCTTCATGGCCCGACGCGACACCGGCGAAAAGAAACCCATGCCACGCGCAGACTTTATCAGCCAGTTGCCAGCCCTTCTTGACGGCATCCAGGCGAACCTCCTGCAGCGCGCGCTCGACTTCCGTGCTGAGAATTCCCGGAACATTGACGATCTCGCGGAATTCAAGGATTTCTTCGCCTCCGAGACCAATGGTGGTTTCGCTTGGGCCCACTGGAATGACGAAGCCGCCGACCTGGCCGAGCCTATTCTCAGCGAGCTCAAGGTCACCATCCGCTGCGTTCCCTTTATCGACAATCCCGAGCCCGGAATCTGCCTCTTCTCCGGAAAACCCAGCAAACAGCGCGTCGTCTTTGCGAAGTCCTACTAAGAAGTATAGCCGTCGACACGTCAGGTCGCGGTGAGCGGCGCAGCCACGCGGCCTCCGCCGATCGTTATTGAGAGATCAGGACCATCTCAGGAGCAACCTCTCTTAATACTTTAACAACCGTCCTCGGGCGTTCACGCCCCACGCGGATCCTCAGCCATTGTTCTCCCGCCGGGCCTGATGGAAATGGATTTCCCGCCATGAGCGCAGCCACTTGAGATCGAACATTCGAAAAACAAAGAACGCGACCAACAAGCAAGCAGCCAAAATAAAGCTATAGTAGACGCGACTGACGTCCGGAAAACCTGCGATCACGTACTGGGAGGAAAGAACAGCACCCCCGATGCTGACAAGCATTCCGGCTGGATAGACCAATCGGCCCACCTCAAGCGTCAGCTCAGGGTCAAACTGGCGAATGAACATGTGGAAAATGAGGGCCCCACAGCCGAGACCAGCGGCGAAAAGAACATACACCAACGCGGCCTCGCTGTCGTACTGCAGATGATGAGTTCCTGCCATTAAAAGAAGGTAGACCGCGCTGACAGCCAGAACCACTTGGAGAAAACGAAGCAAGAAAGATTTCAAAAACATAGGAAGGTCGCTGTTTGAATGAATACCGAGTTGAAGCAAAATCCCGAGGCAATGCAACGAATTCCGTTGCCGTGTTTCAGGACCGGGGCTTCATCTAAACCATGTCCTGGGAAAAGGCCTTACACGAACGTCTCGCGAGGCACCTCAGTGCCGAACCTGATATCCACCCCACGGCTTATGTGGCCCCGACGGCTTACGTTGATGGAGATGTCACACTCGGGCCGGACAGTTCAGTCTGGCCCTACTGTGTTCTCCGCGGGGATATCGAAGCCATAACCCTTGGCGAAGGCTCTAATATCCAGGATGGCACGATCGTGCACCTGGCTGACGATCTCGGCGCGCACATTGGCAAGTATGTCACCATCGGGCACCGGGCCATTATACATGCCTGTACGATCGAGGATGAATGTCTCATAGGCATGGGTGCGACAATCCTCGATGGGGCGCACATCGGAGCCCGTTCCATTATCGGTGCCGGTGCCCTCGTGACCAAGGGCACCCGTATCCCGCCCGGTTCCCTGGTCATGGGAATACCGGCAAAAGTCGTGCGTCCTTTAAACGAGTCCGAGCAAGCGGGTGTGCGCCACTGGGCCGAAAAATATGTTCTCGTCGCCCGGGCGCATGCAGCCAAGGCGGCCAAACAGCGTTCAGACGCCTAACCAGCCCGACTTAACAACTGCGCTGGCAGCTCAGCCGCCCCGCTGGGGCTAGATCCGGGCGCGCGGGAGGATGCGAGGGGCGGTGGCGCAGACAGCAATCATGCCGGCGTCGAGAAACCCGTGAAACGCGAGGGAGACGACGGCGGCTTTCTTCCCGAGGATGGCACCTGGCTGCAGAACGCTGTTGCAACCAACCTCGGCAGCCTCGCCGATAAAAGCTCCAACCTTCTTCAGACCTGTATCGAAACGCTGGTTTCGAAGGCGCACAATGACGTTTCCGCGATCGAGGCGAAGATTGGCACAGATTGCACCTGCTCCCAGGTGGGCCTTGTTACCAAGGACGGAATCGCCCACATAATTGTAGTGAGCGGTCTCGACATTCTCCATGAGCAGGCAGTTCTTGTACTCGCAGGAATTCCCCAGGAGTGACCCCGGACCGACAATGACATTTCCCCGAATAAATGCGCCCGGCCGGATTTCCACCCCTTCTCCGATATAGGCGGGTCCGTTGATGAAGCAGAAGGGCGGCAGCTTGACCGATGGGTGCATGTACACAGGACCTTGCACCGTCACCCCCGGGGGCAAAGGAGGAAGAGAGTCCGGGTAGTCAAACGCGGCCAAAGCCTCGCGGATTTTTGGAAGCCATTCCCACGGGGCGACCTCTGGAGAGAAAAAATCCGAGAAAGGAAGCGATTCAGGAAGTTGATACAGTTCAGAGGCCAGCATGAGACCTTGATGTTCATGCAGCCTCCGCTGCGGGCAAACAAAAACCTTCCGCCTTGCCTCAACGAAGCCCTCTTCCGAAGGTGAATGGAACTATGGAACCCGTTCCCCGCCAGCCGCTCCCCTGCCCTTTTGAGAAGCGTTTTCCCTCCGAGCTTGTTCGCGACGACCGCTATTATATGCAGGGGGCCTACAATGAAGCGATTGAAGCCTGGAAAGCCGATGAAGTTCCCGTGGGAGCCGTCATCGCCTACGGTGGTCAGATCATCGCCCGGGCGCACAACCAGGTCGATACCTTGCGGGACCCTTCGGCCCATGCCGAGATGCTGGCCATTACCAAGGCAGCCAATGTCATCGGCGACTGGCGCCTGAACGGAGCCGTCCTCTACGTGACCAAGGAGCCCTGCCCGATGTGCGCAGGCGCGGGCATCATGGCCCGACTCCAGCGGGTTGTTTACGGTGTGCGCGACCCGAAAATGGGCTGCCTCGGCGGGGCCACAGCGCTCCACCTCCTCCCGCGCCTGAACCACCGGGTCGAGATCACCGCAGGCGTGATGGAAGAAGAGTGCCTGGAACTTCTTCAGGCCTGGTTCGGCCTAAAACGTCGCGATGGTTGACGCCTCTCAACAGAATCTTAGCCTAGTAAGAATCAGAATGGGCTCCTGTTTAAAGAGTTCGAATCACCAACTGATAAATCTATGACCTATACATTACCAGACCTTGACTACGCGTATGATGCGCTTGAGCCGCACATCGATGCAAAGACGATGGAAATCCATCATACGAAGCATCACAACACGTATGTCACAAACGTAAACAAGGCCCTCTCGGACGCCGGGGTTTCGGCACCGGATTGCATCAACGAGCTGATTAGCAAGCTCGAAACGGTGCCGGAGTCCATCCGCACCGCAGTGCGCAACAACGGGGGCGGCCATGCCAACCATAGCCTCTTCTGGAAGGTCATCGGCCCGAATAGTGGGGGGACGCCCGGAGGCGATCTCGCCGCGGCGATTGACCGGGACCTGGGCGGCTTCGATAAGCTCAAGGAAGATTTCGCCGCCGCTGCCGCTGGCCGCTTTGGATCTGGTTGGGCTTGGGTCTGCGTCAAAGGTGGAAAGCTCAGCATCTGCTCCACCGCAAACCAGGACAACCCGCTCATGGGCGAACAATTTGGCGGAGGCGGGGGCACCCCCATCGTCGGCTTGGACGTCTGGGAGCACGCCTACTACCTCAACTACCAGAATCGTCGTCCCGACTACATCAAGGCGTTCTGGAACGTCGTCAATTGGAAGGCCGTCGAAGCCAATTTCAAGAAGGCCACCAGCTGACGTTTTTTGAGTTTAATCTCTCAAGAGCCGCCCTCGGGCGGCTCTTTTCGTTTCCAGGGCCCGGCAGCTCCTGGGAATACCCGGCCTCACCCTCCGTTTTCGGGGAGAGCCCTCTGCCCGAAAACATCGATTGAGACGGTTGTCCCGAGCACCAGGCAAGCGTCTCCTGCGTGCAACTCCGTATCGGCTCCGGGCGACAACATTTGCTGCCCGACCCGACGAATGGCCACGATCTGCACGCCAAAACGCTGGATCAGCTCAAGGCTGCCAAGGGTGCGCCCGCACAGAGGGCTGTTCGCGGGCAGGACGAAGGTCTCGAGGACCTGGTCACGAAGGTCGGACTTTGACGGAAATTCCACGCCGTCATAGGAGGCAAGGAGGTGCCTCGCCTGCGCCACACGTTTGCGCGTTCCGAGAAGCAACAGGACATCTCCGGGAAACACCCGAGTCCCCCCTTCAATATTGATAATTGGAATTCCGTTTCGTTCAATCCCGACCACGGTGACATCCGCCCGATGACGCAGCCTGATCTCCTCCAACGTTCGTCCGCCGAATGGGGAACCATCGGGTATGGCGCAGTCTCCGAGGGCCAGGTCCCAGGATTGGCTGACGGATGCCCAATCCGGTCGGCGGCTATCCTCGGAGGCATCGACCCGCATGCGAACGGTGTATTCAAGTTGGGAATGCCACCGGATCCAGCGTCGCCAACCGACCACGACGAGGAAGAGAACAAAGATCGCGAGAAGACCGACAACCGCCGGCGGTGCTGCTCCCAAAGGAACAAAGGAAAGCAGCCAGATCAGGAGCAGAAAGGTGCTCAGCCCCCTCAAGGCATTTTGCAGCAGGGCCTGCAACCGCGAATTCCGGCGCGATGTCCCGAGAGCGAACTGCGCCAGCATCAAACTGATGGCATCGATATTCCGAAGAATGGCCACAATCGGACCCAGACAGAGAAGAGCCACCGCAGTGGTATAGAGACCGGGGAGGAGAAAATGGAAGCGTCCGGCCGAGAACTCCAGTTCGGTCCGGAGAACTTCGTAGAGCGGATGAGCGAGAATGATGAGGGCGGTCGTGCAGGCGACATGAATGCTCATTTGCACGAGCCGAACCCGCAGAAGCTTCCAAAGTATCGCCCCCCGCCCCCGCAAGTGCATCGATCGAAAAAAACGCTCATAAGCCAAGAGTGGCGTCTGCAGGAAACCGACGATTCTGAAGCGGGCCAAACCTTCCATCCGCTCGCTGTTCCAAGCCAGAACCGAGCCGAGGATCCCCGTTAAAATGGATATCCCCACCATGGCGGCAGCGTATTCCTTCACCAAAATCCCGTGCGTGAGACCGAGTGACGCGATCATGAATGAGAACTCGCCAATCGGCAGGATGCAGACAGCCGTGCGGAAGGCCACGACAGCTTTCTCCCCCACCAGGACCAGAGACGAAAAGGCAACGAGGGGCCGAAGCAGCAGGACGAGGAGTGTCCCGGCTAGAATCAATGGGAGCACCCCGCGGAAATCCTGCAGGTCAATCAGCAATCCCGCGCAGCCAAAGAAAAGCGCGGTAAAGACATCACGCAGCCCCGAAAACGACCGTGTAAGCCCCTGTCCCCGAACAGATCCCGCCACGATCATGCCGAGGACGAAAGCCCCCAGGCCGAGGGGGTAACCCGCCCGAAGCGTCAAAACTGCCATGCCAAAGAGGAGTCCGGCGACCAGGGTGCTTTCGAGTTCTCCCGCCCCCCGCCGGGCAAAGCGCCGCAACAACACCGGGATGACGAGCAAGCCTGCAACCAAAAGCAGAACAACAAAAGCAATCAGGATGGCCAGATCCGCTGCCAGTTCGGCAAAAGTCGTATCGACGCTCCCGAGCCTCGCATACGATCCCAGCAAAGTAAGAATGCCCACGGCCATCAAATCCTCGATCAGCGTCATCGATTGCCCGAGGTGGCCCGCCCTCTGATGACTCAAGCTGGCGTCCGCGATCACGCGCACAACGATGACCGAACTGCTAACAGAAAGCATCCCCCCGAAAAAGAGACTTTCCGCCATCGACATCCCCAGAAGCCCGCCCGCGATCCGCACGATATTGAACACCACCACCACCGTCACGATCGTGGCAATAAAGGGCCCCGCCCCCATCTGCCGCAGCCGGTCCAAACGCAGATTCAGGCCGAGTGAAAAGAGGACAAAGACCATCCCGATCCCAGCCAGGCTTCGGATGCGCAGCGTGTCCCGTTGGTAAATTTCGAGTTCATTCAGGCCACCGATCAGCATGCCAGCCATGAGGTACCCGATGATGGGAGAAAGGCCGATCCGGCGACAGAGGTACCCTGCCATTGCCGTCAGGAACAAGATGATCGCCAAATCTTGAATGATTAACGCCGTTTCACCCATACAGTCCGATAACAACACTCAATCAAGGGCTCCTCTGCAAGACCGGCTCTGGCTTGCATCCGGTTGTCGGAAATTTCACACGGATTTTCCCACCGGTGGAAGCTCTTTTATGACGCTTTCAAGAGCGCCTTCGAGGGCCTTCATGGAAAGAGGCTTGTGCAAACAGGCATTCAACCCCGCGGCAATGAACGCGCTCACATTCTCATCCGCATCTCCCGCAGTGACGCCGATGATGGGAATACGGCAGAACCCCTTGCCTCCGTCCCCACGGCGGAGCGCTCGCGTGGCTTCAATGCCGTTCATCAACGGCATCCACATGTCCATCAGGACAGCATCAAAGCGCCCGCTTTTGACCATCTCAAGAACATCAGCCCCATTGGTGGCGTATTCGACAGAATGGCCAAGGCGCTGCACAAAACTTCCGCAAACCCTCTGGTTGACGGCATTGTCATCGGCGACCAGGCAATGTAGAAGCCGTGGCACCTTCCTTTGAGGTGCCCTTCCGGAGGGGGACGGGTAGAGCCCGGGCCCGGTCTGGATGCGACCGAAAGGCAGCACCACGGTAAAGCGGGTCCCCCGCCCGGGTGCGCTTTCAAATTCGATGGTGCCACCCATCAACTCCACCAGATTCCGTGTGATGTGAAGGCCCAATCCAGCCCCTCCATGAAGGCGGTTGGTCGAACGCTCCAGCTGCTCAAAAGGTTGGAACAAACGGCGGCGGGCATCGGCCGCCATCCCCGGCCCTGTATCCACCACAATAAACCGCAACCCCGGCTCCCCCATTGAAGTCGAGACAAAGCTGACAAACAAATCGACCGAACCCGAATCAGTGAACTTCACCGCGTTTGAGAGGAGATTCAGGAGGATCTGCCGGAGACGTGTGGGATCGCCCTTCATTGTCAGAGGGACCCTGAGGAGCCCGTGCACCCGCAGGGCGAGGCGCTTCTCCCGGGCCTGCGGCTCAAGAAGACGAATACAATCCTCCACTGCCTGATGGACGTCGAAAGCGATATTCTCCAACGACAATTTTCCGGCATCGATCCGACTGAGATCCAAAATCCCGTTAATCATCGAAAGGAGCGTCTCACCACTGCGCTCAATCGTTTCGACGTATTGCCGCTGGTCCTCGCGCAGGGACGATTGCCCAAGCATCCGGGCCATCCCGATGACACCGTTCATGGGCGTGCGCACTTCATGGCTGATCTGCGCAAGGAACCGAATTTTTGCATTATTGGCCTCATTCAGATCCCGCGTGCGGCACGTTACAAGGTGCTCCAGGCGATCATTCTCCTGCCGAAGGGCGCGCCCACGGCAATGAATCCCAAGAGCAATCAGGCCACTGACCAACACCACCATCAAACCCATGAAGAAATAGGTCAGGTACCAGGGTTTTGGGATGAAGAACGCAAATTCGTTAACCACACCCTGCACGCCGTCGTCGCTCACGGCGCGCACACGCATGGTGTAAGCGCCCGGCGGAAGACGGACGAAATCGGGCCGATTCCCCTCGACCCAATCCTGCCAGCCGCCATCGACAGGGTCGAGCCAGGTCTGGATCCGGAAGGCTTTGGCCAAGGCAGGCTCCATCAGAAAAAACTCGAAGGACAACCGCTCGGGTTTCTCTGAAAAAACAAAAGGCTCCCCCTCCGATACCCTCCCTGGCAGGTAAAGGGTTTCAGCATCACGACGCATGACCCTCAGGCCCACCTCCGGGGGCACCTGGCCGGGGTCGAGGGCGGCGGCATCCATCACGACAAGTTCCGGTTCCCCGCCCAGCCACACAAGATCCCCCTGATGAGCCACGGCGTGAAACCGGATGGGTTCCAACGAACCAAATCGCAACGGCTCCCACACATACTCTGCCTCCGACACAAACCGAAGTACGCCATTCATCCTGCCGGAAACCCATAGATTCCCCGCTTTGTCTGGGTAAACACGGTCGATCTCGGCCAGGGGTGATGGAAACTGAGCCGTCAGTTCAGGTACGAGCTGAAAACGTCCGCTATCCGCATCAAAGCGATAGATGCCTGTTTCACTCGTGCGAAAGTAGCAGACACCACCCGAGAGAAACGGGGCCACCCACTCGCCCGGAGGAAGCCCCTCCCTCGCACCGTATATCGTCAAACGCGATCGACCACCTGAATCCAATACGAGTTGCCCGACTGCTGACCAGCCCAGTTCGACCCACGCTTCATTCGAGCTCACTTCATGGATGGTATGCGGCAGCATCCCGCTGAAATCCAATGTGTGCAGGGTCTTCATGGTCCCGTCGTCCGCTTGCTCGAAAATCTTCAGACTCATTAAGCCCAGTCCAAAAACGCGGGATTCCAGATACCCGGACGGCACAAGTCTCAGGAGTGAATCGGGAAGGTTCTGAATGAATTCCAGGCTCTCTTCAAGCACCCTGAAGAGTGAGGTGCCCGACATCATATAGAACTGGCTGCTGCGGGAGAACATCCACTGCTCCTCCCCCCAGCCCAATTCCGGGATCGGAATGCGAACCGCCTGCTCCGGATTCTCAAGCGATAGCAAATGAAGGCCCGCCTCACCCAATACCGCGACTCGCCTCCCGCTGATTTCGATATTCCTCACGCCCACAATGGGGTCGTTCTCCCGATCACGCACCACTCTCAGGCTCGAATTCAGATCGACCCAAGCCAAGCGCTGCCGGTTGATAATCCAGAGCCCGCCCCGCTTGTCCTCCAGCAGATCCATCCAGGCCCTTGAATCCCCCGCCAACCCCGGGAAACCATGGTAACCAATCTCATGCCCCTGGCCGTCCAAAAGGAAAACTCCTGTCGAGGCGAGAGCGACCGCATAATTTCCATTCTTAAGCTGGAGCGCTACATCGATGCTTTCAGGCGACACCCCCATCACTGCGGCGAGGTTGAAGATGAAGCGAGGGGCCCCGCCCCCAAAGGAGACGAGGTCGCCATCTCCCATAAGGAGAACGGCACGACCCTGGTCCTTGCCCACCAGCATTCTCGGCTGCCCGTGGCGGCGATCGGTAGAGCGCTCCCACCCCGCAACAGGGATCGCGGTGTCACCAATCACTTCAAAGAGGCCCGCAACTGGAGCACTGCCAAACACCCGGCCGTTCCAGCCGAATATAAAAGGGATCCATCCCGGCTCACTGACGATTCGCGCCACCTGTCCAGGGCCATCGTAGCGGAGCACGACTCCGGTGTTGTATATGTAAACGGAACCACCGTCCACAAAGATTCCACCCCCGATGTCGGCACCCGCCGGAAGCTCCACCTCTGAAGCCCGCAGAACACGCTCAAAAGAGAACACCCCGCTTGCCCCCCGCTCCCCGCGAAACAGGTGACGCTGCGTCAAGACCCACAAGACTTCATCCTTATCCAGAACGAAGTCCTTCACCTCACGCCGTGTCGGAAGGGAGTGCTTTTGATGAGCAATCCCGTCAAATTCGAAAATGGCGCTGGCCCCCGCGTAAAAGACTTGCCCGTGGGCCCCCATTGCCAGCCGGGGTATTGTCGATCGAGACATCCCCCCTGCCGGCGTCGAGTCGACCCCCAGGAACTGCCCGGGGAGCGCCCCCTGCTCCGCCTGCACATCCGCCAGGAAAATAATGCAGAGGAAAAACATTGAGGCTAAGACCCTAATCACCACGCAATTAACTCATTTTTCCCAATTCAAAGCAATGAAAAAACAGGGGTTAATACCTTTTTTCAGGTACAGTGACTAGCGAAATAGGAGTGCCCGGAAATCGAGTTCATCCGCATTTCCACCTCTTGAAGACCGGGGTGATCAGGATCCCACTCGGGGCGAGGCCTGTTCAGGATCTGGGACGGAGCGTTTCGGTACTGATCCGGTTTATTCCAGCGAGGGCGGCCTCAAAGGCGTGCCATGAAAGGGTGGCGCACTTGACCCGGGCCGGGAACCGCTTCACGCCCTGCAGCGCGGCGAGTTCCCCAAGCTCCCCTATGTCGACATCTTCCGTGGCACCGGTGAGGACTTGCTGGATCCGCGCAACATATGCTTTGGCAGCATCAATTGTTTGGCCCTCGAGGGCGGCGGTCATCATGGAGGCCGAGGCCCTTGAGATAGCGCAGCCTTGGCCCTGGAATGTTATGGCCGCGATGCGCTGGTCCTTTACCTCCAGGTAAACTTCGATTTCATCCCCGCACAGCGGATTATGCCCGGCTGCGCGGTGTGTCGCCGTTGCCAAAGCCCTGTTATTGCGCGGTCGTTTGTGGTGCTCCAGGATCACCTCCTGATAGAGCTCGATCAGGTCGTCATTCATCAGGCAAAGAATTTTGCAATGCGGCGAATCCCAGCCACAAGACGATCCGCTTCTTCGGCAGTGTTATAAAAAGCAAAGCTCGCACGCGCCAGGCCGGGGACCCCAAAGCGCTCCATCAGTGGCTGGCAGCAATGGTGCCCCGCGCGGATCGCGATCCCATCAACATCGAGAAAAGTCCCAATATCATGGGGATGCGCGTTCTCCATGAGAAACGACAGCACACTCGCCTTGCGCCCGGCCGTGCCGACAATCCGCAGACCTGGAATTTCCTCAAGCCCGGCCGTCGCCCGCGTCAGGATCGCATTTTCATGCGCCCAGAGCCGCTCCTGTGGCTGCGACTCCAGCCAGCGGATTGCCGCCCCCAGCCCGATGACGCCCGCGATATTTGGCGTTCCAGCCTCAAAGCGTTCCGGCGGTCCTTTGAAAGTGGTCCCCTTGAAACTGACATTGGCGATCATGTCGCCCCCACCCTGATAAGGCGGCATCGCTTCGAGGTGAGCCTTCTTCCCGTAGAGGACACCGATACCCGTCGGACCAAACAGCTTGTGGCCACTGATAACCAGGAAATCGCAGTCCAGCGTCTGAACATTGAGCGACTGGTGAGAATACGTCTGCGCCGCATCGACCAGGGTCGGCACTCCTTCCTTCTTTGCCGCTGCGACCATTGCCTCCACGGGATTCACTGTTCCCAAGCTGTTTGAGACATGAACGAAGGCGGCCAGCCGCACGGGTTCTTCCTTCAACAATCGCTCGAATGCTTCCAGGTCCACTTCTCCGGCATCCGTCACCGGAGTCGGAACGATCCGCGCCCCCGTCGTCGCCGCTACGATCTGCCAAGGCACCACATTCGCATGGTGCTCCATCTCCGTCAGGAGAATGACATCCCCCGCCTTCAAGCGCGGACGGGCAAAGGAATTGGCCACCAGGTTGATGCCCTCTGTGGCCCCGCGGACAAATATAACCTCCGCCGGCTCCCGCGCCCCAATAAACCGGGCCACCGCAACCCGCGCCTCTTCGTATGCCAGCGTCGCCCGCTGACTCAGCGCATGCACCCCCCGGTGAATATTGGAATTATCCGAGCGATAAAAATGATCCAGCGCCTGCAACACCGCTTCAGGCTTTTGCGTCGTCGCGGCATTATCCAAATAGACCAAAGCCTTTCCCCCCACCTCCTGGTGAAGGGCTGGAAACTGCGCACGAAGCGCCTCCAGCTCATCGGCCGGCAAGAAATCTGCACTTGATACCGTCATTGCTCCAAGCAAACACCCGCACGGGGAGCACGACAAGCTTGGACGCAACAGAGATACAGGACCGACGAGCCAGGCACCACAGGTTCACCCCGCCGCCCTCAAACCCAGCTGATATCCTCGATCCGCTGGGCCAGCTTGAAGTCCTTCCCGGTGACCCTATTCCCGGCGTCATGCGTGCAAAGACGAACCGAGACCCTTTTGTACTGACTCACCAGCTCGGGATGGTGGTTCATTCCCTCCGCCTCGAATGCGACCCGCACCACAAAACTGATCGCCTCCCGGAACGACCCAAAGACAAACGTCCTGGAAAGTTCGGTGACCTGATAGCTCCACCCCGGAAGCCCGCTCATCGCCACCTCAATTTCCGATTCCGATAGTTCATGAGACATCCTGAAATAATGAAGCCAATGACTCCGTCTGTCAAAACTTCAAGCAACCTGAAGCTGAGGCGTAAACCAACCCGCAAGACGCATTATATAGGACGTCCTTCCGCCTCAAAGCAGCGAAGCCTTGCCACTGCGCTGTCCAAAAAACCAATCTATGAGGATTTGATTCGAAAGTATCCGACACCTCTCATGAGCAAGAAGGAGCAACGCAAACATCTCGGGGTCTATTTGATTATTGAGCGGGGAACCGAAGTCCTTCTCATAAAGAAAACGCGGGGGCCCTACACCGGCACGATGGATCTTCCCGGAGGAACGCCGGAGTTTGGCGAGAGCCCCGAGCAAACGGCCTTGCGGGAAGGCCACGAAGAACTGGGCTTCGAAATTCCACACGATCAGATCATCCTCGAGCGGGCGATCGCCTTCCTCTACGAGAACGAAGCTCTCACGCTCTATCATACAGCGATCATCTTTCGCTACACCGGTCCCGTTGGAGCCATCAGCAATCAAGACCTTATCAGCTCCGACTCCGGGGGCTTCCGCTGGGTCGACCGGGATTCCCCAACACTCAGTCCCCTCGCCCGAGAAGCCCTCCGCTCACAGGTCCCATAATAGCGCCGAGCGGAGGATTCAGTCAGGCCTCGTTTGCCCCCAGAATCCTTGCCGCCGGTTCTGCACGGGAAGGTCTTCCCCAGCTGATGACATTGCGTCTTGCTGCTGCTCCTATCCGGAGAAGCCAATACACGCGAGGCACCTGAGGCGCTGTGCCCGTACCTCTTGCCATCTGAATGGGTTTCAGGTTTCTTCCCGCAGGAGAACAAGTGGGCTTTCTGTCGCAATCCGACGGCTATTGATAAGGCCGGTGGCAAGCGTCAGAAGAGAGACCACGACGACGCTGTAAATAACAGGCCTGAGATCCGGCGTAAACCTCCCTTCGAAGACAAAATGGATCAGGCCCCACCCGGCCCCCTGCGCCAGGACCGCTCCCGCCAACCCGGCGCAAGCTCCGATGAGCGCATACTCGATGGCCATAACCCGGTAAATCAGGCCGGAACCCGCCCCCAGGGTTCGAAGAAGCGCACTCTCCCGGATTCGCTGATAGCGACTTGTTATAATCGCTCCAGCCAGCACCACAAAACCTGTCAGAAGCGTGAACCCGGCCATAAATTGAACGACAAAAGCCGCCCGCCCTAAAAGGTCGTCCAGAGTCTCGAAAACCAGCGTGAGGTCGATCACGCTCACATTCGGAAAGGCCGCCACCAAATTCTGCTGAAGCGCGATTGTCTCCGCTCGATCCATGACTTTGACCGTCACGGCATAAACCGTGGGTGCTTCGTCAATGGACCCCGGCGGAAAGACAACTGCGAAATTCTGGCGACCCGCCTTCCAGGTGACATCGCGGGTGCTGTGCACGCGCGTCTCGATGGGAACGCCCTGGATGTCCCAGCTCAGGCGGTCGCCAAAGGCCGCACCCATATCTTCCAGCATATTGGCAGCCACCGAGATCGGATAAGGCTCGTCCCCGCTGTATCCAGAAAGCCATTCGCCTTCAGCGATCACCTCGTTGTCGAGAAGGTGGGGCCGATACGAGCTGCGAAACTCCCAAGTATGAACCCAGCGACGAATGTTGACGTTCGGATCGCGCCGGAGCTCGGCGAGGGAGCGACCGTTCACCGCCTGTAGCCGCATCGCCACAATTGGAAGAACATCATGCACCACGTACTCGCCCTCCCCGAGAAGTGCTTCCACCTCACAGAGTTGATCGGGCTGAACATCGAGAAGAACGACATTGGCGGCATCTGAAGCATCTGTTACGCTCACCTCTGCCAACAGACTGGACCGGGCAAGATAGAGGGTGTTGATGAGAAACACCCCCATTCCCAGAGTGACGATCAAATAGACCGTCCGGTTTCGTGGACGGTGCAGGTTGCCCAGACCGAGTCGCCAGGAAAAAGGCCAACCCGCGGGCGTCACTGTCCTCAGCAGAAACCTCAGGCCCACGGCAACAAAAGCAAGGATCGCTATCGCCAGGAGAAGCCCGCCGGCAAACCCCAGACCATGGAGGACTTCACGCGTTTGCAGGATCGAAAAGCCCACAAGCAGCCCACTGAGAACCGCATAGACCATCAGAACAGCAGGATCTTTCCATGAGGGTCGGGTACTCTCGAAATCTGCCCGGATGGCGGCCAACGGACTGATCCCGCGAACCCCCAGAAGTGGGATCAAGGCAAAGGTCAGTGCGACGGCCCAGCCCACCACCAACCCCATCCCAATCGAAGGCCAACTCAGGGTGATATCAAAATCAAAGGGAAGAAAACCACGGACCAACAACGGCAGAACAAACTGCACCCCCACGCCGACAAACGTTCCCGCCACCGCTCCGACAAACGCCATGACCGCCACCTGGAGCAGGTAAATGCGAAAGCCCAATTTTGCCGGGCTCCCCAGGCAGCGAAGGAGCGCCAGGGTCGCCAGTTTCTCGCGAACATAGACCTGGACCGCTCCGCCCACGCCCAGGCCCCCCAGCAACAAGGCGACAAACCCCACCAAATTGAGAAAATCAAAAAGATTCCCGAGCAGACGATCGAGTCGCCGCCTCTTCTGCTCAACCGTCTCAACCCCGACGCTTTCATCGACAAACAGCCCTTCGCGAGCTTCCACCACACGCTCCGCCCGCTCGCCTGTGAGGCCTTCGTCAAAGCGGAAGTAAGTGCGGTAACGTACCATACTTCCCGGCTGAACCAGCTCTGTCCCCTCGATCGCATCCCAAGGGATGAAAATGCGCGGGGCAAAGAATCCGGTCACTTCAGACTCGCCCGCAATCCGCTGCAACGCCGCCACGACTTCAAAGGTGGCCTCACCAAGGCGCACCCGGTCTCCGGGAACCAGCCCAAGTTGCAGCATCAGGCTCTCCTCGACCAGGGCTTCCCCCAAATGCAAGACACGCTTGCCCGTCGGATTCGTCTCAAAACTTCCATAGAATGGGAACCCACCCTCAATTGCACGCACCTGGACGAAACGCGAAACATCCGCTCCCGGAAATACGGCCATCGATTGAAATCTCATTTCGCGCGATTGCTCACCGCCGAGTTCGCGGACGAAGGTCTCGACAGCCTCGACAAAGGGCTGCCGCGATTCCAGAGCAAGGTCTGCTCCGAGAAGAGAGCGCGTTTGCTCATTGAGCACACGTCCCAGATTATCCCTGAGGGAACCAATAGCGACCAGTGCAGCGATCCCGAACAGAATGCACAGGGCACTGAGCAGCAGAATTTTGCGCTGCCCGCGGCTGTCCCGCCAAGCCATCCGAAAGACCCACCCCCAACCCGGACACGCTGGCCTCAACTCACTTTCCTGCTGTTGGTCCTCCATCAGGATTGAAGCGGCGTCATCGAGGTTGCTCCCGGCAAAGAAGGCGCACCATCCTCCGAAAGCAGGCCCCGAGAAATGCGGAAGACCCGTGTTGTCCGTGCCGCCAAAGCAGAATCATGCGTCACCAGCACCAGGGTGGTCCCACGCGACTTGTTCAAAGAAAACAGAATCTCCGTCACATGGTCACTCGTCTCTGCATCGAGGTTCCCTGTTGGTTCATCTGCGAAAAGGATCTCGGGATCATTTGAAAAAGCACGGGCCAGGGCCACACGCTGTTGCTCCCCGCCGGATAGCTGAACGGGATAGTGATTCAGGCGTTCACTCAGTCCGACCTCATCAAGCCGCTCGGCCGCCTGCTGATGCGATCGTTTTTGCCCCCGAAGCTCCATCGGAACCATCACATTCTCCAACGCAGTGAGGGTTGGAATGAGCTGAAAGTTCTGAAAGACAAAGCCCACATGGGCATTTCGCACGGCGGCGCGCTGATCCTCCGTAAGCGTCTCCAAAGCATGGCCGCAAAGCACGACCGAACCCGCCGTGGGCGCATCCAGACCGGCGCACAAGCCAAGGAGCGTCGTCTTCCCGCTACCCGAGGGACCTACAATTGAAGCCGTTGTCCCCTCCGTCAGGGAGAACGAGGCTTCGCGCAAGACCGTCAACCCGCCTTGAGCGGTGGCATAGGCTTTGGTCAAAGCTCTTACCCGGAGGATGTCTGGAGCGGATTGTGAAATAACCATATTGATGTGCCCTCAGACCTCCTGCAGTGCCAAGGCCGTCAGTTCATAGGCTTCCCGAAGCGCTTCGATGGGATCCGCTGCGGGCACAAACTCATGCCCGATAAATCCGTGGTAACCGATGTCCCGTATCTTTCGAAAGACTGTCGGGTAGTCGATCTCCTGGCCCGGCGCATTCAATGGACCCCGCCCAGGGTTGCCCGCAGTGTGGTAGTGAACGGTCCAGGGTCGTGCTTCCTCGATTGTCTGGAGAAGGTCCTCTCCCATGACATGCATATGGTAAATGTCGTAGAGGAGACGCACCGCCGGCGAATTGACCCGTTGACAAAGAGCAATCGCCCAACCGGTGTGATCACAGTGGTAGCCGGGATGGTCCCGGCGGCTGTTGAGGAGCTCGACCGCCAGAACGACACCCGCGTCCGCCGCCACCGGCGCGAGGCGGCTGAGAACATCGGCGGAGGCTTCGACCCCAGCCTCATCGGAGAGCTCCGCCCGATTGCCACTGAAGCAAATCAGTATCGGAATGTTCCATTCAACGGCCGTCTCGATTCGTTCCCGCAGTTCCGCTTCTATACGCGCCGCATTCTCCGTCCGGTTCACTCCGCTGGTGAGGCTGCGATGGCCTTCAATTCCCACAATGGCCAAGCCGTGTTTGCGTGCAACGGGCCAGAGCTCCGGGCTGAGCAACTCGACCCCTGAGTAACCGATTCGCGCGGCGGCGGCAAAAAGTGCATCGGGCGCCACCCCGCGATCCGCGAAGCACCAGTAGGCAAAAGATTGGGGAAGGATGGACATGGTCTGAGGGCTACCAAGCCACAATCCTCTGGCAAAGCAATTTGACCGCGCACTCTGGAACCACTCACCCCCACCCCGGCAATCTCCCGACTTCAAGGGTCGCGGCCGAGCCAACGCACCACTTCCCGAAAGGACGGAGTCGTCCCATGCGAAAGAATCCCAATGCGGAAGATCCGGCTCGCTCCCCAAACCGCCAACCAGGCGAACACCAGATTACCAGCCAAGGCGACAAGCAACTGCCAGAGCGGCGGATCCGGTGGGATCGCCACACGCATCGTCATGATCATGGGCGAAAACGGTGGAAGCATTGATAACACCACCGCCACCCCGCTCTCCGGAGCGTGGGCCAGGGCCACAGCCAGGACCAACGGGATAATCATGACGATCATAACCGGCGAAGCGAAGTTCTGTGCATCTTTCAAATCCTGGCAGGCCGCGCTCACCCCCGTAAAGATGGACCCGAAAGAAAGCAGCCCGAGGATCAAAAAGAGAAAGAACCAGGCATAGAGCCCGGCCGGCACCACAACCGCCCCATCAAAAAAGCCCAGGCTCAATCCAAGCGGAAGCAGATAGGCCGCCGAAAATGTCATCCCGACGAGTGCGCCCCCGCCAAGCTTTCCGGCAAAGAGCTGAAACGGCGTCAGACTCGATAGCAACACCTCGGAAATTCGATACATCTTCTCCTCAATGACAGAGTTGAGCAGAACCGGAGTCGCCACCTGAATCGATATGAACATGAGCAAAACCACCGCAACCGGGACCAAGAACGCAATCTCAGGAGAATCCGCTACATAATGAAGTCTGCCCTGAGCATCTTCTTCGGGCAGACGATGACGTTCCAGGGCCGCATGGCTCATCAGGGCTCTTATGTCGCGCTCGTTCAGCCCCACCCGCTCGAACCGAAGTCGCTCCGTTGTTGCTTCCAGCGTGCGCCTCAACCATTCGGGTGTCTCCACTTCGGTCGGTGAGTCCGAGAAATAACGGAGGTAGGCATCCTTCGCGCTCGCTGAATTCGCATAGCCGGACCCAATCTCAAGGATCGCAAAAAGCTCCCCGGCTCTCACCTCCCGGACCAATTCAAGGAGATCTACAGGCGCTTCGGCCGCCACCGGAACCTGCCGCAACCTCAGCCCCGCCCTCGGCCGGCTCGAGCCCTCCACCCGCGCCGTCGCCCGGCGGGTCACCGCCGTCTCAAGGCCTTCGAACAGAACACCCGTTCGGTCGATCACCGCGATCTGGCGATCGTCTGCGGGCACCGCCCCGGACAACCAGAGCATGGCGAGTCCCAAACCTCCGTATAGAACCAACGGCAAAAACAGCCCGATTAGAAACGACCGGGTGAAGACAACCCGCCGGTATTCCGCCATCGCCACCGTCCCAATGACCCCGAGCCCGCCCGCTGCGGGTGGCTTCGTTCGACCGCGAGCAATCATGGTTCGCTCTCCCGATAAGCCGTTCCCGTGGCCAGCGTGGCGACCTCTTCCGGTTCAGGCCGAGCAAGCCTTACAAAGATATCGTGCAGCGTGGGATACGTGTGCTCAAATCGTCGAATGCCGCCCGATCCAAGAGCCGATCGAAGGAGCCTCTGAGGATCTCCCTCGAACTGGATCTCAAAACCCTGCGCCCGTGCACGATAATTCAGGACGCCTTCGATCCCGAGCGGAGACCAATTGTTACCATCTTCCAAGTCCATCACCAGGGTGTCCCGACCGTAACGCGAACGGATGCCTCCGACCGATCCGTCCAGCACCTTCCGGCCGCGATAGATCATCAGGACCCGATCGCACATCTCTTCCGCCAGCCGCATATCATGCGTCGAGAAAAGCAGGGTCGCGCCCGCCTCCCGCAGTTCGAAGATGATGGATCGCAGGATCTCCGAATTCACCGGATCGAGCCCTGAAAACGGCTCATCGAGGATGATCAGGCGGGGACGGGTCAGAACAGTCGCAGCAAACTGCACCTTCTGCGTCATTCCCTTGGAGAGCGCATCCGTTCGGCGGCCCGCCCATGCTTCCAGCCCGAAGCGTTCCAACCAGAAATCCGCCGCCCGGGCCGCCTCGCTCCGCCCCATGCCCTTGATCCGGGCAAAGTAAACCAACTGACGCTTTACGGTCACCTTCCGATACAGCCCCCGTTCCTCCGGAAGGTAGGCGACATCACGCCTCGACGCCCCACCCCGATCCGATCCGAGGACTTCGATCCGTCCGCAATCGGGCAGAATCATGCGAAGAATCATCCTCAAAGTCGTCGTCTTGCCCGACCCATTTGGACCAATAAACCCATAAATCGCCCCTTCCGGCACCTCCAGATCCAACGCCGCCACCGCGCGATGCCCGCGAAACGACTTCGACACCCCCTCCAGTTGCACCGCCCGATTCATCGCGCCATTAGGCTGAGCCCACGAACCTGCGTCAATATTGACGCTGAGAATTGAGCGCGCCCGGCCGGCCCTCCTTACCAACAACGATCGGCTCACATTATCAATGCCCAAATGGATCGCTGCCTGGCCGAAAAAGCGACTCGCCCTTTCCCCTTGGTCCTGACGAACTCACTTCTGCTTTGCGCGCCTCACCTGGTTCCGTTGATGGCTTATGTGTTGCCGGAGTCGGGAACACCACGCTTTCACCCCATGGTGTGCATGGACTGCAGGACACAATAGAACCAAATGATAGCTTCCGGCTTCCAACACCTCCGCACGTGGTGGACCTGGCTTAGAACCAGGTTCCGTCGGCGTCCGTCGCCCGCTCCGGAACGCTCAGTCGAACCAACGGTCGCCGTCACCGCAGACGCCGCCTCGCCCGCACCTCCGGTGGAACCTGTGACCAATAACACCCAATCCACAGCTGCGGACGCTGCATTGGCGGACCGGCTTCGTTGGCGCTACAATCTCGATGCCGTTGCCGAGATGCTCGACCGCGGCCCAGGACCGGACGGCGAAGCGCTCTCCTGCGAGCCTCCTTCCACCGCAATCGATCCGTATGAAGACCTTCCCCGCTTCGATCCGTCGCAAGTGGCCACAGCGGTAGAATCCGTGGCAAACATCCCCGTCCTGAAATCAATTGCATGGAGTTTCCAGGCAGCGAGTCGCTCGACCATCTGCCCGCTGGCAGAAATGGCCGACCTCGTTCGGCGCGACCTCGGCCTTCATGCCAAGGTTCTGAAAATGGCCAACTCTGCCTACCTTCATTCCGCTCAGCCAATTCTCGATATTGAGCACGCCATGTTCATGCTGGGGGTCGATCGGGTGCGCTTTATGGCTCAATCGCTCAGCGCTTTTGCGGAGCTCAAGCAACTCGCGGACGGATTCGATCTGCGCCACCTCTGGGGCCACGCCTTTGCCGCCGCCTTGCTGGCTGAGCGTCTGGGCGACATCATGGGCCTGCAAGATCTGCCCCACGCCTACTCCGCCGGCCTCCTGCACGATATCGGCAAGGTTCTCCTCGCTTCCCTTTATCCCGAAGTCTACCTGAATATTCTCCGGGTCACCGTCGTTCATTCACTCAACCTGCGCTCCGTCGAACGCCACATTTTCGGACTCGATCACGAAGAAGTGGGCCGCTCCTTTGCCGCCGCACAGAATCTTCCTGATCCCATCGCGGATTCCATCGCACACCATTCATTCCCGGATACCTGCCCGCCCGATTCGCTTACCACCGTTTGTCTCGTCTTTCTTGCGAATCATTTTTCACGACGCTTTGGGCTCGGCTACAGCGGCAATCCAACCCTTGAGGCACCTGATGACCTGGAGCGATGCATCACCCTGCTCTACCCGCAGGCCACCGCACGCGCGGACCGACAAGCCACGTTGGCTCGCATGGAATCCCTGATTCTGCAACAACTTCCCGAAGTACGACGGGAACTCGACGAACTGATGCTTTTGACATTTGGACAGAATGTCCCTGTTCTGGAAATGATTCCGGATACTCTTGATCAAGCACCCTTGAACCCCCAAAACAAGGACGGATTTCAACCCCGGCCTTAAACGCATGGACGCCCTGCTGAATTTCATTCCTCATGTGCCCCCTTCGTGGGGTTTGGGCGGGACCCTTCTGCTTTTTGCCTGCCTTGTAGCCTCCATCGTATTGCGAATATATCCGCGGAGAAACAACAAGTCCACCACAACGGCTCCGGCCTCTGACACCCAAGGTATCGCATCCCCTCCCGCGCCTCCTGCCGAGGTCGCCGACCCCATCCACACGGCACCGAAGGCATCTGCGCTGGATGTCGTCGACTTTTTGGCAGAAGCAATTTTTCGACTCGATGCTTCCGAACATATCGTGTCTGCCAACCGAACAGCCTCGGTTATGTTTGGCTACGCTGCTGAAGCTTTTGAAAGACAGCCTTTGGACCGCTTTTTGACCCTGCCGGGAAGTTGCGAGGACCTCGCCGGCAAACACATTCTCTCCGGACAGCAAGCGCTCGGCCTGGAGCACCGCGCCATCGGTTTGCGCAAGGATGGTTCCCAATTTCCCACGCGGGTGACCCTGAGCCTGATTTCCCGTAATCCCATGGCTGTTGCCATTGCCGTCCGCGAGGGCACGCCGAATACCTCTGAAGCACTCGCGAAAGTCCCGCCTTTGTCTCCAGTTGCCGCCCCACCGGCTCCGACATCCCCC
This sequence comes from uncultured Puniceicoccaceae bacterium, assembly GCA_964403935.1. Taxonomy (GTDB): domain Bacteria; phylum Verrucomicrobiota; class Verrucomicrobiia; order Opitutales; family Oceanipulchritudinaceae; genus SLLG01. Next base: position 36,106 of record CAYOIB010000006.1, on the reverse strand, counting down.
GGCACTCATGAGGAGCTTGAAGCAACATCCCGACTCATTACCGGTTTCGCCAACCTTCTTTCACAGGGGCAGAATCTTCCTCCGGCTGAACAGGAATACGTCGATGAAATCCTGCGCGGTGGGCGCCAGCTCGAACGGTTCCTGCACACCGCGGAACTTCTTCGGCGCATTGAGTCGAAAGACCTCGGGATCCGTCCGCAGCCCCTTGATTGGAATCAGTTTGTCGCCGAATTCGTCGAAAGCCGGCAGGTGCGGGAAACGGATGGCCAGATAGACCTCTTCTTCACCAGAAGATTTCCCCACCCCTTGGTCGCTCTCTTTGATCCCGCGCACGTTCAATGGATCCTCAACACCGTTTTGGCCTACGCCCGCGATCACCTGGAGAGCCCCCGCATAAGTGTCTTTCTCGAGCATTCGGAACCCGCTGATGCGGCATCCACCCCAAAAAAAACAAAAGGGGACCCATCAAGGCCCCGAGGGCAGCTTCGACAGGTGTCCATCCAGATGATTGTTGCCGGAGCGCGCCAACTGGACCTGCGGACAGTTTCCAATTCCACCGCGCGCCAAGCACCCAAACCCGAGACCGATTTTCACATCAATATCGCTCTGCGCCTCGCTCAGGCACTTGGAGGACAACTCGGGTACCGTCACCGCGAAGATGGAAGTTCTGTTTTTGAGTTCTCGATGGATTGCCGATGCTTCGGATGCCCCGGTCAGGAAAGAACGCCCGCGCTCGAAGGGAAACCTGCGCCCCAATCCGTCGCCTTTCCCAATGGACGGGCGCTTCCCTCCCAGGAACCTGAAAAACGACCCAGTCAAGAGAGCGGTTCCCCAGCGCCGTCCCCTCTCCCTCAGCCCGTGCTTGTCGTCAGCATCGACCCGAAACTCACCAACTGGTGCCGCGAACTTCTTAGCGCAGAACACTTGGAATGCATGTTTGCTGACTCTCCAGCCGACGCCATTCATCGCCTCCGCAAAGGAGAGGAGTTCCATGCCCTCATCCTTCAGGCGGATCACCCGGACGCCCTCGACTTCGATCTGGTCTATGAGGTGCGCCTCCACCGTGACGAAAACTGCCTGCCCATCGTCCTGCTCCACACCGACGGCAAAGCTGACTCCCGCGCGGACGTCACCTCTGGCCCCCGGGCCATAAACTACCCTTATGAAGGCCGAGCCCTTCTAAATGCCCTCGCCCCTGCAGCCCCTCATAACTGAATCCGCCGCCTGAGGACCGGCCTCCAAGGGCTTGGAAAAGAATTTCAGAAGCTCCGGGCATAAGTGATTGACCCTAGTTTCAAAAGGCAAATGATGGGCCTTTCATGGATTAATGAGCTAAAGCAAGCGCTTTGACTGCCGTAGCTACAGGTACCTACACCATGACAGAAATCCATTTCAACAACCCACTGCACCGCCCTTCGCTCCCGGCCCTCAAGCCGAAAGCAACCGTGAGCGAATCCGCTACACCATCCTCGACAGACAAACCCGCTCAGTCCACAGCCGCCCCCCCATCGTCTTGGGTCGAGCGACTCGAGGGCTTACCGGAAATCAGACCCGAAGCCATCGCGCGCGGAAAAGCTCTTCTGGCCGATCCGAATTATCCCGATGCCGTGGTCGCGGCGCGCATGGCGGAGACTCTTTTTGGCGAACCCCTCTCCTAATTCCCGCTGCGAGCCGCAGATCGGCCTCGGAACGGCATTTATCACCAACCATGATCTCAACGCTTCCCATTGATACGGCCCAATTCGAACGGATGGTCTCAAACTCGGTCTCGAGTGTGTTTCACACCATGCTCGACCTCAAGGTCGACTTGTGCGGAACCTCTTCGATGGACTGCAATGGCGTGCCGGTGGATTACATACCGGTGACCGCTCGCGGCGAGAGCCTGGTCGTGGGCAACGTCGGCTTTGTCGGGCGAATCACGGGAATGGTCTATTTATACATGACCTATCACTTCGCCACCCGCCTCGCTTCGAGAATGTTGGGAATGACCGAGCAAGAGGTGGAGAGCGAGGACATGGTCAACGATGTCATTGGGGAGATCAGCAACATGGTCGTGGGCCAGTTCAAGAATCAGCTGGACCAAGAAGGCTATGCCTGCCGCCTCACCATTCCTTCCATTCTTCGCGGCAGTAATTTCGTCGTCGAGCCCGTCCGCTCCGCCGAACGCCAGGTCTTTTACTTTAAGTGTGGCGAAGACGATCTCGCCTACGACATCCTCATGAAGCCCGGGGAATAAGGCACCGCTCTTCCCCACCGCTTTTAATTCAGGAATCAATCTCTATGAAACTTCTCACGGTAGACGACTCAAAGACCGTCAGGATTATCGTCCGCAAAGCGTTCAAACAATACGACCTCACCATTCTCGAAGCCTCAAATGGCGTTGAGGGACTCGCCATCGCCGCGAAGGAGATTCCCGACCTCATCCTTTTAGACGTGACAATGCCCGTCATGGATGGCGTCGAAATGCTGACCAAGATCAAGTCGAACCCGGAGCTGAAATCCATTCCCATCATCATGCTGACCGCCGAAGGCGGGCGCGATAGTGTCCTGAAAATCGCCAAAATCGGCGTGCGCGATTATATCGTGAAGCCGTTTAAGGAGGATGTTCTGATTGAAAAAGTGGGGCGTGTCATCGATCTGCGCCTGGCGACTGAAGAAGTCGCCGCCCGACGGACCATTCTGGATGAGGTCCAGATCCTCTTGGTGGAAGACAAACCGGCTATCGTGCAGCAGATCCGCGATGGCCTCAGCGAGACGCCCTGGGTCATCCATGAATCCAACAATACCTGGTCCGCCATCGATTACGCTCAAAACAACAAGGTGGACCTCTTTCTTGTCAGCCTGAGCCTGCCGGACGAAACCTCATTTGAACTCTTCCAGGTTATTCGCAGCAACCGTCGCACCAAGAGCGTCCCCGTTGTCGGGATGGTGGTGAAAACCGACCTCAGCCGATTCAATCGGGCCCAACAGGCAGGATTCTCGGCCATCGTCACAAAGCCCCTCGAAATGGATGAGCTTGAGGCAAAGATTGCCCGGACCATGAACCTCGACATGGCTCCGCGTTATTACAACCAGGGCGAAAAACACGCAGTCATACGCTTTCCTGAGAAGCCGACCGCCATCGATCTCTCCGAGATTTCCACCAACCTTTCCCGCAAGCTCGGAGAAGCGGTTGATTCCGGAGTCTCACAAGTAATCGTCGACCTGAAGGACGTCCAGCGCCTTGAAGTTGGTGTCATCAAGCAGGTCCTGGTCATCATGCAATCCTGCCGCGACCTCTCCCTGCAGCATTCGCTCGTCGGTAACGAAAGCATCAAGAATCAGGGTAAGGGCTTTGAAGAGACTGCCGGCTGGGAATTCCACGATTCTGTCGACGCCGCAGAGAGCGTTCCAGCCCACTAAATAAAAGCAGCCTCTTGATGCTTCCGTCATCCGCACAAGAGACCCTCCGCCAGATTGGTGAGGAGATCGCCCATGCCAAGGCCGGTGGCGATGAAGCACTCCTGCCCGTTTACAGCCTGCTGGGCGAATTCACCGAGACCCTTCCCGAAGGGCATGCGCACACGACCACCGGAACGCAGCTAAGGGATCGAATCGAAAGCCTCTTCGAAGGTGACGGCTATTGGACGGACGAACTCATCACGGCAATCAAGGCCTTTGCCCTTGGAGAGCCCCTTCCGGAAGCCCCGCTTTCAACACCCGACCGAACGCCCACACCACAGGAAACATCGATCCCCACAGACAGCAGCTCAGCCGATCAGCTTCTCGTCCTGGATCTCGATGAAAACCGCGAGCTTCTGGAGGAATTCGTCAACGAAGCAGCCGAGCACCTCGATCAGATTGAAGAGGCCCTTCTCAAGCTGGAGCACGCTCCCGGAGACACCCCGTCCATACATTCGCTCTTTCGCTCCTTTCACACCATCAAGGGTGTCTCGGGCTTCCTTCAACTCGACCCGATCAATGCGCTCTCCCACCAGGTTGAATCTCTTCTCGATCTAGCCCGCGAAGGTCGCCTCACCCTTGAGAGTGACATTATCTCACTGCTTCTGCAGGCCCGCGACCGCCTCGCCGGCTTCCTCAAGCAGATGCAAATGGGCCTGGCCGAAGATCGTCAGCCCACCGAGATTATCTCCGTGGCCTCTATCATTGAGGCTGTCAAAGCCTGTGCTCTGGACCGCACGAAGGTGCCGACACAGGCACCAAGCGTAGAAACGCCGTCGGGGTCGGCCCCTGCCCGGCTCCAAATTCCGGCAACGCCAACCGCCGAGGTCAACCAGGGCGGCGATGTCGGCACGGCAATGGCGAATGCTCTTGGGGGCTTCGCCGAGCCGACAATCCGGGTGCGCACAGACAAGCTGGATACCTTGGTCGACGCCGTCGGCGAACTCGTTATTCTCGAAGCCCAACTGATTACCGCCATCGGCGAGACCCCGGAAGACAGCGCCCTCCAGAAGCATTTAAACCAATTGCGCCGTATCGTACGCGGGATTCAGGACAGTGCCATGTCCATTCGCATGGTTCCCATCCGTCCAACCTTCCGCAAGATGGAGCGTCTTGCCCGGGAGCTCGGTCGCGGGCTCTCCAAACAGGTCGATCTCGTGCTCCATGGCGAAGAAACGGAGCTGGATCGAACAATGGTCGAAGTCATTTCCGACCCGCTGGTACACATGCTCCGCAACGCCGTCGATCACGGCATCGAATCACCGGCCGAACGCATCGCCGCAGGGAAGTCCGAACGGGGAACCATCTCGCTCAGTGCCTACCACCAAGGCGGCTTTATAACACTACAGCTGGCCGACGACGGCCGGGGCCTCAACACGGAACAGATACGAAAGAAAGCGCTTTCCCGAAAACTGATCCAACCCCACCAGAATTTAACCGATCCCGAAACCCATCGCCTCATCTTTGAGCCAGGCTTTACAACCGCCGAAGAGGTCTCTGGCATATCGGGTCGCGGCGTCGGAATGGATGTGGTCCGACGAAATATTGAAGCACTCCGCGGTTCGATCGACATCGAATCGACCGAAGGGCACGGCTCCGTCTTCACCATCAAGGTGCCACTGACCCTGGCGATTATCGACGGCCTCGTCATCAAAGTGGCCAACGACATCTACATCCTGCCCGCCACTTCCGTCCGTGTCGCGATTCAGCCCGAGGAAAGGGACATCAAATGCATTCACGGCAAAGGTGAAACGCTGACCCTGCGTGATGAGATCATCCCTCTCCACTACCTCCATCGCCTCTTCAGTATCCATTCATCCATTACAAGGGCTTCCGACGGAATCGTCGTCATCATTGACGCCTTCAACCGCACCTACGGGCTCGTCGTCGATGAACTGATCTCGAAGCAAGAGGTGGTCATCAAATCGCTGGGCCCCATTACAAAGGACCTCCCCGGACTTCTCGGCGGAGCCATCCTCGGAGATGGATCGATCGCTCTCATCCTCGACCCCCTCAGCCTGGTCGCCGGATCGAGCAATCGTTCCACAGTCGTCAAAGCGTCCGCCTGAGCCCCACCCGTTTGCAGGCTTTTCCCAACGAGCGGAAAATTCTGCCTGAAGCGGGAATCACCGGAGGCATCGCTTTCAGCGAATGAGTTATATCATCATGAAGAAAAGGCACTTACGCCTTATCGAATTCATTCGGCACGAGTGCTGCTTCTATTGAGGGCATGGTAGAAGGAATCTTCGCAGGAACCAATTACGTCGCGGTTAAACAAATGCTCGACGCAACCGCGTTGCGCCATGCAGTTATCTCGAACAACATTGCCAACGTCGAGACCCCCGGCTACCTCCGGCAGGATATCGGGCCCGAGTTCCAGAAGAATCTGAACCAGCTCATCAAAGCAGGTGATGTCGCGGGCATCCGAAAGTTGACCCCATCCATTATCGAAGAGCCGGGCAGCCCCAAAAACCCGTCGGGCAATACCATCCAGCTCGACAAGGAACTCCTCGAACTGAACCGCAACAGTCTTCAATTTGAAACACTCACGCAGTTTACGAGCGGTTCCCTCCGACACCTGAAGCTAGCGATCACTGGACGCCAGTAATAACCTCTGATCGAGACGACAGCTCATGAACATGAATCTTCTTCCCTCCATCCAGTCGACGAGCTCCGCCCTCAATGCCTACCAGCAGCAACTTGAGATTGTCGCCCAGAACATCGCCAATGCTCAAACCACCCAGACCGAAAAAGGCACGCCCTACCAACGCCAGATTGTGAACTTTGAGGCCCTCCTCGAAGAGAACCGGCCAGTTGGCGTTCAAGTTGGCGAGATCGTGCAGGATACACGGCCCGGCCCCCGGATGTATCAGCCCAGTCATCCCCACGCAGGTGCCGACGGCTATGTTCAAATGCCCAACGTCAATCTAACCTTCGAGATGGTCGATATGATCAAAGCCTCCCGCGCCTATGAGGCCAACTTGTCTGTCGTGAAAACTTCACGCCAAATGGCTCAAAAAGCTCTCGAAATCGGACGCTAACCCTCGCCCTGAAACATCATGGACCCTATCTCCAGCCTGCTTACCCAGTCCGTAAACCCCGCTCAAGTCGCGCGCACCAGCCCGGCAATTCCCGCCGATCCCTCCAAGTGGCAAAACGCGATCGAAACTGCCCGCACAGGCAACAGCAGCAGCTTTGCCCCGACTGAGATCGGCAAAGCATCCCGCGACAACGAACCGGGATTGGCGACAGAGTTTATTCAGGCCGTCGATTCAAAGCTGAAGGCTGGCGATGACCTTCGCGGCAAACTCCTGCGCGGAGACAGCGTTAATCTCCATGAAGTGACCATCGCCCTCCAGGAAGCCGGCACCGCCTTCAGCCTTATGGTCGAGTTCCGCAACAAGATGATGGAAGGTTACCAAGAGCTCATGCGAATGCAGATCTAGGATTTACGGCTTCTAAATGCCTCTCATTTTCACTGATCGCCCTACACCTATCGGATGCGTCAAGCCCTCGAAAACCTTCACCTCATCTGGAAGCAGATTGGCCTGAACCAGAAGATCACGCTGATGGTCGCCACGCTCGCTATCATCGGAGTGGTCATAGGGCTGGTCGTCTGGTCCAATCGCCCGCAGCTTCGGCTGCTCTATGGAAATCTCTCGCCGCAGGATGCCTCGGCGGTGGTCGAGGCGCTCGAAAGCCAGGGTGTTTCCTACGAAATCCGGGGCAATGGAAGCAGCATCCATGTCCCCGGGAATCAAGTGCATCGCATCCGCATGGACCTTGTCAGCAAAGGGCTTCCCGCAGGCGACAGCATTGGTTACGAGATCTTTGACCGCAGTTCCTTTGGAGTGAGCGACTTCGTTCAGCGCACAAACTACATTCGTGCGATCCAGGGCGAGCTGGCCCGCTCCATTTCACAGCTTAATGGGGTTCGCTCGGCCCGCGTTATGGTCGTAATGCCTGAGAATCGTCTCTTGGTTATCAATCCGCAGGCAGTGCCCACAGCCTCGGTTCTGGTCGAACTCAATGGCAGGGGCCTCGATAACCAGGCAGTCCACTCGATCCGCTCGCTTGTCGCAAATTCAGTCGAAGGTCTTCAGGCAGTAAACGTCGCCGTGATCGACAATCACGGGCGCGTCCTCTCCGACCAGATTCAGGAAGATCAGGGAGCTTCCGGTGCCGTCGCCAGCGTCCAGCACCGTCAGAAAGTGGAACGCTACCTCACCGAAAAGGTTGAGAGCCTTTTGGCGACCGTCCTTGGCTCAAATCAAACGGTTGTGCGGGTCTCAGCCGACATCGACTACGAAGCTCAAACAATCACCGAAGAGCGGTTTGATCCCGACGGCCAAGTCGTCCGTTCGCAAAGCTCCACCGAGGAGGTCAATTCCACCCGTGAATCCCGGCCCCGCAATTTCTCCGGCAGCGCTGGAAATGTCGAGCTGGCAACCAGCAACGACCCACAGGACAACCCCGGGAGTGCCGCTGACCGCTCACAACGGACCCGCTCTCAAGAATATGAGATCAGCCGATCACTTATCAATACAGTCCGCCACGCCGGTGAACTGAGAAGCGTAACCGCCGCTGTCTTCATTGCTCAAAGGACGCCGGCACATCCGGATGAGCCAGCGATTCCACCCAGGAGCCTCGAAGAACTTGAGCGCTTGCGCACCATGGTCGGCTTGACCCTGGGCATCACGGACCCGGAGGCCATGCGACGAATGGTGTCCATTGAAGAGGTCCCCTTCCCCCTTCACGGTGTGGGCACCCTGCCACTTCCCGCTGCAGGATTTGACTGGACGATCCTGCTCGGCTTTGCCCGGGAATTCTCGCCGGTTGGCTTAGCCCTCCTCTTCTTTCTCTTCCTCCTCCACCTGCTGCGGCGGAGTCGGGTGGATCCCATTCACATCGGGAATAATGGGCAACATGAACAAGCCTCCCTCGACGAAAAGCACCTGACGGTTTCACCCGAGGTTCTGAACGAACTCATTCGACAGAAGCCGGAGAATGTGGGCTCCGCCCTCCGCAACTGGGCCGTCCAGCGGCGGAATAATCCCTGAAGCCTGCGATGACTCTCGACGAATACAACAACGCCTCCCGGGTGCACAAGCTGGCTGTCCTGTTGGTCGTCATCGGGTCAGAATCCGCAGCCAAGGTTCTGGAGTCCTTCGAAGATTACGAGATCGAGCAGATCGCCACCGTGATGGCCACCCTCGAACTCATCGATGACGAGGTCCAACAAAAGGCAATTGAGGATTTCTCCCAAATCATTGGAGACAGCGTCATCGCTATATCCGGAGGCTACGATTATACCCGCGAGACCATCGAGCGTCTGAAAGGCCCTTATCAAGCGGAGCGCTTTGTCTCAAAACTGGTTCCCGCCAGGACCTCGACCGACGTCATCAAGGAGATTGGCGAGATGGAATCCCGGCAGATCCACAACCTCATCAAGTCGGAGCAACCACAGACCATCGCCTTCCTTTTGAGTTACCTGAATCCCCGGAAAGCAGCCGAACTCATCAATCTGCTGAACCCGGATATCCGTGCCGAAGTCACCCTCCGCATGGGGGTCATCGAGTCGACCTCCGCGAACTCAATCAATACCGTCGTCCGCCGTCTGGAGCGTCATCTCGACAAGAAGACAACTCAGCCAATGCAAAAATCCGGGGGACCTGCCCACCTCGCCGAAACACTCAATCTGCTGGACCGCTCCATCAGTAAGACCCTTCTCGAACGCATCGACGAGCAGAACGCCGCCCTCGGTGCCAGCGTTCGCAAACGTATGTTCTCTTTTGACGATCTTGCCCGCTTGTCGGTCGTCGACCTCCAGCGCATCCTCCGCGAAATCGATTCCGCTACCCTTTCTCTGGCTCTCAAACCCGTGAGCCAGGCACTCCGCGAGAAGGTTCTCTCCGCCATGTCCAAGCGGGCTTCCGAAGCCTTGCGGGAAGAGATCGAGTTTATGGGTGCTGTCCGCCTGCGCGATGTGGAGATTGCCCAGGAGAATATAATCGCAACGGTTCGTCGCCTGGAAGAAGAGGGCGAGATCGCGATCGAGTCGGAGGCGCAGGACTATGTCTGAAGCCCCTCACACGATTGAACTTCCGCACCCTGTGATCCAGGTCGTGGGCCTCTCGCGCTTTGCCCTCGAGAATCCGGCTGACATTCAAGCGAAGACTGAAGGCGCACGCGACGCCGGCTATCGCGAGGGTTTTGAAGAGGCTGCTCAAAGCGCCCGTAAACAGGCCGAAGGCGAAGCCCAACGCTGGCGCGAAGACCTTCAACGCATCCTTGAAGCTTTGAGTGTGCAGGAAAACACACTCGCTGCCCAAATGCGGCCAGCCCTCCTCGACCTCGTCCTCAAAGGCGTGCGGCGCATTGTTGCCACTTACGAGCCCGACGCTACAGCCATTGAGCAAACGGTGACTGCGATCCTCGGCGAATACCCGCGCGAAGAGTCCAGCCTCGTTGTGCACCTCCATCCCGAGGATGCCAAACTCGTTACCCATCTGGTCCAGGACTGGGCCACGCGTTTTCCCAGCCTTCGCCTTCAACCCGACACCTCTTTGCATCGGGGCGATTGCGTCGTTCATGGGCGCTTTGGCGTCACCGATGCACGCCTCGAAACCAAGTTGGATAACCTCCGCACCTCCCTCAACTGACCCCCATGCACAGCGATCGCATCAGCAGCATTATCGCCGATCTCGACCACCGGATTCAGGCTGACCCGGTGGTAACGATGGAAGGTCGGGTTTCCGAACTGCGCGGGCTGGTGATCGAAGCCGATGGCCCGGCGGCAGCGGTCGGCGACGTTTGTGCGCTTTATCCAGCAGGTCGGGCCCAGCCCTGCCATGCTGAAGTCGTCGGATTCAACAACCACCGCATTGTTCTAATGCCTCTTGAGGACGTGCAGGGCATCCATCCGGGATGCCGGGTCGTGCCCGCGCCACACTGGTCGCGCGTGCCCTGTGGCAACAACTTGCGCGGGCGGGTGTTGGATGGGTTTGGGCGACCCCTTGATGACCTTCTGGATAGCATCGAAACAAGGGATCTTCCTCTCCATCGTTCTCCGCCTCATCCGATGCGGCGTCAACGCATCACAAGCCCTTTCCACACAGGGGTGCGCGCAATCGACGCCTTTACGCCCATGGGGCGGGGTCAGCGCATCGGGCTCTTTGCCGGCAGTGGCGTCGGCAAGACCACCCTCCTGGGGATGATTGCACGTTATAGCGAAGCCGATATCAATGTTGTCGCGCTCATCGGAGAGCGCGGCCGGGAGCTTCGTGAATTGATCGAAAAGGACTTCGGGTCCGAGGGGCTGGCCCGCTCGGTTATCGTGGTGGCCACATCCGATCAACCCGCCCTTGTCCGTATCCGCGCCGCCTTCCTCGCCACCGCCATCGCCGAAACCTTTCGCGATCAAGGCAAGAACGTCCTCTTCATGATGGACTCTGTCACTCGCTTTGCCATGGCCCAGCGCGAAGTGGGCCTCTCCGTGGGCGAACCTCCGGCATCCCGCGGTTATCCGCCTTCTGTCTTCGCGCTCTTGCCGCGACTCCTCGAGCGCACGGGCTGCGGGCCCGAGGGCTCCATCACCGCGCTCTATACTGTTCTCGTTGAAGGCGACGACATGAATGAACCCGTCTCCGATGCCGTCCGTGGCATTCTCGACGGGCACGTTATCCTCAGCCGTGCTCTCGCCAATGCAAATCGCTTTCCTGCCATGGATGTCCTCGACAGCGTCAGCCGTCTGGTGCGGGAGGTTTGCACCACGGAAGAACTCCATCTGATCTCGAGCGCGCGCGACGCCTTGGCTATCTACCGTCGGCACGAAGACCTTATCAATATCGGTGCCTACACCCCCAGCAGCAATCCGAAGCTGGATCGGGCCATTCAGGTTCACGAACGTCTGGTGGAGTTTCTTCGCCAGGCGCTGGAGGAACGGTCCGAGCGCGCTGAAACCTTCGCACGACTCAAGGAAGCCCTCGCATGAAACGCTTTTCCTTTAACCTGGCCAGTCTGGGCCGATTGCGTGAGCACAAGCTGGATCTCGCCCAAGAGCAGTTTCGGATCGCGACCGAGAAGCGAAAACAGGCGGCGGTCAACGTCACAGAGGCCGATCAGCGCCTTTCAAACACGCTCCAAGCCCAAGCTGAAGGTGCCCGGCAACATGGCTTGAAACCCGAGCTGGCCGCTGGAACCTTCCGGTATGTGCAGGAATTGGAGAAGCAACTGCAACAACTTCGGATCGCTCTTCGGACCGCGACCACCGAGGAACAGGCCGCCTACCAGAAATTGCTGAAATGCCGTCAAGATGCAAAAGTGATTGAGCGTCTGTATGAAAAGGCGCGCGAAGCCCACACCCTGGAAATGCACCGCGAAGAGGAGCGGGAAGCCACGGACTTCCATAACAGTTGTCTCGTGCGCGCGGGGAGGAGGTGCCTGTGAATTCCCGAAAATCCATTCTCCTTATTCTCATCATTGGTTTTCTCACCAGCCTCGCAAGCACCGCTGTTGTCCTCTACCTCCGTCGTGATGCCTGGCTGCCTCAACCCCCTCCAATCCAATCAGCAATAGAAGCCTCGGGCACCGGGTCCAAGCAAGCCTGGGTTCTCCGTGCATCCCGCCTGCAGGATCTCGCCCGGGAGTTTGAAGAGAAAGAACTCAAGCTGAGACGCGAAGCCGAACGTCTCGATCTCGTCCGCGCCCGCATTGGTTCTGAGCGAGAAGACCTGGATCGACTCCGTAGCGAACTCGAGGAACAGCTCGCCGGTATCGAAAGCATCTTCACCCGCTTCGCGGAAAACGAACGCAGAAACATCCGCTCACTCGCCAGAATCTACACAGAAATGGCACCAGGTGCCGTCGCCCTCATCTTCCGGGAAATCGACGAATCGCTCTCCGTGAAAATCCTTTCTCAGCTCCCTCAGGAAAATGCCGGGGGCATCCTTGAGGAGATGACGCGTCTGGGAGGTGAGGATGCCCGTCGCGCCGCTGTTCTGACCACACGCTTGCGCACCCTCGTTGTTGAAACGACACCGTGATGACCCTCCCGTCCAGTGCAACGGGTTCCACTTCCGGAGAGACAGTTTCCTCAACAGGAACGCATCTTCAGATTCCAGCAAACACTTACCCGCAAGCAGACCCAAAGCCGCCTTGTGAGGATGCTCCGGCGGCATTCGACGCCTGGCTCCTGTCCGATACCCAAACGAATTCCAAGAACAACAGGTATCTACCCGAACATGTGCCGAATGAAACGGCCTCACTTCCTGACGAGGCTCGACAGGAATGGCCTGCGTCCAATGTCACAGCCACCAGCGGACCCCTTACCCACCGTGGGGCTCAATTCCAGTTCGCGGTCTCGGATAGCACCGCCTTCCGGAGGCGGGTGAAGGCACTGCCCCCCGGCGAATCGGATAATAACGATCCCGCGATTTCACTTTCAGGAAATCAGCCTCTCACAAAAACAAAGCAAGCCACCCCATTTCATTTATCCACCGCTGCCGCACTCACAACACCACCAAAACCACCCTCCACCACCCAAGCCCCCACCGAGTCTGAACCCGCAAGAACAGGAACCCTCCACCACCGCGCCCCTGCGATCAAAGCCGCACCCGTTTCCTTCATAACTGAACCAGCGGGAATGCCATCCACCGCGGTCACTCTCACTTCTCAGGGTACCACCACCAAGACGCGGGCACCCACTCCGGAATCCTCCGGGAGAGAAAGCGGTCTTCCTTCAACAACACCCATCCCAGCTTCCGGTTCGCGGGTCACCTCTGCTGTTTCGATCACCCCCAGCCCGCTTCCAACCCGTTCGTTCGCCTCTCCACCTATCGTTTCCTCTACCAATCCTGAGAATGCAGAACCTATTCAGGCAAGACCCGCCCTTGCCGCAGATACGACTGAAACTCAAGGACCCAGGGAGGAAAATCCTACGGCGTTCGTAAGGATTTCCCATGAGGACAAAGCCTCCTCAATCCCATACGGAAAGACAATCCACCAGGTTCAGGCTTCGCTCTCTGCAGCTGCCTCACCCGCCGCCCGCAGAGATCAAGCACCCACAGGGCCTGAAGCCTCCGATCTCGTCAAGGTCGCCGCCTCCAACTCACCCCGCGCCAAAAATACAGTCTCAAAATCCAATACAAGTCCTTCTCCCGAACCCCACCGGCAGCCAGCTGTTTTCGTGGAGCGGTCGACAGTGATAATTCCAGAGGTCACGGAAACAACCGCACCACTAACATCTGCCTCCAAAGCCACTCCTTCTTCACTCGAATTTCCTCCTTCCGGCTCTGCCGGTCCCGAGGCCGCCCCGAAGTCTCGTGAAACACCCGCCTCCTTGAGTGCCAAGGCGGGCGTGAATAGCACCACCCCCCGCCAAGTGGATGCCGGCATTGCCAACGCGACCTCTCCATCACCGGGGATCTCACTGCGGCCCCCACCCGTCGCCACCATACCTGCCCAAGCCGCTCCTCTGCCGACACCCAAAGCAACACAGTCTGAATTCTCAACGCCAACCCCGCCGCCCCAGCCTCATCGATCAACACCCCTCCCTCAGCCGAATACCGCCGATTTGGCACCCACTCTGTTAAAGGCAACCCAAACTCCAATTGAACTTCCCCCTTCCAACCGATACCAGCCAGCGCCAGCTCCTGCTTTCAAGACGTCCGCCCCACAACAAAATACCTTGGTTTCCACAGCACCTGCGGCAGAACTCCTGAAATCCCAGGGAGAACAACCCGGCCCTTCAGAAACGACACTCCGGCAGCCTGAGGCGGACCCTACCAATGCCCCTAAGCAGCCATACTCACGACCTTCGAATCAGAACGACAAAGCGCCAGCGGCAACGCCTTCCCTCTCACCATCCGGATCTTCTGTTCCCTCCACAACGCAGAACAGCCCCCTCCAGCAGTCTCCAACTGGCACGGATCCGACCCCCGCAAGCCCAACAGCTATCGATCCCGACACCGCCCGAAAGGAGCCTCGGAATCGTGCGCCCGCCGACGCCATCGGTTTCCAGGCAGCATCCAAATCCCGGGAGGCAACCCCCACCACGCCCCTCCCTCATACAGCAAAATCGCCGCCCACGCCGGGGTCACAGCCCCTTATCCAAGCCTGGGACCGGATGAGATCTGATGGGCAATCACGCATTTCCATCGAGATCCGCTTGAGTGATACAGAGAACGTCCGCGTTCAGATCCAGATACGGCAAGATCGGGTTCAAGCGACCTTCAGCACCAGCTCCGAACAAGCACGACTCAACATCCAGCAAGGATGGGAGGAACTCACCCAGCGCTTTGCCGATCGAGGTGCCCGACTGGATGCGCCCCAATTCTCAAATTCGCAGAGCCCAACGCAGCAAGGGTCGCGAGAGCATCCAAATTCCGGATCTGAATTCCATCAGAATCATCCGGACCACCGCGGAAACCGCCCTCGCTTCCAGAGAAAAACCGCTCCGGGCCGAACACCCGCAGCCTCTGGACCAAGCCCGACTTCAGTGCCTGAGGGCCTGCGCGCCTGGGCTTGATTCCTTTCCACAGCGACGCCCCCGAGCCTTCTCTTCTGTCGCCGGGTTTCCGGACGATGGCAGGCGGAAAAAAGAGACCGGTCATTCTTTTCCATAGCACGGCACATCACGCGGACTCATCGGGCGGATTCCTTTTTATTCCACTTACTATCAATCCCTTAGAAGATTCAACCTCCTGCTGGCCCGGCATCTGCTAAACACTGTATTCAATGAATATAGGTGCCTACAACGGAAACGTCGGAGCCGACCCGGCCACACAGGTCGCCACGCAACAGCAAGCGCCCCAGACCACAAACACAGCTGCGCCCACACTGGGTATGTTTGACTTTCTCCAGCTGCTCACCGTCCAGCTTACAACACAGGATCCCATGAATCCGATGGAGGACACCGACTTCATCGCGCAGATGGCTCAGTTCAGCAGTCTTCAGGAGATGAGCCGAATGAATGAGCAGATCACGCGTCTTCATTCACAAAATGAATGGACCACCGCTCAGCAGATCATCGGGAAGAAGGTCGAGTTCACCGACGAAGACGGCACAGAGCACCACGGCATCGTCGAAGGCATTCGCCGGGACGGCGCCGAAATCTCCTTCCTTGTCGGGAACGCCTACATTCCCGCGAAATCGGTCCACAGTGTTTTCCCCGTGGATGACAAAACCTCTCAGAATACACCAAACGAATAACCATAAATCACTACCATGGCACTCATCGGCTCACTCAGTACTGGCGTTACGGCAATGAAGTCCTTCGTCAAAGGAATGGAAACCATCGGCCATAACATCGCCAATGTTAACACCATGGGTTACAAAGCCCAGCGCACGAACTACTCGGACAACTTCTCCGATACCCTTCGCAGCGCCCTTCCGCAATCCGGAGACCGTTCAAACACCCCTCCCATGCAGGTGGGTGCCGGTGTCCAGCTGGGTTCCGTGCAAAAGCTGTTCACTCAAGGGCCCATCTCCCAGACCGGGGTGAACTCCGACCTGGCAATTGGAGGCAATGGCTTCTTCCGCGTTTATGATCCAGGCAACGACAGCTCTTACCTCACCCGAAATGGCAACTTCCGGCTCAACCAGGAAGGCTACATGGTGGATCAAAACGGATTCTACCTTCTCGGGCTGACGGGGGGCGATACCAACAACCCGCCATCAACTGTTGACCGCATCCGTGTCGACCTCGCTTCCCAGGTTCGTCTCGATGGTACCGGAAATCCCGTCGATAGCCTCGGCCGCATCGTCCTCGCCAATGGAGACCGTGCTGTCGCCGACGATGCGTCCTCCACCGGCTATTACAAGGTCGATTCTGCCGGGCGCCCCTTGAATGCCGCTGGCCAGATCGTTCTCGATAATGGCGACTTTGTGGAAGTAGACCCACTGTCCTCCACCGGATACACCAATGTCACTGCTGGAACTGAATGGGACCCGCAACACCCCAATCCTCCCGTAGGACTTAAGACTGCAGCCGCAGAATGGGATTCCAGTCTCGAGGCAGCGGCAACCCCCAATACGGCAGACCCCAACCAAGTCCCCCTCGCAATTCAATCCTGGGCGATTGATGACGGCGGAAATGTGAACCTCTTCCTCAACGACGGATCAGCCTACACCCGCGGGCAGATCCTCCTGCAGCAAGTGACCGATCCCGACGCCCTGACCAACTCGGGCAATGGGCTTTACTCAGGTATCATAAACTCAGGCCCGGTCGGAAGCCTGACATGGTCCCTCGGCGAAACACCGGCATCAGCTGATCTCCAGGCCTATCGTCCCAATGAGAATGGCGTGGGTTTCATCCAGGCGCGCTCCCTTGAGAGCAGCAATGTCGACCTCACCGAAGAGTTCTCCAACATGATCACGACCCAGCGCGCTTTCCAGGCTGGCTCCAGAATGATCTCTGTATCCGATGAAATGCTTCAGGAAATCGTGAACCTCAAGCGGTAATCCTTGATCCACCCTAACCATGGCCGTCGAACCTGAACCGTCTGACGAGATGCCAATCATCCTCACCAGGCCACCGCGCACGCCCTGGCTTGGAATTGGCCTCGCGATCGTCCTCATACCGCTTGCCTCCTACGCCCTCACGGAGTTCGTCCTGATTCCGCGCATCAAGGAAGCAATGCGGGAGCCGGGCATTCAGGTCACGCACCCCACCGATGCCTTGAGCGGACAGCTCGCACAGCCACCGGCCCACGTCTATGAGGTCAAAGGCATCATCGTGAATGTTGCCGGAACAATGGGGACCCGCTACCTGAAGATCAGCTTTCAGGCGGCGGGTTCACGTCAGGGTCTGGAAGCGGCCATGACCCGAAACCGGGCCGCTATTCTCGATGGCATTCTTGGAATCCTCGCAACGCGCACCCTGCCCGAACTGGAGGAGGCCGGAGCCAGGAATGCCCTTCGCCATGCACTGAGGGAAGCCATCAATGACGTCCTTGGTCAGCCACTCGTAGAGGAACTGTATTTCACGGAATTTGTTGTTCAATAATGGATACGCACTCCCAGAATGGCCATGACGATTCCCCCGATGAGGAGCCCTTCAGTGCGGGGCAACTGTCTCAGGATGAAATCGACAGCCTGCTCGCCGAAGCCGGCGGCGTCAGCCAGGGAAGTGCCATCCTGTGGAACAATGGGGAACGCGGTACCTTCAATGATAAAGTTCGGACCGAGCCCTATGACTTCCGCACGCCGATTTTCCTCAGCGAGATGGAGATGCGCCGGATCCGGCTCCTCCATGAGGATTTCATTCGTTTCCTCGAAGCGCGCCTCTCCATGTTTCTCCGGGCGGAGATCGGGATCAAGATGACGAAGCTGGCAACGCTGCCCTACCGCCAATTTACCGACGGCATGCAGCACCCGACCCATGTCTGTCTCTTCAAGGTCAATCCCTTACCGGGTATCTGTATTCTTGATATTTCGCCCCGCCTCGCTTTGACGCTTGCCGGAAAGATGCTTGGCGGCAGCGGCCAAGCCGTGAACAGCGACCGATACCTCACCGAGATTGAGACCGACCTCACCGATGAACTCGTGGCTATTCTTCTTGGAGAGTGGTGCGCTCAATGGGAATACCATGAGACGCTGGAACCATCCATTGTGGGCCATGAACTGAGTGGCCGCTTCCTCCAGACAGCGCCTCACGATTCCATCATTATCGTTCTCGCGATCGAGGTGGAGATCCGCGACTGCCTCGAACAGATGCAGATCGGGTTTCCGCTTCACATGATGGAGCCTCTCATTCGCTTCCAGCAGGAAAAGCGGCGCCGGGAAATGGATTTCTCCCATGGCGAGAACCGGCTCGCGTGGCGTGAGGCCTACGGCGGCATTGAGATCCCCGTTACCGCCGTATGGGAAACGGCTGCCGAACCCATCGCAAAGTGGCTGGCCCTCAAGGAGGGCGATGTCATTCCCCTGCCCCAGGGCGAATCGGGTATCCAAGATGTCAAGGTGTTGCTTTCCAGCCTTGAGCTATACAGCGGAGAGCCCGGCGTCCGTGAGGAAAAATGGTCCGTCCGAATCCGGTCCAAGATCAACCAACCCCAGTAATTATGTCACAGGTACAGGAATTTGATGAACGTTCGCTGCAGACGATTCTCGACGTCAAGGTAAAGGCCACGGTGCAGCTGGGCTCTTGCAACCTCCGCATGAAAGAGGTGCTGGAGCTTGGGACCGGGGCAATCATACAACTCGATCAGGAAGCGAATGAACCCGTCGGCCTTTATCTTAACGATCGGCTGATCGCCCTCGGAGAGGTCATTGTTATCGAAGATCATCTCGGCATTAAAATCACCGAGCTTCGCATGACATGATGTACGGATTGAGCATTTCTGCATTCGCCGGGCTGCTCGCACAGGCAGAGCCCGCCCTCCCTGCCGGAGGAATGCCCGGCCCTTCGCCTTGGCTCCTGTTTCTGGCCCTCGCAGTCGTTGCCATCCCTGCAATATGGCTCTTCTGGCAACGACGCGGTCCCGGAACGGGGGGCAGCAACAAGCTCCTCCACATACAGGAAAGCTGTATGGTCGGCCCCCGGCAATTTGTCGTTGTCGCGGCCTATGCCGAAGAACGAGTTCTTCTGGCCGTCTCCCCAGGACGTATCGACTTTATGTGCAAGCTGGGAACACACGCCAATCCAGAAGCTGAGGGAACGACAGGTATCGCCGCAGACCCGACCGCCTTCTCACGCCTGCTCGATAAAGATTCCCCGGCATGAAATTCGCTCACTCCAGCATTCAACGGCTCTCAAGGCTCCCCGTCTGGTGGATCCTTCTCTTGATCCTGCCTGCTGGAATGCTGTCCGCAAATGACGAAGGCCTGTCCGTCGCCCTCAACTATTCCAGCGGAGAAGGGGACGCTGATCTCAGCATCCTGATCCAGATCCTCTTCGTCATGACGGTGGCTTCCCTCGGGCCTGCTATTGTTCTGATGATGACGAGCTTCTTGCGCATCACCATTGTTCTGAGCTTTCTCCGCAACGCCATGGGGCTCCAGACCACCCCATCCAATCAGGTGATTATCGGTGTCAGCCTTTTTCTCACCTTTTTCCTGATGTCGCCCGTTATTGATCGCATTCAGACAGATGCAATCACCCCATACCGCGCCGAGGAAATGACTTCCTCAGAAGCCCTTGATATCAGCATGGGGGTCCTCAAGGGGTTTATGCTCCGGCAAACGCGTCCTTCCGATCTTGAGTTCTTTCTTGAGCTGTCTGAATCGGGCCCGACCACGGTCGAAGATCTTCCCATTTCCGTAGTGATTCCGTCATTCGTTCTGAGCGAGCTACGAACTGCTTTTCAAATGGGTTTTCTCATTTTTCTGCCATTTCTCGTTGTGGATTTTGTCATTGCTTCGTCCCTCATGGCCATGGGCATGTTCATGATGCCGCCGGTTCTCGTGTCCCTTCCTTTCAAGATCCTCCTCTTTGTCCTCGTGGACGGCTGGGCCCTCGTCATCCGTTCGCTCGTGCAAAGCTTTAACCCATGAATATCGAGCTCGCTGTTGAGTTGCTGCGCACAACCTTCACGCAGGCCCTGACCCTGGTCCTGCCGCTTCTGATCTCGATCCTTCTCGTGGGCGTTATCATCAGCCTCGTTCAGTCCGTCACCAGCATCCAGGAGCAAACGCTCACCTTCGTCCCCAAGCTGATCGCGGCCTCTGTTGTGTTTTTGATCACCGCCTATTGGTCCATCCAGTCGATGATGACCTTCACTATTATGATATATCAGCGAATCCCGGAGATGGTCCGCTGACAGCGCCCCATCCCGCACAAGCGTAATCCCCGTGCTACCCAACCTTCCAGTTGAATCCTGGCTTCTATGGGCTCTCCCGTTTGTGAGGGCTTTAGCCATGCTCACACTGATTCCATTTGCGCTCTCGCCCGTTCCCCTCTCGTTGCGCATCAGTTTGGCCTTGTTTCTTGGCTTCACGGCCCTTCCCGCCGTCTCTGAGTTACAACTTGGGCTGGATATCTTTGCTCTCGGTGGATTGATCGGCACCGAGGTCATTCTCGGGCTCATGCTCGGCTTTTCGGTGGCCATCGTCTACCAGATTGCCAGTGCCGCCGGAGGGCTGATCTCCACCGAAATGTCGCTCATGCAGAGCAACATCTTCAATCCATCCACCAATCAGCAGGAGAGCATCATCACCTTTCCGCTGAGCCAGATGGTTACCCTCCTCATCTTTCTCACAGGGAGTCATTATCATATTCTCCTCGCCTACGTTCGCAGCTTTCAGATTGCCCCTCCCGGCGGTGCCTTCACCGGTGCGTCTTCAGTCCATTTCCTGGTTTCGCAGACAGCGAATATTTTCATCATTGGTGCCCAGATCGCCGCTCCCTTCATTGCGGCAAACTTCATCGTTATCTTTTCCTTCTCCATTCTGGGCCGGGCTGTTCCAAGCATCAATGTGTTTATGCTGAGCTTCCCGGTTCGCATCCTTGTAGGCTTCATCCTTCTGACGGCAACGGTTGCCCTCATGGCCCGCTACCTGATGGGACCCGTAACAGAAACGCCGGAGCGCATGCTGCGGATGCTCCCCTCCGCTCCCGCCCTGATCTTCCCTTGAGCCATGTCCGATGCCCCTGACAAGTCATCCAAGACCGAAGAGCCAACGCAGAAGCGGGTGGATGAGGCCCACGCACGCGGTCAGTTCGCAAAGTCACAGGAGATTCAGGTGGCCTTCGTCCTGGCGGCAATTTTGCTCATCCTGACATTGATGACGGCGGAGATCGGGCAACAGCTTTCGCTCCTGATGTCGACAATCCTGGCCTCAATTCACCGCGTCGACCTCTCTCCGGAAATCGCAGCTGGTGCCGTGCCCAACGCGATCGCCTTTGTTGCTCCTTTGGTTCTTCCGCTTGCCCTGGGTTGTGCCTTCGCGGCGATTCTGGCTGGCGGCATCCAGTCGGGCTGGCGCCTCTCCCCCAAAGCAATCGAAGTGAAGTGGGAGAAGATCGACCCCATCAAGGGCTTCAAACAAAAGTACTCTACCTCCGCCTTTGTCCGCTTTGGCATCGAGCTGCTCAAACTTGTCGGGATCGCTGTCGTCATCGGTTTCGGTGTTCGCCGGGTGGCGCGTGACCCGCTTTTCTCATCGCCCGTCGCCATCGAGCGCCTTGGCAGCTTTATTCACGAAACGGCCCTCCTCCTCTTGATCATTCTCACCGTTCTGATTGGTCTGATCGCCGCGATCAACTACCTCTATCAGAAAAAAAAGACGCACGAAGACCTTAGGATGACGAGCCAGGAAGTGAAGGATGAGCGCAAGCAACAGGAGGGTGACCCGATCGTGCGGGCCGCCCAACGACAAAGGTCTCGACAGGCCGCGCAGCTGCAGATGTTTCGCAACGTGCCGCAGGCTGACTTCGTCGTGACCAATCCCACCCACTTTGCCGTGGCCCTTCGCTACCGGCGCAGTATCGACCCCGCCCCGGTGGTGGTCGCCAAGGGTGTCAATCTCGTGGCCCTTCGTATTCGAAAAATCGCTACCGAAGCCGGAGTCCCTGTCGTGGAAGACCCGCCCGTGGCCCGCATGCTCTATCGTTTTGGCAAAGTTAATCAGCCCATCCCGGTCGACCTGTATCAAATGACCGCCACGCTTCTCGCCTACGTGTATAAGACCTACCGAAACCGTCGGCCTTTCGCGCAATGAACACCTCTTCCTCCAATCGTTTCATCAGCATGATCCGCAACGGGGACTACTTCCTCGCGGTGGCTTTGTTCTCGGTGATCATGCTGCTCGTGCTGCCTCTGCCCAAGGCGGCGCTCGACCTTCTCCTGGCCGTCAACATCGGCTGGTCCCTCCTCATTCTCCTCGTTATCATTTATGTCCGCGAACCGATGCAGTTCTCGGTCTTTCCGACACTGCTTCTCGTCATAACGCTCTATCGGTTGAGCCTGAATATTGCCTCCACCCGACTGATCCTTACAGAAGGTGATGCCGGCCAGATCATTCAATCGTTCGGGGAGTTCGTCGTCGGTGGAAACTTCATAGTGGGTGCGGTCCTCTTTGCTATTCTCGTCCTCGTTAATTTCGTCGTCATCACCAAGGGCTCGGGACGCATCTCTGAAGTGGCCGCGCGCTTCACCCTCGATGCCATGCCTGGGAAACAGATGGCGATCGACGCCGAGCTCAATGGCGGGTTGATCGACGAGAAAACCGCCACCCACCGCCGCCGAAAGATCCAGCAAGAAGCCGATTTCTACGGCAAGATGGATGGTGCCAGCAAGTTTGTTCGCGGGGATGCGGTGGCCGGCCTTCTGATCACGCTAATCAACGTCATCGGTGGCTTTGGTATTGGCGTACTCCAGCAAGGCATGGATTTTGGCGAAGCCGCCCGCCTCTACAGCCTCTTGTCGATTGGTGATGGTCTGGTTTCCCAGATACCGGCCTTGATCGTCTCCGTGGCTGCGGGCTTGCTCGTCACCCGCAGCTCCGGCACGCAGAACCTCGGCTCAACTCTGGCGCGCCAAATGGCTTTCTATCCGCGTGCGCTCGGCATTCTCGGCGGTCTGCTCGCTTTCTTCGCCGTCCTGCCCGGCATGCCCAGTCTGACGTTCCTCGGCCTCGGGGCCGCAGCCGGCGGGGTCGGCTTGCTTGTGGTGCGGGCCAAGCGGGCGACGGTACCCTTCGCTGAATTCCTTGATGAGTTTGAGGAAGATGTCGCGACCCCATTGGCGGGTAGTGGAGGTCTGGCCAAAGGCACGTCGACAACAACCACCCAAGCGGGCGAAGAATCCGCACCCGCTCCGCTTTCCCGGGAAGAGCTCCAAAAGTTGGCGGATGTCGAACCTCTCGCTATCGAGCTTGGCTACAATCTTCTCGACCTTGCCAGCACCAGGCGCGGCGGTGATTTGCTTGATCGGGTCACCGGACTGCGCAAGGCCGTCGCTCGTGAAATGGGCATGGTCCTGCCGGCCATTGCCGTACGGGATAATCTTGAGATCGAGCCCACCTCCTACCGCTTCCTTCTGCGGGGGCGTGAAATCGCGAGCGGCACCGTTCATCCCAATCGCTGGCTCGCCATGAATGTGAGTGACTCCAGCGTCCAGCTACGGGGCGAGAAAACCCGTGAACCCGTCTTCAACCTGGATGCGATCTGGGTCGATGAAGCCAATCGGAAACTCGCTGAACTTCATGGGTTCACCGTTGTCGATGCCGCTTCCGTTCTCATCACTCACCTTTCGGAAGTGCTCCGCCAGCAGTGCGCCACGCTCCTTTCCCGCCAGGATGTGCAGGCTCAGATCGATCATGTTAAGACCACCCACCCTGCCCTCATTGCCGAACTCCTTCCCGATGTTGCCAACCTCGGCCTGATTCAGCGCGTCCTTCAAAACCTGCTCCTCGAACAGGTTCCGATTCGGCACCTCGTCATCATCCTCGAATGCATCGCCGACTTCGCCCCACACACAAAGAATCCGGACGATCTTTCCGAGCAGGCCCGGAAGAGGTTGGCCCCCTATTTTGTCTCGGATTGTACCGATGAGAATGGAATCCTCCATGCAGCAACCCTCGAACCCCGCCTCGAACAAAACCTGGCTGCACGTGTTCAGCGCTCCCACTTCGATATCGGACTCTCAGTGGATCCTCAGACAGCTCACCACGCCTTGAGCGAAATGAACCGCCTCATGGCGGAAATGGTGACGGCAAACCTCAGTCCCGTTATCCTGACCGTCGCCGAGTTGCGCCTCCCGTTCAAGCGATTCTTTGAATCCTCACTCCCGCGCATGACTGTCCTTTCCTATCAGGAGATCCCCTCTAATGTAGAAATACGGCATTTTGGCGTGGTCACGGCCCCGCAAGTTCAGAATCCTTCTACAACCGCTTCTTCCTCAAGCACTAAACCGGCACCTGCCCTGACATGACCCCACTTGTATCACAACCCGCACCCGGCCAGCGCATGCGCTTTGTGGTCGGTTCCGCTGAAGAGGCCGTGAACGTCATCAAAGAGAAGATGGGGGAAGCCGCACAAGTGCTCTCAGTCAAGCAGGTCGCGGGCAACGGACTGGCCCGCTTTCTGTCCTCACCACGCCTTGAAGTCATTGCATGGATACCTCCGGCCGAAGCCGACCTGGCGACGGATGATCTCGCTCCGGCAAGCGAAGTGCCTTCTGCCCCTGACGCTATCCAGGCAACGGTAGCCGATCGCCCGGCAACGCCCGGCCCCGTCTTCCCTCCCACCAAACGGCCTGAAGATAACAGGTCTTCGAAATCTGCGCCGCCCCCGCCCGATGCAGCCCCTCCGGCTCGTGCCGAAGGACGTCTTGAACGCATCCTGGGCCGCGCCGGATTTGATGCCGTACTGCTCGAATCACTCCTCGGTTCGGAGACAATGGAAGACCTTGCCCGCAAGCCAATCGAACACGCTATTACTCACCTGCGGGATTCCATCCTTCAGAGCCATCGGGCCAATCCCTCCACCCAGCATTTCCGGCGTATCGCTTTTTTGGGTACATCCGGCTCAGGCAAAACCACCGCACTCTGCAAGTGGCTCACCCGCGAAGTCTTTGTCCATAACCGCCAATCCACTGTCGTTCGTATTGATATGGACGGCCCCCATTTTGGGGATGGCCTCGACGCCTTCTGCGAAGCACTCGGCGTGGTCTGCTGTCGCTCACCCGAAGAGCTTGCCACCTTGAACGCGCCCACGGACCGGCTTCTCGTTGATGTAACCGGCTGCGATATCCGCGATTACAAGGACAGCCTCGCCTTGCGGCGGCGCCTCGACTCGATGGAAGTCGACACACGAATTCTGGTTCTGAATGCCGCCTACGAAGCCGATATCCTGAAGATGATCCTGCGACAGGCGAAGGACCTCGATCCAACCCACCTGATCTTCAGTCACGGCGATCTTCTCATGACCCAGGGCAAGCTTTGGCCTTTTGCTCTACAGAGCTGTCACCCCCCCATTCTTTTTCTCGGCACCGGCCCAAATATCGCGGGGGACTTTATCGACGATGTCATCAATCACCTTCTTCAGAGGACGCTCCCATGACCCGGATGCTGATTCTTCTTGGTGCCCTTCTCACTTTTCTCCCCACTTTCATCTCGGGTGCACTCGCTGGATCCTCGTCCGCGATCGTCCTGCGCGATGCCGCCTTCGCCGCACTCATCGGCGCATTGCTAGGCAAAGGCCTGTCCTGCATACTCCACTCCGTCCTTCACGAAGCGATCGAGGCAAAGCAACGTAAGGCGCCGGACTCCGGCACCGATGAAACATGAGGTCCCGAGGCATGCCTTCCTTCAAAGAAGATCCCGCGCCGGTGCCGCCCTCCGATGCGGCTCCCCCAGCCATTCCGGCCGCACCTTCCGCGCCAAAAGCTTATTCGGCGATTCATGCCCTTCAGCAGCCTTCGATGGCAGAGCTGGCCAACCGTCTCCTGCCCGTCGTTCATCACGTCGTCATTCGCTACCGCTCCTACCTTCCAGCCAATGTGGAATTTGGAGACCTGCGCAGTGTCGGAATCGAGGCCATGATGGAAACGATTCGTCGTTATCCCGGAAAAGATGAGGATTCGCTCGGACGCCTCGTTCGGCGACGGGTTCAGGGTGCCATCCTGGATGAATTGCGCCGACGCGATTGGGCCTCCCGGACGGTCCGCAGAAAAGCACGCCACTATGAGGAAACTCTTGCCCAACTTGAGCAACGCCTCAAACGCCCCCCCACCGACGAAGAGCTCAGAAAGGCACTCAAGCTGACACCGGCGGCCTTCAGCAAGCTCTTGGAAGAACTTCGTCCCATCACATGGATACCGCTCGACTCCGTCCGCAGCGGGTCGGACGAAGGCGACGACAACTGGCACGACAAAATTGCCGATCCTGCGGCGGATGTCGTATCCGAACAACTCGAACACCGGGAGTCCATCGAACTGTTGGCCGATGCAATCCAAGCGCTGCCTCAGGTACCCAAGAAAGTAATCGCCATGTATTACTATGAGGAAATGCGGCTCGCGGAAATCGCAGAAATTTTCGGCCTCACCGAATCCCGGATCTGTCAGATCCATACTCAGGCAGTCCTCTCCCTGCGCGTCTTTCTTCGCAATCTGGACTCCAAAGAATCAGGAGGTTCCCCATGATACTTACCATAGGCTTCTTCATTGTCATTGCGTCTGTCATTGGCGGACTCTACCTCGGGGGCGGCAACCCGCTGGTGCTCCTCCATCTTTCCGAATTTGTCGTCGTCCTTGGAATCTGTCTGGGCATCCTGGTGATCGCCAGCCCCGCTCACATCCTTCGTGCTATCGGGCGAAAATCATTTGATGCGTTCCGGGGCGGAAAGACAAAAAAGGAAGATTACATGGACCTCATGAAAATGCTCTATCAGATTTTCATGTTGGCTCGGCGCGAAGGCATTATCGCGATCGAAGACCATGTCATGGAGCCATCCAAGAGTCCAATTATCCAGCAATACCCCAAGTTTCTCGCAAACCCCGAACGGGTCGACTTCTTCTGCAGCTCCTTTCGTCCCATCATCGATGGGAAGGTGAAACCCGATCAGATCCGGGGCGTGCTTGATGTTGAAATCGGGGTCTTTGATAAGGAGGGACAGGAGCCCGTGCGGATTCTCAACCTTGTGGGGGATTCCTTTCCGGGGATCGGCATCTGCGCGGCTGTTCTGGGGATTATCCTGACCATGGGTTCGATCGCCGAAGGCCCGGAAGTTGTGGGCTACAAGGTAGCCGCCGCGCTCACCGGAACCTTTCTCGGGGTGTATGGCGCTTACGGGTTCATCAATCCCCTCGCCTCTCTCATCGAGACAAATAACGCCGCCGAGGTGAAGTATTTCGAGTGTATGGCCACCGCCATCACTGGATTTGCCAATGGCTTTGCCCCTGTGATGGCTGTCGAGATGGCCCGCCGCAGCTTGGAATCCCACCTGCGTCCCGGCGTCGATGAACTGGAGGATATTCTCAAAAATTTGCCCCGCTAGGCACGCCCCGGCCGGAAGTTTCCTGAAGCAATGAGCAAACGTGGAGGAGCTTGGAAGGTAGCTTACGCCGACTTCATCACTGCGATGATGGCGTTGTTCATGGTACTCTGGATTCTCGGAACCGAACAGGAGTTTCTCGAACAACTACAGGAGTATTTCCGTAACCCACCCAATCCCTTTAGGGAAGATGCCGCCGGCGTCCTTCTCCGCGATGGCAACCTCTCCGCCCGAAGCAATCCGGAACTCGAGCTCGATAAATTCTTTGACCGCGTCGATCCCCAGCTGATTGCTTCGCTCATTCGAGACTTCTATCGCATCCTCAATCTGGACCCGGAGGACGATGAGCGACCCGTCCATGTTTACGTCACCTCCGATGGACTCCAACTCGTCCTCTTTGATCGCCCACACCAAGCGCTTTTCGATCCCGGCACCCATAAACTCACCGAATGGGGCGACCTCATCATCCAGAATCTCTCCTGGATCCTCGCCCGGCACCAGTTCAAGATCACGATTTCCGGTCACTCCGCCCCGATGGATGATGTCGCTTTACCCGGGATTGATCAGTGGACGCTGAGCCTGCAGCGAGCCGATGCCGTCCGCGCCAGCTTGCGTCATTATGCGGTATCAGCCGATCAATTTGACCGTGTCTCGGGCTATGCCGATACCCGCCCCTTTGAGGGGTCCCCGCCCGATAGCCCGATCCATCGGCGGGTCAGTTTGAGCCTGAGCCTGCAAGAGCCTTTTACCGAGGCCCAAGAACCTTAGATTGCATTCGTTATGTCTTCTCCACTCGCATCCGACCCCACCCACTCAGAGCAGACACCGTTTGTTCCCATGGGCGCATTCTTGAAATCGCACACCGCCGCCCCATGGCCTCCCCGCCTGCCAGGCGATGAAAGCCACCTCACGTTGGCTGAAAACGGAGGCCACGACGAAAATGGGAGCACGGGACGAACGCACCCGCCCGCTCAGATTCGCATTGAGCGCGTGGGGCCTGCGGTTTCGCGGCTTACCATCGAGTGTGGGTGCGGCGAACGCCACGTCCTCGAACTCCAAGGCTGATCCTATCCATCCTCAAAGGCCAGAACCCCCAAGCTCCTGAAGAGGCCGGATTTTCCGCCGCACATGCAGTTTTTTCCCACTCCGATGGGGCCTTCTGCCATTGGCTGACGGCGGACCTCATCAAGCTCCTGATCTCCAACGCTATATAACTTATGGCACGTGGCATGCTTTGATGAAGTCCATGGATTTTGGACTCTATACCTCTGCCGCCTACATGAGTGTCCTGGAGGACTGGCAGGGATCCGTGGCCGGCAACCTTTCCGCATCAGCCAGCACAGGCTTCAAAGGCCAGACCTTCGCTATCGAAGGCGTGGAGCCCAAAGCCGCCGCCCACCGATCGGCTGCGCTTCCCGGGATTTCCATGCCCCGGTCGAGATCCGCCCGCAACTATGCCATTGGCGAATCACGTCCGACGGGAAACCCCATGGACTTTGCCATTCAGGGAAATGGATTCTTTGGACTCCAGACACCCGATGGACAAACCGTCTACACCCGCGACGGCTCTTTTCACCTAAACGCCGATGGAACCTTGGTTTCCAAAGAAGGCTTCCCCGTTCTGGGGAATGGTGGCCTCATCTCCCTGCCCCCGCAGGATGGACCCATAGCGGTCGCACGCGACGGCACCCTCAGCCAGGATGGACGCGAATCCGGGCAACTCGCTCTCTTTGAGTTCGTTGATCCATCGAACCTCACCAAGCTCGGCAACCAGCACTTTTCCGACCCCGGGAACCGCGCGGGCGTGCAACCCGTCGAACACAACCTGATCCAGCAAGGCTACCTCGAAACCTCCAATGTCGAACCACTCCGGGAGATGGTCAATCTGATATCTATTTCTCGTTCCTATGAGGCTGCCCAAAAGCTCATTACGACCATCGATGAACTCCAAGGCAAAGCCATCCAGACCCTCGGAAACCCCACTTGATCGCTCACCCAACTTAAATACCGATGCAACTCTCTCTCTATAGCGCCGCCTCCGGGATGGAAGCCCAGCAACTCAACCTCAACATTATCTCGCATAACCTCGCGAATGCCAATACAACGGGGTTCAAACGCAGCAAGATCGAGTTCAAAGATCTGCTTTACCACCAACCTCTCCAGGCCGGCGCGGAAACAGGTGACGGCAACGTGCTCCCGACCGGTATCGAAATCGGGCACGGGACGGATGTTGTTTCCACTGCCAAGGTCTTTACTCAGGGCACACTCAAGCAGACGGGGGAGATGCTTGACCTGGCCATCGAAGGCGACGGCTTCTTCGAGGTTCAACTGCCCGATGGCTCAACGGCCTATACCCGGGCAGGGGCATTCAAGGTGGCGTCGGACGGTCGCATCACCACGAGCGACGGTCTTCCCGTCCTCAGCGGCTTTGAACCCTTGCAGGCCGGGTTCACGGGCGTCTCCGTCTCGGGAACCGGTGAGGTCAGCGTGCAAACCGCCGACGGCAGCCAGAATTTCCGCATCCAACTGGCGCGCTTTAATAATCCAGCCGGCCTTCGCAGCCTGGGCGGCAATCTCTTTGCCGAAACAATGGCCAGCGGGGTGCCCGATCAAGGACTTCCCCGCGAGAATGGATTTGGCGGGATCATCCAGAACCATCTCGAAATCTCAAACGTCAATATCGTTGAGGAGATGGTCAATATGATCATGGCCCAGCGTGCTTACGAGGTGAACTCCAAGTCCATCCAGACGTCCGACCAAATGTTGCAACAGGTAGCACAGCTGAAGCGATGAGGTCCATGACTCCCATTAAGCTGGCCTTGGCAGGCCTTCTTCTTGCCGGCATGCCGCTGATCGCCTCACCGGAGCTGAGCGATCTCCTCCGGCCTCTCTCTTCAACGATCCAAGCACGCCCCACCAGCCCCCATCACCAAGACGTTTCTGAGGATGTTCAGAAACGGGAACGCCTTTCTCCGTCCGTTCTCGTCGAGGAACTCCGCCAGGCCCTGAACCTCCACCTCAACGTCGAAGGCGAACTGCGACTTCGACCGGTGCGGCCCCTTCCAGCTGTCGTGGTCTTTGTCGATGACTGGGAGATTGAGCTGGTTGCGCCCCCGCCCACCCTTCCCGGAACACGCCTGACCCTTGAATGGGTGGTCAGAACCGGAAAGGGCCTCACATCGCAGTTCCGGCACCCTTTCTATGTTGAGGTCTGGGAAGACGCCTGGGTGGTCAAACAGCGCCTTCGCCGGGGGGATCCGGTTTCCGAATCCTCGGTCGAACGCGCTCCCCTCAACACCCTCGGTGAGCGAAACAAGCCTATCCTCGCATCGGTCTCGCTCGATAACCTCGAAGCCACCTCCGCAATCATGGAAGGCCGACCCTTGACCTGGCGCGACGTCCAAAGCCGCCCGGCTATTCGCCGCGGGGATACGGTGGACGTCATTCTCGAGCAAGGCACGCTCTCAATCACAATGGTCGCTGAAGCCATCCAGAACGGGCAAATAGGCGACACGATCACCCTTCGCAACCTGCAGACGCGTCGCGAAATCCAGGCTGTCGTGGCCGGACCGGGGCGCGCCCGCCTCGAACTCTCCCCTAACGCCTCCAACTAATGAAGCCCGCTTCGATTTTGTTGCTCAACTTTCTCGTTCTGGGCCTCTCCCACCGCTTGCAGAGTGCCGATGTCACACCTTCCGGATCGCTCTGGAATAATAATGGGCGAGAGGCCCAAAGCATGTTCTCAGACCGCAAGGCCAACCGGGTGGGAGATATTCTAACCATTACGATTCTTGAAAATACACAGGCGACGGCTAGCCAGAGCACCTCCACCCAGCGCGACGCCGCCCTCAATGATCAGATCGCAAAGTTTCTCTACAGCCCTGCCGTCTCCGGACGCCTCACCTCAGGGGGTGAGCTCCCGGGCATGCAATGGGGTGGAAGCAATGAATACAGTGGCGGGGGCCAAATCAGCAATCGTCAGAATCTCAACTCCCGCGCAGCCGTTCTTGTCACGGATGTCCTTCCAAATGGGAATCTCGTCATCGAAGGGGTCCGCAAGGTGATATTTGCAAACGAGAATTCCTACGTTTATATCCGCGGACTGGTGCGGGCCGACGACATCCGCGGAGACAACACGGTCCTCTCCTCCAATATCGCCGAAGCCCATGTCGAATTCATCTCCGAGGGCAGCATTTCAGACAGCCAGCGAAAAGGTTGGCTCACTCGGATCTATGATGCCGTCAATCCTTTCTAAGGTCATGAGCCTTCCCGTAAGAATCGCCTTTCTTGCCCTCCTCGGATTCCTCGCAGGAGCCCTCCCGGCACTGGCCAATTCCCGTATCAAGGATCTCACGACAATTGTCGGAGACCGCGATAACCAACTCGTGGGTTATGGGATCGTCGTTGGCCTCAGCGGCGACGGCGACAGCAATCAAGCGATCTACACCATTCAGACGATCGCAAATGCTTTGCGTCGCTTCGGCATCACCGTTCCCACCGCCACCCTCCGCTCGGCCAACATCGCCGCCGTCATGGTCACTGCCGATATTCCGGCCTCCGCCCAGCTGGGACAGCGCATCGATGTGACCGTTTCTTCCATCGGCGATGCCGACAGCCTTCAAGGCGGCATCTTGCTGCAGACGCCCCTCCTCGGAGCGGATGACCGCGTCTATGCCGTCGCGCAGGGACCTCTCATTATCGGTGGTGTGCTCGCGGGCGGCGGTGGTGCCAGCGTTCAACGCAACCACCCCACCGTCGGCGTCATCACAGGAGGGGCCATCGTGGAACAAACGATCCCCACCAGCCTCGTTCGGTCCAATGGCAGCGTGCAGCTTTCCCTGATCAATCCGGATTTTATCACAGCCGCCCGCATGGCCGAAACAATCAATAGCTTCTTCCCCGAATCAGCCCTCGCCCGCAGCGCGGCCCTGGTCGACGTCAGGGTCCCCCAGGATTACCGCGACTACCCTGTCGACTTCATCGCAGCCCTCGGTTCGATTTCGGTTCAGCCCGATTCCGTCGCCCGCGTGGTCCTCAATGAACGCACCGGCACCATTGTGGCCACAAGCAACGTCCGCATTTCCGAAGTGGCGATCAGCCATGGAAGCCTGACCATCAGCGTCGCTGTGACCCCGGTAGTCAGCCAGCCCCAGCCTTTTTCCAGCGGCGAAACCGTCGTCGGCGAAGTCGGTGAGGTTGTCATCACCGAAGTCGACAGTGGCTTTGGCTACCTTGAAAGCCTCCCGACGCTGGAATCCCTCACCTATGCCCTTAATGCCCTCGGCCTGACGACACGCGATATGATGGCGATCTTCCAATCGTTAAAGCGGGCCGGTGCCCTCCAGGCCGAACTCATCGTCAACTGATCTCAAACGCAATGGACATCTCTCCTTCAGTCCCGCCCCTCACATCCTCGCCCCCCGGACCCGTGGCCCAAGTCCCCACGCCCCGCCCCGATGAGCTGCGCGAGGCCTGCAAGCAGTTTGAAGGCATCTTCATCCGACAGATGCTCGAACAATCGCTCACCCCTCTTCTCGCCCAACCGGAAGGCGGCGCAGGTGGAGGCGACAGTATCCACCGCTATATGATCGCAGATGTCCTTTCCCAAAGCCTCTCCGAAACGGGGATGTTTGGCATCGCTGACATGCTGCAAATGCAATTTCAATTCCCCAACCCCAGCCAGCCTTCCACCCCCGTACCCGGGAAATCATGACTTCAGCCCCCCCCCACTGGTCGGAATTCATCGACGCCCTTCGCTCTGAGCTCGAAGGCTTCGGCGAGCTGCAGCGCCTGATCGATCACCAGCGCCAGACAATCCTTCAGCGTGATGCCGATGCCCTCCAGGCGAGCACGGCCGCAATGGAAGATCACATCCCCACCCTTAGCGACTTGAGTGAAACACGGCGGACCCGTCAACAGAGCTTGGCCGGAACAGAATCGGAAATACGCAGCGTGCGCGAAATTTCTCAGTATGCCCCCGAGGCCTTCCGCCCGTTGATCGAAGCACTTCTCGACGAAACCCGAAATATGGTGGCAACCACCCGCAAACACATGCAACAGAACCATGTGCTTCTCCAGCGGGCCCACACCCTCAATGCTCAATTGCGCGAGGCCTTGACACCCCACCGCAAGAACCTCTCGACCTACGGGCGCAAAGGCACCCTCAGCGAAGCGGAGCCGCTCGCGGGGGCTCACTACGCCGTTCGCACCTAACGCCTCACCTCTACCCCTGCACCCATGTCCGGTCTCTTTGGCAGCCTCAAATCCACCGCCAACGCCATCCAGGCGCACAGCCGCGCGGTCGAGCTCGCGGGACGTAACATCACCCATATGAACGACCCGACGTACGCGCGTCAGCGTGTCGTTGTGGGCAGCACCGGTGTTGTCGACACCCCACAAGGCCCACAAAGCTCGGGCCTCACCGCTCTTGGTTTTGAGCACATCCGGGACGCCCTTCTTGATCGTCAGCTTCTTGCCGAAATCTCTCATGAGAAAGGACTGGAGGCCTCTATCTTCCGTCTGCGCCAAGCCCTGTCCAGCATGGGAGAATACCTCGATCGCACCAATGATGCACAGTTCATCGATGATGTGGCCGCTTCAGGTGGCGGGTTGCGTGCCGGCATCAGTGACTTCTTCAATGCCTTTGAATCCTTTGCCGCCCGCCCCAACGACCCAACCGTAAGGCAGGTGCTTCTCCAGAAAACTTCGGCCCTCACCGAAGAGTTCAACCGGATCGATGCCCGCCTCGAGAATCTCCACAATGTCCTCGCTGAACAAATCTCCGGCGATGTTGCGCGGGTCAACGAACAGCTCGAAACCCTCTCCAGTCTCAACCGTGAAATCGCTAAGGTCGAAATCGGCAAACCAGGCTCCGGCCTGGACCTCCGCGACAAACGACAAGCCCTTCTCGAAGAGCTGGCCGAATCCTTCTCCTTCACCGTCGTCGAGCAGCCCGGTGCCCACGGGCAGGTCTCTCTTCTGGTGGATACCGCCGCCGGCCGCGTCGCACTTGTGGCTCCTGCGGAGGAGGCCCGTCACATCACCCTCGATAGCGCGGGGCAGGTCGTGCTCAAAATGGACACCTCCAATCCCCTCGACCTCAGCGCCGGAACACTCGCTTCCATTATTCGTGTGCGCGATGAGACCCTTGGAGGCTTGCGCAATGAAATTGATACCTTGGTCGCATCGTTGGTCAGCGAGGTGAATGATCTTTATTCCATCACCGGAAACAACTTCTTCGATCCCTCCGGCACCACCGCCGCTACCTTCCGCGCTGATCCTTCCTTGAATTTCAACACCCTCCAAAGCTCCACCACTGGGAACAGCGGCGCAAACGAACTGGCTCAGGCCATCGCCGACCTCGCAGGCAAGCCCATCTCCGCCCTCGGCAATTCGACCGCTGTCCAGTTTGCCTCACGCCTCATCACCAACCTCGCCCAGGAAATTCAGGACCACCAGAACCGCCACGAGATTCAGGCCTCCGTCCGGCAGCTTATCCAAAGCCGCCGCGATGAGATCAGTGGCGTCTCGCTCGATGAGGAGGTCTCTCAGCTCCTCGTTTTCCAACGGGCCTTTCAAGCGACATCCCGCGTCTTTAACGTGGTCGACAACATGCTCGACACCTTGGTCAACCAGCTTGGCCGCTAACCGACTTAACCTTTCACCATGCGCATTCCTTCCTACGCCTACTCCGACTCCATTGTGCGCCAGCTCCACAAGCTCAATGCACAACAAGTCAAAACTCAGATACAGTTAGCCACCGGTCAGAAGATCCAGAGCGCTGAAGACGATCCCCGCGCCATGGGCCGGGCCCTCGACACCCTCACCGAAAAGAGCCAGATCCAGGCCCACAACGCGAACCTCGTACGCGCCCAGACCGTCGCCGAGTTCAGTATGGCCTCCTTCGAGCAACTCAAGATCCTCGCCAACGAAGCCTCCAACCTTGCCAACAACTCCGACGGACTCACCGAGAGCGCCGATTACCGCGCCCGGGCCCTTCAGGTAAATCAGCTCCTCGAACAAAGCCTCCGTGTCCTCAATACCAAACTCGGGGGCGACTATGTCTTCAGCGGGGCCGCGACCTCCGAAACACCCTTCGTCGCCACACGCGATGCCGACGGCAACATCGTGAGTGTAACCTACAATGGCACCGTCGACCCGGAAGACGACGTCCAGATCCGCATCGGAGAAGGAGCCCGCATAGCCCCTTTCCCCAAAGGAGCCATCAACGCCGAAATCGGTGATTGGGTGAGCAACCTGATCTCCTTCCGCAACGCCCTCCAGACCGAGGACATTGCCGGCGTCACCACCCTCACAAGCGACCTCGAAGAAGCCGACCTCACCATCCTCGTCAATCTCGTCGAATTTGGTGCCATGCAGCAAAGCATGAATGTCACTTCCAGGATCAACCTTGCCCGCTTCAACGAACTCGAGCGCCTCATCTCCAGCGACCTCGATATCGATATCGCAGAGACCATCGTCCGCCTCACCCAGCTCCAGACTTCATACCAAGCCGCCCTCCAATCCACCGGCCGCATCATGGATCTGTCGCTCCTCGACTTCATCTGAATCCGAGGCGACCGCCGCACTTCCCGGCTGGCGCAAAGTGCGGCATGGGCAGCGATCTCGGCATAACTGACCTGAGTCGACCTCATGGAGGGGGAGCCGCGGCTGCTGAGTCCTTTCGTCCATCCAGCCTGTCTCGTTCATGGCTCTCATGAACCCATCCCG
>CAYOIB010000005.1:0-78782 GCA_964403935.1 uncultured Puniceicoccaceae bacterium | reverse complement strand
CGGCGGATCAATCGGGGCAGACGATCTGGATTCGCAGCGGCGTGAACGTCAGCAATTCCGGAACACTGGAGGCGCGCGATGGCGGCACCTTGCGTATCGATAACCTTGTTTCGAATACAGGATCCATCGTCTCCCGTCCAGGCTCTGTTGTTCGGATTGAAGGGGACATGAGCACGGGACCGCAGACAGAACTTGGGGTGGGCCTTGCCGGGACGGCTCGCTTGCAGGTCTCAGGGGTGGCAAACCTGGCAGGCACATTGACGATAACAGTGGCGGACGACTACATTCCGCGGCTGGGAGACCGCTTTACGGTAATTTCAGCAAATGCCATTGAAGGCACCTTCTCAAATATCATTCTTCCGACGGCAGCGGGGCAGGAGATCTTCGAAGTCGTGATCGAGGGAGGCACCCTTTCGGTGGCTGTTCGCGGTCTGGCACCCCTCGTCGTTTCGAGCCCCAATCCATCCGATGGATCCACCGGTGTTGTCATTAACCCGACCCTGGAGTGGGTCCGCGGGTTCTTCGCAGAATCCTACGACATCTATCTGGGAACGAGCCCGTCATTGGGTGCATCGGACAAGATCGCTTCCCAGGCAGGGACAGAATACAATCCCGACGTCCTGGATTGGGGGACGACCTACTATTGGCGTATCGACGCGGTGAATACATTTGGAACAGCGACGGGGCCGGTGTGGTCTTTTTCCACCCGTGCCGAGCCGAATCCTGAGCTGGGAACGCTCTGGGTGGCGGCCGATGGGTTGTGGTCGGATGGGGCGAACTGGACCTCTGCGCCGCACGTCCCAAATAATGGTTCTCCCGACATCGATGATCGTTATGACGTGGTCATCGAAGCCACGGGCAACTACACGGTGATCTTGAATACAAATATCACGGTCGACCGGCTTATCATTGATGCACCCGGTGCCACGCTCCGACATACCGGAGGAACCTTGACGGTTCTCGACAGCCTGCAAGTTCGGCAGGGTACCTATGTTATGGACGGTGGTACCTTACGTGAGGGCAGACTCTCAAAAGAAGCCGGGGGGGAGATCGAGATCGCCTCAAACAGCAGCTTCTCCGATGTGACGCTGGATGCCTCGATCGACCTTTTAATTCCGAACAGCAGGATCCTGAATGTTCAGGGCGACCTCACCCTGGATGGGGCCGTCATTCGTCTGGCCAGCACGGGGTCAATCACGCGGTTGCGCTTCAATGGGGGGAATGCACAGGATCTCCTGGGCGACGGGACTATTCTCTTTGAAGGCACTGGATCCGACAGCAACAACCGTATTGAGTCCTCGTCGAACGGGAGCCATTTGCACATTGGTCCCGATATAACAATCAGTACGGGCTCGCGCGGGGGCTGGGTAGGGGTTTCCCAAACTGTCACAAATTTCGGGACAATCCTGGCTGATGCGACGGGCCGCCTGGTGACCATCAACCCGTCCTCGTTTATCAATGAGGGGCAGTTTGTTGTCCGCAACGGTTCGGCAATCTCCATCGAATCGCTCGCGGGAAATCTCAATGAAGTGGTTCTTGAGGATGCTTCCAGCAGCCTGAATGTGACCGGTAACTATACGGTGAATTCTCCGATCACGGTGCCGGCGAACACCACCCTTTCGCTAGGTGGTGACTGGACCGCTCCCGCCGATATTTCGGTAACGGACGCCAACCTGCTTTTGGGCGGCAACTGGAGTCATGCCGGGGTCTTAACCACGACAAACAGCCTTTTGCAGTTGGGTGGGGCCTTCTCACTGGCCGATCTCGGGACCTACAACCGCAGCGGAGGGACGGTTCGCCTGACGGGGACGCTGCAGAATGAAGGCACCGTCCTGAGGCTCGATGGCACCACAGGCGATTGGGAAATCAGTGGCGGTATGATCCACGGGGGGCGGGTCGCATATGATGGGGCTTCGCTTGTGATTGCAGGCGATAGCACCCTGCGTGATGTGGAGCTGGATGCCAGCGTCGACCTCCCGATTCCCAACGGCCGGACTTTGACAATTGCAGGTGATCTCAAGCTCGATGATGCGAGGCTGCGTTTGACCAGCACCGGCACGCTCACACGATTGCGCTTTTCCGATGGAAGCAACCAGGCACTTTTCGGCAGTGGCGAGATCATCTTCGATGGCTCGGGATCAGATACGAATAATCGCATCGAGCCATGGAGCAGTGGTAGCCATCTCATCATTGAGGAGGGCATTGTCGTCCGCAGTGGCACGCGCGGCGGAACCTTTTCGAGCTCCAATCGGACGGTAACGAACCGGGGCGTCATTCGTTCGGAGACTCCAAATCGGGCAATCAGTTTTTCGCAGACCCACTTCGCCAACGAGGGGCGTCTGGAATTGCTCAATGGCGGCACGATGTCGGTGTCGGGTACTTTTGATGACTCGGGTGATATTTCCGTCGGATGGAGAAGCCACCTGTCGATCAGTGGAAATTATAGTTCAGGAGAAAGCCTTACACTCCAGGCGGCCGGGAACGATCCCTCTATTTATGGACGGGTTACCGTCAGCGGTGCCCTCACGCTTGGGGGCAGCTTGGCGGTCGAGTTTATCAATGACTATATTCCCACGGGGGGGGAGCGGTTTAATCTGCTTTCAGCCGCCTCGGTTGTCGGCACTTTTGAAACGGTCAGCTTGCCGGAACTCCCCGGAGGCGAAGCACCGGAGCTGATCTATGATGCCACGGTCGTTGCTGTTCTTGTATCAGGAACACCTCCAGCGATCGCCGTGAATCCAAATCCTGCGAACGGGGCGGAAGATAGACCGGTCGACTCGCTTCTCTCCTGGACGGATAACGGCCTCGCCAGCAGCTACGATGTTTACTTCGGTATGAGCCCGGTATTGGGAGCCGCCGATTTCCAGGGAAATCAGGTGGGGACCTCCTTTGACCCCGGACCGCTTGCCTACGATACAACCTATTTTTGGCGGATCGATTCGAGAAATCTGAACGGGGTTGTCGAAGGGACGGTCTGGTCCTTCAGCACCCGTCCTGAACCGGCCTCGATTGCCGGTTTGGTCTGGGATGACCTCGACGGCGACGGGGTGATGGCAGGAAGCGAGCTTCCGCTTGGAGGCCGGACTGTTTATCTCGATCTCAATGATAATGGCCAACGTAATTCGGGTGAGCCCCAGGTGTCGACTGATGGGCTGGGGCAATACCGTTTTGATGATCTCATGCCCGGCCACTACATCGTGCGCCAAGTGCTGCCCAATACTTGGGCTCAGACATACCCGGCCGATGAAGCCGGGCAAGAGCTGACACTGGCGGCAGGAGAAGAGCAGGATGGGATCGATTTCGGAAGCCGACAGTTTGGTCCGGTGTTGAACCATGTCGGGCTTAACCGGGGGCAGCCGGTGCCTGAGACGTCCAACCTTGTCATCACCCTTCGCTTCGACCGCACGATGGACAGTGAGACAGAGCCGGTCATTGAATTCATTCCCGGCGAAGGGCAGGATGCACCGACGGTCCCGTCCGGCGGTCAGTGGGTCTCTCAGCACCGCATCCGAGACACCTACAGGACCCCGCCCATCACCGTCGGGCCTGGAATGGACGGTATCCATACGCTCCGGGTGAGCGCCGCGGCCGACACTTCAGGCCGAATCGTTGAACCAACCGATGCCTTCTCCCTTACGGTGGATGCCACCCCCCCGCTGCCGCCGAGCTTCGTTGTCACAGGGGTAACCGAACAGTCATTGACTATTGGATGGGAAGACTACGAGGCACCAGCTGACTTGAACCTCTTCCGTATTTACCTTGAAGATGAATCCTTTGTCTCTCTGGCAGAACGGGTTGCTCACAGCGGTCTCGGGGCCTCAGCACGGAGCTACACTTTCACGGGTCTGGAGCTTGACCGTCCTTATCATGTGGCAGTTGGAGCGGTCGACGGCGTTTTGAATATCGATCTGGAGGTTTCTTCGACCTCCGTCGAGATATCCAGTGTTGTTCCGCCCGCAGTGGTGCCTGCTCTCAGCCGCCCACAGATCGGCACGGC
The DNA here is from genome assembly GCA_964403935.1 of uncultured Puniceicoccaceae bacterium. GTDB lineage: Bacteria > Verrucomicrobiota > Verrucomicrobiia > Opitutales > Oceanipulchritudinaceae > SLLG01. Next base: position 74,785 of record CAYOIB010000005.1, on the reverse strand, counting down.
CCTTTTGGATTGGAATCATTACGCCACGAGCGGTCTGATCGGCCTTGCCGGTTTCCATATCTACTCGGCGGAAGAGAGTTTTACCGATGTCGATGAGCTTGTTCCCGTGGCCAGCGTCGGACGCGATGCATTCAGTTTCTCCCTCGAGGACCTGGATCGCTCCCGCGACCACTATTTTGCAGTTGTTCCCTTTAATCGCTTGGGTGTCTTTATCCCTGAAGTGACATCGGTCCTGTGGCGGGATCTGCTCGCCGATTCGATAACGGAGGATTTTGTCCTCGGTGGCGATGGGCAGGATATGATTGATGTTTCTCATCCGATCGTTGTTGAAAATAACGCTCAGCTGACGATTCCGGCAGGCACCACCCTGCGCTTCGCCGAAGAGGCAGGCATCCATATCGTCAACGGTGCCTTGAAGTCACTTGGGACGGAGGAGAATCCTGTCCACTTGACAGCCCTCACGGAATCCGGGCGGGGGCAATGGCAGGGGATAATTCTCGGCGCGGGCGCCGCGAACTCTGAACTTGTTCATACTTGGATCCGTCACGGTGGAGGCCTAACGCTCGACGGGGCTGCCGGTGCATCGCTGCATCATCTTCGTCTGGTCTGGAATGATGCTGCTGGAATCTCGGTCATCAACGGTGCTGTCGCGGATCTGGATAAATCCCTCATCAGCCTCAATACCGATGGTGTTTATGTGGACGGGACAAGTTCTCTTATTGTATGGGATTCGATAATCAAGAACAACGAGACGAATGCGGTCGTGGCCCCGGACGGTTACCTTGATGCCCGTGAGAACTGGTGGGGCTTCGAGAACCCCGCTGATATTGTGTCGACCGTTTCAGGCGACGCGGATCTGGGGGATCCCCTCGAAACTGAACCCGTTCTCGCTCCATTTGCCGCTGTTGCCGGTGGATTGGCCCAGACAGGGGTGCGGGGTATCGAGCTCATCCTGAACAGCCCGAATGCCATTGCTTATCGCGTCAGTGAGGACTCGACCTATGCAGGCGTCTTCTTCACCGACATCGAACTCGATGCAACGGGTGCGGGGCTCTACCGAACGACGCCCGTTTCGGTGCCGTTCACCCTCTCTGACGGGGGTGGTCTGAAGACGGTGTTTGTCAGTTTCCGGAGTGCGAGCGGTGCTGTCTCGGACCCGATAGCCTTTGATGTTGAGTACATCACCGAGGGACCACAGATCACTTCCTTTAACCTCTCCGAAGGAGATGAGTATGCACGCCCATTTGTGGTGGAAGGAACAGCCGTAGCTGAGCTTGGGTTGGCGTCGTTGCGGTTCTACAAAGGTGACACGCTCATTCACAGCAGCACGGGACCGACTTTGGAAGGGTTGTGGGACTTCCGGGCCGATCCGGAGGGACTGGTGCGCGTGCGACTGGAAGCCCGTGATGTGGCGGGCAATGTCGCCTTCCGCGAGGTGAATGTCCGCCTGAGCCCGGAGCCACCGTCCGCACCGACGATTGCCCAGCCACTGCCGAACACGCTCTTTGGATCCCCCTTGATTTCCGTGACGGGCAGCGCGGAGCCGGGGATCGAAGTTCGTCTGACCCGGAATGGAAGTTTGATCGGATCCACCGTAACGGACGAACTCGGCAACTATTCATTCGGCAGCGTGACGCTCACTGAAGGGGCGAACGCCCTCGTCGTTCGGGCGGTTGATGCCGCAGGGTCCACGACTTCAGCTCCGGTGGTGGTGAGCCTTGATACGGTACCTCCGGTCGCGGTCATTCTGGAATCCGCCGATTACCTCGTAGGCCAGGGCATTAAGGTTGTTTGGCGTTTTGCCGAGGAAGGAAAACGTCCCGAAGCCGTCCGCGTGCTGTGGCATGGGGACACCTTCGAGGTGGCGGCTGAGGCAAGCGACATGAGCGAGCTCCATGAGGAGACGATTATCACCATCGAAGATCTTCCTGACGGCGACTACTATGTCGGGCTGGTTGGTTATGATACAGCTGGTAATGAAAGCCCGCTCTCAGAAGTGTTTCCAGTGACCTTTGATTCGACGCCCCCGGCCTTCGAGGTCGCGTATGATACGTCGATTCCGGTGGGCCCCGGTCAGCTGGGCATCACTCTGACTGCTAGCGAGCCGCTGCGGCGCGTGCCCAGCCTGACCATTCAGCCTGCCAACTTCTCCGGACCCGTGGCCGTTGCGCTAACGGAGATTGGTTCAAACACCTACGGAGGTGCCTATGCGGTCTCGCCACTTTCCGGTTCTACCGGGCCGGCACAGGTGCGGGCCTCAGGGGTGGATATTGCCGGCAACAGCTTTTCGGGTGCTCCGGAAGGGCCGGCTCTCGTCTTTGATGTGACCCGTCCGACGGCTGCAATCGTCGTGGATCAGACACCGCCCGTTCAGGTTTTTGGGGGTGATGTGGATGTGGGCGTATCGGTGACGACGAGCAAGTCGCTGTTGGTTGCGCCTGCTCTCTCTTTCAATCCCCCGACCGGTTCCGCGGTCGTTGTCGAGTTGTCCGGCGAAGGCACGAACTGGGAAGGGGTGCTCACGCTGAGTCCAGGTATAGGGCCAGGTTTTGGCTCTTTTGTTTTTAGTGCGACGGATCCCCTCGGGAATGTCGGCAATACGATTACGGCGGGCGATGAGCTCGAAATCTACAATACAGAGGAGGCACCTCCACCACCGGTTCCGACGGGGCTCCAGGTCGTTTCCTTGAAGGGGGGCCAGATGGGCATAGGCTGGCTGCCGGCGAGGGGTGCCGAGCTCTATCATCTCTACCGTGCTGAAGGCGGTGTTGGTCCAGCTCCCACCGAGCGTATCGCCACGCTCACCGATCCGAGTGAGCTTGTTCATCTCGATACCCCGCCGGAAGATGGCCTCTATCGCTATGTCGTGACCTCGGCACGGCTCGGCTCGGAGAGTGCCCCGTCGGTATCGGTATCAAATATCTCGGACCGGACGCCTCCGGCACCCCCCGAGAATATCGCGGTCGAACTGACGCTCTCGGGACGCATCGAAATCTCATGGGATGCGCCGTCAACCGGGGAGACCCCATACGGGTACTATCTCTACCGGAGCCTTTCAGAGGACCTCCCAGAGCAGGCGCAGCGGGCTTACCCTCGCCCTGGAACAGTCCAGGACTCACCCCCCCGGGGGATGATCACCTACTGGGTGGCCTCCGTCGACCAGGTCGGTAACGAGAATGCCAGTGAACCCGTAAGCATCGAGATGTTTGTGGGGGCGGTTGCCAATCTTCGGGCGATTGTAATTCATGAAGATCAAGCCTACCTTCAATGGCAGTCCGGTGATGGGGAAGCGGTCGGCTACAATATTTATCGGGAGGACGAGCTCTTGAGCTCCGTCGAACCCACGATCAACACGTTTTGGCCGATCGATCAGCCCGAGGGCGATGCCGTGAGCTATTTTGTCCGCGCCGTTGACGGGCAAGGGCGTGAGAGCGCAGCGCGTTCGGTGTCGGTCTATCCAATTGAAGTGGGCTTGGCCGCGAACCCGACCAATGACGGCATCGAACAACTGCTTCGCGTGGGCTATTTCGATCGCTATGAAGTGACCGCACACAATCTGGCGGATCAGGATTGGCGTCTGGATACCATTGACATCCGCCGTGAGCTTGGAGCGGATGACCCGATCGGTATCGAGCGGTCGATCGAGGACGGCACGGTGACAACAGGCGAATCCCGGAGCTGGTCGATTGCCTTTCCGGGGCCAAAGCGCGCGGAGGCCAGCGCTTCATTCACAGTGGAGCTTCGGCGAGTCGAAGACGATGGATCGGTGGCCATTTATCGACGCCACTTTGACGGCCCATCCAGTGCCGGTGTTTCCGGTATGGTAAGTGTTTCAGTCGATTCCGCGCCCATTGCCGGGGCTTTGAACACCTTTACCGCGCGCTTCATCAATCATGGTTATGCCGATATGGATCTGCTGCTTGTCCGCATGGGTGGGGGTGAGCCAGGCAATCTCATTCTCGAGGTGGTGGACCAGACAGGTGTGGTGGTGAACTCGGTTGCCTATGATCGTCCTGTCTCCGGCATGATGTTTACGGCTGATGGCCGTGGCTACTTCCGCATTCCCGCGAACGAATCCCGTGAGGTCATCTTCGAGAACGTGCTTATTCCTGAACGCTTGGGCGAAGACGGGTTTGCCGGCATCCGGGTGCGTTCCGGCGAAACCTATCATGATATCGGCGGGGCAGGGCAGCTCAGCTCGGGGCCGCTGTCCGGTATGATGACAACAAATCTGACGGAGACCCCGTACTATGGAACCTTGGAGGTGGATGCCCCCGGATATTCGGATGGGCAGCCCATTCTCCTGACTGGATCAGCGCTCGATCGCGATACGGGGCTGCCTGTTCCGGAGGCCGAGTTGCAGATAGGTATTCAGATCCGGGGTTACCATTGGTTCGAGTCGGTCACCACCGATGCCAACGGCAATTTTGTCTTTGAATTTACGCCGCCTCCAGGGCTCGCGGGGAACATCCGCTTCTGGGCGGCTCACCCTGACGTCGTCGATATTTTGAATCAGGCAGAGACATCGCTCCTCCTGATGCTGACCAACCCGAGCCGTGGGCGCATTCGGATGTCGAAGAATGATACCCTCGACTTCGATATCAGCCTCATCAATCCGGGTGAAGTTCCCCTGACATTGGAGGGCTTCTCATGGCGCGCCTTCACAGTGGAGCTCGATGACGCCGGGGAGGAGATTCAAACCGAAATCGATTCGCTCAGTCTTTCCGTGACAAAGCCGTTGCCGGATACCTTGGGTGGAACGCAACGCGAGACGGTTTCGCTGCGCTTGCAATCGACGCTGGACGCACCGGATTTCGCGAACATCGAAGTGACCTTCGGAAGCGAGGAAGGGGCTTTCACCGTCTTCCGGGGAGATGTGACCCTGCTTGAGGCTGTGCCCATCCTTTCCGTTACGTCGCCCACCCGTGGCTACGTCGACATTTCGGTGGATCGGGGACAATTCCGTAGCCAGCGGCTCGTTATTGAGAATGCAGGCTTGCGACCATTGGAGGGCGTCGAGCTGACTCCCCCGCAAAACATCCCGTGGATCCAAACCAATCTTGTGCCCGATGAAGATGGCGTTATTCGCCTGCCGGACCTGGCGGTCGGCGAGCAGATGGAACTGCAGGTAATCTTCGGGCCGCCCGAAGATGCGGAGCTCGGCTTCTATGATGACACCCTTGTGATCTCAGGATCCAATGCCGTGGCTTCTTTCCAGGTCGGGATCTTTGCAGAGCTCACGTCGAGTCTGATGGGTTCGGCGCAGTTTGCGGTGACGAATATCCTGGATCAGGAGGTCCCCAACGCGTCGGTCCGCCTCCGCAACACGACCAACCGAATTGAGCGTGGGCCCTATTACACGGATTCCCTCGGGGAAGTCCGGATCGACGACCTGCAGGAAGGTCGTTGGTCCTGGCAGGTGACGGCCCCGGGGCATTCAGCCGCCGCCGGGATTGTCGACATCGAGCCGGACCAGACCACACTCGTTGAACCGGAGCTGAACAAGAGTCTCGTGACAATCACCTTTGAAGTCGTTCCGGTGCCCTATACCGACCGCTATGAGATTCGGCTCGAGCAGACCTTCGAGACGCGGGTGCCTTTGCCGGTGCTGGTCATGACGCCGCCCAAGTATGAGTTCCGCAATATAGAGCCGGGATTTGAGACAACCGTCATGTTTGAAGTGCGCAATGAAGGGCTCGTCAGCATGGATAATGTTGAGATCCGGGGTCGCCGCACAGCCATTGGAATCCTGGAACCGTTGATCGACTTCATCCCGGAGCTGAGACCTCAGCAGCGGGTTCAGGTGCCGGGACGCATCCGTTTGTTTGAGGATTCAAGTGGAGGCGGGATCGATCCACAAGGGGTCTCCATTGCCGCTGGCATTCCCTCCGGAACGCCTTCGGGATTTGCGGGCTGTGGTGCCGGTTCCCTTGAGGATTTTGCGAACGGGATGGCCGCCCTCCTCGATATGGCGGCACGAGGCGAGGCGACGAAAGCCACCGGGAGCACCGTCAATATGGCGACCGGGGCGCTTGTATCGCTCATCTTCTTCGATTCAGTCCTCTCCTATACCGGAAGGTCGGCGAGCGGACCTCCCACCATTGGGTTTGCGGTCAGCCTTTTGGGCGATCTGATCCAATGTGCCGGGAATTTCATGAGTGGTGGGCTTGGCCCGGGCATCAGCACCGGTGGCGGAGGCGGGGGGGCATACACCGCTTATAAGCCAGCGGGTCATGGATGCTTCCTTGGGGAAACAGGGGTTCTCATGGCTGACGGCCATACGAAGAACATCCGGGACCTTCGCCCAGGTGACCGCGTGCGCTCGGGTGAGCGGGATGCCGCCCTCTCGACAGTCAGGCACGTCTATGCGCTGGAATCAGATGACTTGCGCGAACTTGTCCTGCGCTGCGTTGAGGGTCGGCGGGAAGGTCAGAGCCTGGATGTCACGGGTGCCCACCGACTCTGGGTCGACGGCACCGGCTGGACACATGTCCGCGACATCGTTCGCGGCGACTGGCTCTCCGCGAAGGGTGGGGGTCACTGGGAGGTCGTGGAGGCCCGAAAAGTCGACGGTGTTCATACTGTCTACAACTTCCAGCTGGAAGAGGATCGGGCCTTCTATGCCGACGACGTTCTCGCTGAAGATCTGTGTGGCGGGTTGTTTGTAGACCTCAGCAAGGCACGGGAGGTAACCACAAAATGAATCCACTTTGCTCACATCTGTTCTCTCATCTCAAAGGCTTCCGCACGATGAAACTATCCCCAAGTCCAACAAGCGCCGTGGGCCTCGCTCTTATCCTCATCAGCCTGCTCGTGGCGTCCACGGGCCTTCGTGCCCAGCAGCAGTTCAGTGGATGGTGTGCCCGTGTAAAGATCGAGATCGAACAGGAACTGACGCTCGAACGAATTGGTTTTGAAGCCACCCTCACAGTCACGAACAACGACGGGGAAGACGCCATCACTGATTTTCTGGCGGAGCTGACCTTCGAGGATCCTGAGAATCCTGGAGAAGACGCCGGGCACTTGTTCTTCGTGCGCCCCCCACAGATCGGCTCTACCAGCGCGGTCGACGGGAGCGGAGTCATTCAGCCCACGCGGACCGCCGTTGTTCGATGGTTCATCATCCCGAAGATCACGGCCGGTGGCGAGGATCCGCGGGGCAAGGTCTATCGTGTCGGCTGCCGGCTCGGGGGTAAGCTTGGAGGCGCGGATATTCCGGAGGAGAACATGCTCGTCATTCCGGCCGATATCACCGTCAGGCCTGAGCCCCAATTGGAGATCACCTACTTCCTGCCCCGGGATGTCCAGGGGGACGACCCGTTCACGGAAACCATCGAAAGCCCGGTCCCCTTTACATTGGGCGTATTGGTTCGGAATTCGGGCTTTGGTATCGCTCGAGACCTGAAAATCGATTCCCAGCAGCCGAGGATTGTGGAGAACAAGCAGGGCCTGAACCTGGTCGCTCAGCTTCTCGGTGCCCGTGTGATGGACTCTCCGTTGGATCGCGCCAGTTTGCTGGTGGACCTTGGCGATATCGAGCCGGGCCAGACGCGAAAAGGGGCGTGGGACATGATCACGAGTCTGTCCGGGGAGTTCATCGATTTCAAAGCTTCCTACAGTCATGCATCCGATCTTGGGGGTGAAGAAACCTCGGTGATCGCATCGTTGGACGCCCATTTCTTTGTTCGAGAGGTGCTCAACGACCAAGCGGGTCGGGATACGATTCTGGACTTTCTGGCCGTCACGGACCGCAATGAGGACCTCATCCCCGACGCTCTTTACGAGAGCGAGGGCAATGTCCTGCCGGTAAATCACCTGACGCAGGTAGCCGTCCTGAGCGAGCTCGATCAAACCCTGGAGTTTGTCGTGGGGTTGAATGCAGACTTTGAAGGGTGGGGCTATGTGAGAATCGATGACCCGGCACAGGGTCGCTACGCAATTGATCAGGTGCTTCGGTCGGACGGCAAAGTGATCCATGCCCGAAACGCCTGGACGAGCTTGCGCTACCACCCGTTGACCAATCAGCGACTCGACCGCCTGCACATTTTGGACCTGGTGGATCCCGGGCATTATTACGAATACACCATCCGCTATGCCGCGCCTCTGGAGGACACCACGTCTCCGGTCACGGAAATCCTTTTTGCCGGAGACTTCACCCAGGTCGGTGGTACAACCTACGTCACCCGATCGACCCAGGTCTATTTCATGGCCGAAGACGACAGCCCGGTCAGCATGTTCTACAAGCTCAACGACGAGGAAGACTTTCGACCCGCCCTGCCGTTTCAGCTGGAGGAACCCGGGAACTACACCATCACCTACTACGCACGTGACGCGGCTGGGAATGAGGAAGACCTGAAGACGCACCTGGTGATTCTTTCTGATCAGCCTCCTGGATTTGATTCTTTCGACAGCAGTGAGTTGCAGCTCGTTCAGGCGGGAGACACCCTTTCCGTACGGCCGTCGATGGCCGATCTCGGCTTCTCAATGGGCGCTGCGCCGTTTCCAGTGGATGTTGAGGTTGATGTTTTTGATGGTGTCATTGCCTGGCCTCGGATTGCAGGTGTGCCTCCGTCGCCGACCTCGGCGGATCAGGCGACGTTGGTCGTCAGCGGGGCACATGCGGATCTCTACCGGTTCCGCATCAACGGAGGTTCGTGGTCTGCCGAGCAACCGGTCACTGTGCCTATTGAGTTGGATGGACTCGCCGGTAACGTCGTCCTTGATGTTATTGCTCGTTCACGACATGGCGGCTATGGTCCCGAAGCGGGTGCTCAGGTAACGGGGGCTGCCGAGGATTACATACTTTCGGTCAGTTGGCGGGTGACTCCCGGCGTCCCGGCATTCTCGCTGTCTGGACTTCCGGCAATACCGGTTGTGGAAGGAGCAGCGCAGGTCCAAGTATCTGCTCCCGGGCTGGAGCTCTACCGGTGGACGTTCGACGAGAGCTACTTCCGGCCAGAGACCGATCCAGCGACGCCGATCCCGTTGGATAGCATCCCAATCGGAGACCGCATTCTGGATCTCGCCGGACGCGTGAATGGTGTTTGGCAAGCGACAGACAGCCCGAGTCGGCTGCTTTTCAAGGCGGATCCCATGTACGGATCTGATCTCTCCGCCTTTTCCATCGTTCGGTCGATGTCTCTCGGGGAGCAATCGGGCCCGCAAATTCCCTTGTCCTGGGATGGCCTCGACAATGATAACCGGCCCGTGCCGTCGGGTTGGTACACCGTACGGGTGAAGCTCACTGACGGGTTGGGGAGAAGCCAGTTCAGGACGCGCCTTGTGGAGATCCAGAATATCGCGGATTCTCCTGCGCTTCTCGCTGCGGCAAGCTCCGGGCCGGACAAGCCCGATGCTCGCGGACATTGGGTCGTTTGGCAGGACCGCACCCAAGGCGCATGGAATGTGCGAGCCCTGAATCTGGCTGAAGGCGGCGAACCCATTTTGATTACAGCGGATAACCGGGATCAGACCCATCCCCGCACGGATGGCAAACGCGTGGTCTGGCAGGGTCGGAATGCCAATGGAGCCTGGGATGTCTGGATTCGGGATTTGGAGACACCGGATGCCTCGCCCGTGCGGCTGACCCATTCATCGTCCGTCCACAATTCTCAGCCGATTGTGGAAGGAGCGTGGGTCATCTGGAGAGAAAAGAGTGTGACATCGGCAGAGGCTCCCTGGCAGCTCGTCGCTCATCATCTCGACAGCGGCGAGACCTTCCCCGTGAACCCCGGTCCAGCGGATCAGGGAGAAGCTTCTATCCAGGGCGGACGGATTGTCTGGCGCGATCAGCGGGATGTTGGCCCAGGCGAGATCTATTTCGCTGATCTTGAAACCGGTGAGCAACGTCGTCTTACCCATCTCATCAATGGCAAATATCATCCGGAGATCTTCGGGCACTGGGTGGTGTGGCAGGACACACGCCACGGTGTCCTCGAGATCTATGGTTACGATCTTTTGCGTGATGTTGAGCTGCGTTTGACTGACACTCCCGAGAATGAGGCGATGCCTTACCTCGAGGGCTATTGGATGGTGACGGAAAACGATGGAGCTGGTTTTGGAACGGCCAACTACCGTTTGGTTAATCTGGAGGCCGGTGTATCGGCACCCTTGACCAATGCCCCGACCGAGAAGTCTTTCCCCGGAATTGCCGCAGGTCATTTCATCTGGCTTGAAGACAGCGGGCAGGGGCCTGAAGTGCGGGCCGCTCGCCTGCCTGCATTGCAAGCGGTCTTCGCGGACAACAATGCAGTCGTGGTCTCTTCGGCATTGGCTGACCAATATGACACGGCCTTTGCCCTTTTGGAGTCCTGGCAGGCACATGCCGGAGTCTCGGCTGTGGGCCGGTACTTGACCCTTGTTCCTGAGGTCGTTCGCGAAACGGCTCTCTGGGCAGAGGGCGGATCTTCGGGCGACAACTTTCCGATCGAAACGGGCAACTACTTGTGGGTCCGCTTTGAGAGCGACCACCTCGTCGACCTGGGGGCTCCTGACGATGCGCCTATTGCCTTGGTGGCGGGCACAAATGCCGTGGCTTACACGGGTTTCCCATCCGGGTTCCATGTTTCACGTATGATCAGTCAACTCGGTGCGGAGAATGTGGCGGCGGTGCGGATGCTCGATTCGATGTCCGGACGCTGGGTGGCTGTGACCCTTGATGGAGGACAGGTGGTCGGGCCGGACTTTGCTATTCCCGAAACCGCACTGCTCTTGGTGGAAATGAACGCACCGGTTTCCCTGTGGAATCCTAAGGAGAATTGATTATGAAGTCGCTTTTATACCGAATTGTTTTGGGACTCTTTGTGGGAACGTTATGTCCGGCCTTGATGGCGGAAGGGATTTCGCCGGAGGCATTGGATGCCCAACTCAAGGCAGGGGAGCCCCTTGCAGTGATCGATATCCGCCCAGGCGCGGAGTATCAGCAAAACCACATTCCTGGAGCGATGAACATTCCCGCGCGGGCTCTTAACCCATCGCGTGTGCCGGCATCGCGTGCCCTCGTTCTATACGATGATGGAATGGGGCGATCGGATGCCCAGGCTGTCGTCGTAAAGATCCGGGCGACCGGAAGGACCGATGTCTTCTGGTTGAAGGGTGGTTTGGCAGCATGGGAATCAGCGGGGAAACCAGGCACCGCTGAAACCGGATTTTCCCGCGATCATGTCCCCGCCATAACGTACCACCGACTGATCGCGACGAAGGGGAAGGATGTCATTGTGATGGACCTTCGAACAGCCGAATCCCCGCCCGAAGCGGGGACGGTGGGCCTGGCGGGTGGCACCATGGAGTCGGCCCTTACAAACCTGGGTTCGCTCTTGCCGGGTGCCCGGGTCGTTCGGAATGAGACAGCGAAGCCCGGCACCATTCAAATCGCGGGCTCTTCCCAGGCTTCGCCACTTGAAGGGGTGGATCCGGCAGAGGAATTGATTGTTGTTGTCGATGACGGAGATGGCAGTGGCGAAGCCCTGGTGCGTTCACTGCGGGCTGCAGGGAATCGACGGGTCGTGTTGCTCGCGGGTGGGGAAGAAATTCTCAAACGGCAGGGCAGGCCAGGACTGGAGCGGGAAAGCCTCGGTATGCCACCGAGTATTGGCACCGAACCCACAACTGATGGAGGGGCGGAACGATGATCATTAGGAAGATACGCCGTACCTTACTGAGGGATTCGATGATGAGAACGCTTTACGGTCTGCTTGCCCTTGGGCTACCTCTATTGGCTGGGGCGATGGAGCCGGTCGCGGTGAATGTAGGGGCTTCGCAATTCACACTCTTCTGGGACGCTGGCATCATCGGTGAACCGGAGGTCATTATTTTTGATGATCCCGGGCTCGGCGTCGAGGTGACATCCGAATACCGACGTGAGGCGTTCCCATCGACGGAGCCCCCGCAGCCCCACTGGAATGCCGGGCGTCGGGCTGATCACCGGGCCTTCCAGGCATCGATCCGTTCGCGCGGTCTCATGTTGCTACGCATCACAGGGCTTGAGCCGGACACGGTCTATTATGTGCAGGCAGGCGTTCGCGACGGCGGCGGTAATTTGCACCCGGCAGGAAGTGGTCCTGTTGTTGTCCGGACATTGCCGGAAACGGGTTTTGTCGTGGACTATCGCAAGGCAGCCTTCACTTTCCCGGACGCGGCCGAAGCAGGATCGATCGCGGTGATGTCGGTGCCGGGGACGGCGGCCCCTTTACTCGCTGTCGTGGGGGATGGGTTGGGTCCCGCCGATCAAGCGGTATTTTCCCTCGGTGGATTGGTGGATGCGACGACCGGAGCGCCCTATCAGCCGTCAGGCCCCTTAAGCTTTGAAGTATCGCACTATCCAGGGCTGGACGAGGCGCGTCTTATGGCCGGTTCACTTGAGGTGGATGGAGGGTTTTCGGTGGCCTCTTTGACGACGCGCACTTTTGAGCTCACGGCGGATGTCGATATCGCTTATTTTGTCTTTGATGCGGTGGAGGATCAGCTTGCAGGGCGACCCTTCATGGTCCGGATCACCGCGCGGACATCGAGCGGTGAAATCGCTTCTGATTTCGAGGAGAGCGTCGACCTTTTTTCAGATGGTCGTCTCGAAGCAGGGGCCACGGGCGCAACCTTCTCGGGAGGCGTCCTTGAGGCGCATCCCGTCCTTATTGGGAACACGGGTGATTTTTTCCTCGCAACCCACTATGCGGCAACGGGAGCTTCGGGGGAAAGCAATAGCTTTCGGGTGACAACCGATTGGGAAAACTGGGCCTCGCTGCACGGGGTGGGGCAAGACGGCGAAAGCCGTCGCGAAGCGCTCCTCTCGGATCCCCGAAGCACAGGAGTGCCCGCGTTTGTGCGCTATGCCTTTGATCTGGATTATGAACACCCGAGTCTCGCCGATGCGCGGGCTCTGGATGTCACGGAAGAAGAGGGTATGACCTTTGCTCAAATCACTTTTCGCCGCCTCCAGTATGCGCCCGATGTCCGTTATGTCGTCAGTGGCAGCAGCGATCTGCAGGATTGGGAGACGCTTGCGGTTGTAGAGCCCGGCTCACCGGAATGGGTGACGGTTGAGGATGCTGTCCCGCTGCAAGTGGACGGGGACGGACGTTTCCTGCGGGTCGGCGTCGTGGGCGACGGTGGCTACGAGTTTTGGAAAGTGTCTGAATTCTCGCCCGCTGAGATTGATGATCCTGGAATCTCAGGACCAGAGGCTGACCCGGGCAGCATTGGCGTGGAAAACCTGACGCGTTACGCGTTGGGCATGTCGGCCACCGATCCGGATTTGAACCGCCTGCCAGACCGTTCCGTCGTTGTTGAAAACGGACAGCAATACAATCGCCTCGGTTTCCACAGGCGTCCGTATGCGGATGATGTCCGCTATGTCGTTGAGGCAACCTCGGCTTACCCCACATGGGAGACGCTCGCTATTCTTGAACCCGGTCTCCCGGAGGCCGTTTCCGTGACGGATACCACGCCTGTGCCCAGTTCGGGATACCGGATTATCCGCCTTCGTGTCGAACCTGTGTCTGAACCATGAATACTATTCTGAAAACCGTCGCGGCCCTCGTGGGTTCGGCCATCGCCTGTCACGGGGCCAGCACCCTTATAACGCTTTCAGGAAGCTTAGCTGATTACGAAGTTGAACTGCAAACGATCGACGGTTCGGCTTCGACCAGGGTCCAGAATGGAAGTGCCGATCGTTTAGAGGTCTTTGCCGATCCATTCATCCCGGGGTTTGCAGTCAATGAAGGCCGGACCCTGTTTCAGTTCAACTTGAATGACCTCGGGACCGCCGCCAGCGATGCCACCACAATCGAGAATGCTGTTTTGCGGTTCACGCTGCTCTCCGTCTCAGCCCAACCTGACTTTGGGATTGAGGTGTGGGGGCGTAATACGAATGCGGCGACGGCCATCTTGACTACCGATAACAATGCTGGAGGACAGTTTGGCGGTGCCGGTTATCATCGCATAAGCCCACAAGGCATGGCTCTCGCACCTACGGATATCGCGGGTCCTGTGGAGCTTTCGGTTGATATCACGGACTTTATGGACGAACGGTTTCAGGCACTTCGGAATGATGACGACGGTTGGGTCATGATCCGTCTCCAGGCGGACACGCCCATTACCATAGCAAGTGGGCTGTCCGGAACTTACGCCTTCGCGAGCGCCGACCATTCAAATCCTGCCTACCGTCCTGAGCTGGACCTCGTCCTCATTCCCGAACCGGCCACCGCCGCGCTGCTTTTGGGGCTCGTAACGTTGGCCCTCGTCTATACACGGGCTCGTCGGGCCCGGACAAATGGGTAGCCGGGTGGCCGTTCAGGAGGCGGCCCCGGCATTCCTGCCAGCAGGGTTTTCTGAGACAGACAGGAATGTCTGTTTAGCTATTGGAGAAATCGATAGCTGGATCTCAAAGCCTTCGATTGGAGCAGCCCCGGTGCGTTAATCTTGACAGGCAGGCACCTCTTCGAGTGCATGGATCTATGGTGAGACTCAGTTGCAATAAAAGAGGGTGGGCGGTTTGGCCAAGTCGGGTGATCGCGCCCCTGTTTTTCGTGGGCCTTCTCTTTTGGGGAAGTGGGTGTGCGAGCCGGACTGGGGTGGGCCCGGAAGGGCCGAGCCCAGCGTCGGCCTACCAGCCGCAGGTTCGTCACTACTATATTGCGGCTGAGGATGTGGATTGGGACTACGCGCCTCATGGCGACCAGATGGGACATGGCCACCACGGACTCGGGGAATGGGGCGAGCAGACTGTCTATCGGAAAACGCTCTATATAGGCTATACCGATGCGACTTTCAGCGAGCCTTCACCGCATCCGGAACACTTGGGCCTGATCGGGCCTCTGGTGCGTGGGGTGGTGGGTGATACGATCAAGATCCACTTTCTGAATCGGGGAGATCGTCCCTACAGTATTCATCCCATTGGGACCCATTACGATAAGGCGAGTGAAGGGGCTGCTTATGGCGGCATGAATTTTCCCGGCTCGGCGGTGCAACCGGGAGAGCTCTATACCTACACACTTGAGGTTCGGCCGGAAAACGGACCAGGACCCAATGATCCGAGTTCCATTCTTCGTCTTTACCGATCCCATGTTCAGCCGGTGGAAGATGTCTATCGCGGACTTGTTGGCCCGATCATCATCACGCGGGCCGAAGCGGCCGACGCCGAAGGCAGACCACGGGATGTGGACCGGGAATTCGTCTGCATGTTTACAGTGATGGACGAGAATGCCGAGGGCGAAGCCGAAGAGGGACACCTCATGCATGGCATCAATGGTTATGTTTTTGGAAATCAACCGGGGCTCACGATGCTTCAAGGTGAACAGGTACGCTGGTATCTTTTTGCCATGGGCAGTGAGGTCGACCTCCACACCCCGCATTGGCATGGCAATGGCGTGCTGGAAGGAGGACGCCGCTACGAAACAATCATGCTCATGCCCTCATTTTCGGTCGTGGCAGATATGGAGGCCAACAATCCGGGAACTTGGATGTTCAAGTGCAATGTGGGAGATCACATCCACGCCGGCATGATGTCTTTTTACTCCGTTGAGCCGCGTTGAAACGGTCCATGTTCCCACGCCTTTATTTTTATTAAGATCGGGTCTCATTAGGTTTGACATCCATCTGATGAGATGGAATCTCAGTCTCATTATGAACGGAGATTGGAGATACATCACAAGACTTGCGGGCTGTGGAGCAGCTCTTTTTGGGGCCACGGGCGTGCTTATGGCGACCCCGGCTGAGATGGCCGAAGCTGCTGCTGGAGGCACGGGCGTGTATGAGCTGCAAGACTTCGTTGTGAACGGCCAGACCTATGCGTTTGGGGGGCAGAAGCTGGTCTTGGTGACCGACAAGGAGCTGGAGTTGATTCAGCCGGGGGATTTGAATGACATCTTCGCCTTTGATCCTTCGATTCAGGTGGGTGGAGGCATCGCGGTAGCGGAGAAGATTTACGTCCGGGGGATTGAGGACAAGTTGCTGAACATCACGATTGATGGTGTGCCGCAGGCGGGCTACCTCTCCCACCATCAGGGCCAGTACCTGATCGAGCCGGAGTTATTGAAGCGGGTGGAGACCGAGCCGGGTCCGGGCGGTGCGACTCAAGGGGCGGGCGCGTTGGCAGGCTCGATTCGATTCGTGACCAAGGGACCGGAAGATTTCATTGATCCAAATGCCACTTATGGCGGGTTGTTGAAAACCACCTACAATGAAAATTCGGAAGGCAATGGCTTTACGGGAGTTTTTGCGACCCGGGCGGGAGAGCAATTTGCTGTCATGGGTGCCTTCACTTTCAACGACGCGGGCGATTATTACGATGGAAACGGGGAGCGGGTGGACTACACGGGGCACAAGCAGTGGCGGGCGTTCCTCAAGGGAACGGGTGATTTTGCGGGCGGGCAGCGACTTAGCCTGAGTGTGGAGCGCGTTGAAAACACGGGTTGGTACCGGCATCGGCCGAACTTCTACGGCTGGTTTGATCATCCGCTTGCGCCTAACGATCCGGTGGACATGACGTTTCGGCGCGACACGGTGAAGCTCGGTTACGAGTCCTCTCCGGGCGCTGAGGGTGGTTTCATCGGAAGCCTTTTCTACACCGACAGCTCGGTGGACAGGAAAGGGCAGTATGAGATGAGCTATGCGAGCGTTGGAGGCGATTTCGGGAAAGAGTTTCTTTTCGGCGATCACACGGTGGTTACCGGCATTGATTACCGCCGGGATACGCTCGAGTTCACCGGCAAGGGCTCTGTGACAGGTTTTGCCCGGACGCTGACCTATGAAACCATCCCGGATGAAACAGTGGATATCCTCGGGCTTTATGCTCAGGATAGCTGGGCGGCGACAGATGTTCTGCAAGTCAGTTTCGGGGCGCGCTTCGACTACTATGACTACACCGATAAAGACGCTCAGACGTATGAGGACGTTGGGTTCAGCCCAAATATCGGTGTGGCCTATCAGGTGTTTGAACCCCTCAGCCTGAATGCGAGTTATGGCTTCGCCTTCCGAGGGGTTACGGTGATTGATGCGATCACAGCAAACGAAGGTACGGTGGTGAATGCCGAAAGCATCAAGGGCGAGCGGGCCCGCAATATGGAGGTGGGCTTCCAGTATTCGGCCGGACCGATCTTATTCTCGGGAACAGTTTATCGGCAAAAGATCCAGGATGTGATCGCCGGCACCAGCCCACGCCAGAATGACGGCAGTCTGGATGTCGAAGGCTACGACTTGAGTGTGGCGCTGACATTGGGCCAGTTCCGGGCCAGCGTGGCGGTGAGCGAGTCCGATCTGGAGCACAAGGGAGAACCGATCACGGACAACAGCCTCGGCCTGGGAATCCCCTATGGTCGGAGTTGGAATGGGCACCTGTCCTATACCGAGCCCCGCCTGAACCTGACGGGGGGCTGGACAATCCATTATATGGAGGCCTTTGGCGATCTGCCAGACGGCCTTGACCCCGAGATTTTCCGGAAGCCTTCGTACGCGGTGCATGGTGTTTACTTGCAATGGGCAGGCTTGGAAGATAACCGTCTTGTCCTGACGGCTTCGATTCAGAACCTCTTCGACAAGTACTACGTCAACCAAGCGACCTCCGGCTATAACAGCCAGATTGGGAGAATCGCGGGGCTGCCGGCACGCGGCCGCGAGTTCCGTCTGGCGGCGTCCTACAGTTTCTGAGCATTGGTTTTCAATAGAAAGTATTCGGGATGAAGCCTTCGGTCCGAAAAATCGTCTTTTGGCTTCATCTTGGCTGTGGCCTCGTTACCGGTGTGGTGGTCGCCATCATGTCTTTGACGGGTATCCTGATTGTTTTTGAACATGAGATCCTGGAATGGATAGATGGCGATCTGGCCGTGCTGGAGGTGCCGGCGAATGAACCCCGGCCCTCTATTGAAGCGGTGCGGCGACAGCTTGAGGATGACTCTCCCGGGTTTCAGCCCGATTCCGTTCTGATTTATCCTGATGCAGACAAAGCCTGGCGGTTTATGGCGGGTCGGGACGAACACGTGTATGTGAATCCCTATACGGGAGCGGCGGCACCTACGCAGGCAACGGGCGTGCATGACTTCCTTCATTTAATGGAGGACTGGCATCGGTGGCTCGGAGCGGAAAAGAGCGAGCACAGTTTCGGGCGGCTCGTGACGGGTGTGAGCAACTTTGCTTTTCTGATCCTGTGCATGAGCGGGCTCTACCTGTGGTTTCCAAAGCGCTGGAGCCGCCGCGCCCTGCGACCGCTTCTGTGGTTCAACTGGAAATACCGGGGGAAAGCGCGGGATTTTAACTGGCACAATGTCATTGGGTTCTGGACGCTCCCGGTGCTTGTTGTATTGGTGGGGACGGGCGTTATCATCTCCTTTGGCTGGGCACATAATCTCGTCTTTCGTATCGTGGGTGAGGAACCGCCGGCGTTTCGGGATTTCCGCATGTTGATGGTTGCTCCCCCGGAAATCGTTGCACCGGTAAATGGTTCAGCGGCCGGGTGCCTTCCTCTCGATCAGATCGTGGAGAAGGTGATCGAACGTCATCCGGAATGGGAAGCCTTGCAGATCCGGCTGCCTGTAGCTCAAGAGGCCGCAGCCGCCCCGGCCAAAGCACTTGATATCACCGTTTTCGAACCGGCACCTTTTGCCACGGCGGGTCGGGTCATGCTGTATGTGGATCCGTTTACAGGGGAAAGCCTGAAGCAAGTTGGGTTTGCTGATCGCAGCACCGGATTACGGGCCCGCGTCTGGGTCCGCTTCCTCCACACCGGTGAGGCTTTCGGACTCACCGGAAAGATCATTGCGACGCTAGCAACGCTGGGATCGCTGGTCTTGGTCTACACGGGCTTCGCCCTTAGCTGGAGGCGCTTCTTTGGTCGCCGGTGACTGCTGGCGAGGTGAACTCGCAAGGCGATTGCTTGATCAGTAGAGAGGGATGTTTAGATCCAGACGGGCAGGAACGGGTTTACCCTCCTGAGTTGCGGGGAAGGCACGAGTGCGGACAAGGTCCCGGAGAATGGCAATGCCCAGGCTTTCCGGGACGACTTCTGCGAAGGCAAGGTCTTCGATGATTCCCTCCGGATTGATATTCGCGGTGAGGCGGACAGAGTCCCCATGGACAACGGCTCCCCGGAGCTGAGGTCTGGGCGAAACAATGAGCTGGGCAGGTCCGCTTGCCTGGATTTTCTCCTGCCGGGCGAGAAAGGAACGGCGCTCCTGCACAAGGTTCTGGTTCGCCTCAGCCGAGAGATGCGAAGGTTGAAAGCGACGGTTTGTGGGTACTTCCAGTCCCTCACTAAAGAGCAGAAGTGAGGTTTGCCGCTCTTTCCAATCTTCCTGATCGAACTTGATTGTAAACTCTCGTTTTCTATTCCTTCGGAGGTTTCCCAGTGAAACCCACGACGCTTTGAAAGAGCCGGACCTGTCTTCTATGAGAAGCACGGCGAAGCAGTCGCGCAGGTTTCGATCGGCTTCGACTCTGGCGAGAAAGCGCTGTGACAGTCCGGTCACGAGAATCATGCCCTCCGTTTCCACGACGGGTCCAAGGTACACCAGATCATGAAAGGTGATGCGTCCGGGATGAAATTCCCTGGCCGGAAAGGCAAAGACAGGCGCTTCTTCGTCAAGGCGCTTCCGGGATCCACCGGGGGCGGGTCGACCTCGATTGACCTGCGTGATCGGGTGGAGGGCTCCGTCTTCGAAAATGTGGAGCTTGACTGGATAGACTTCTCGCCAGGCAGTTCCACCCTGCGCAAAAACCTGAACCGCTTCCTCGGTTGAGCGGGCGACGCCCCTGGATTCGATATTCCCGAGGCTCACGAGCGAGGCCTGTGCCTCCTCATGCCCCTGAGCTGCTGCCGCTTCGAAGAAGGCTTTTGCCCGCTGGGGATCGCGTGCCACGATTTCACCCTGAACATAGCGGAGGCCCGCGCCGTATTGGGCTTCGGCATTTCCTGCCTCAGCCGCCGCTTCGAGCCAGCGCAGGCTTCGCAGGGGATCGGGTTCAACATGATCGCCCCGCAGGTAATGACTTGAGAGGGCAAGGTAGGCGGGGATGTGCCCTTGCATCGCAGCCTCTTCCATCCAGTCCATCGCCATCTCGATGAGGTTGTCGTGTGGATTATCCTCGAGAACGTAGTGCGCCAGGGCAAAGGCCCCTTCGGGAGTGCCCACGTTGGTTGCCTGATAATACAAATCCACGAGCGAGAGCGAAATGAGATCGGGTTCCTCGTCCGCTGCTTCCGGATTCAGATCGAGGAAGAGGGTCCGCGCCTGCGGGTGTCCCAGTTCCGCGGCACGTCGAATTCTGTCTGTCGCGAAAGATAGGGTGTCCTCATCAAATTCCTGCTCCAGGAGGCGTGCTCCCAGAAGGAAGATGGCTTCGGGGTGATCTTGGGTTGCGGCCAGTTCGAGGAGACGGGTAATCATCGGCTCGTCGAGATCCGTGGCAGAATGAGCCAGCGTCTTGGCGGCGCGAACCGCTGCTCGAAGATGACCAAGATCGGCCGCGCGTAGCCAACAGCCAATCGCTTGCCCTCGGGATTCTTCACGGGCTTCCGGGGTGTCGCCTTGCTGCGTCCAATGAAGTATTCCGAGTTGGTATAGAGGTTCGGCATGGCCCTCTTCAGACAATTCCAGGAGGTAGGGATGGAGCTTTGTGTTTTGCACAGCGACGGAGCGTCCATCGATAATCAGTTCCCGAAGGAGTTCTTTTGCTTCGGGGCGTGTTTCAGCGCGTAGAAGGTAGCTCACAGCCAGGTTGTCCGAAGAGGCATTGCCATTGGCCATGGCTTCCTTTGCCAGCAGGAGTACGGCTTCGGGGTGGTCCAGGAAGGCTGCTCGGCGGAGCATCAAGTCGGCTTGGGCGGGATCGAATGCGGGATCGGTTTCGGTCCCCAGAATTGCATAGGCTTTCCAGGCGGCTTCAGCAAAACCGGCATCGGCGGCTCGAGAATACCAGAAAGCTGCCTCTTCGAGATCGCCGCCCCCGTCTGTTCCCAGCCGAAGTTGCTCGGCCAAGGCATAACAGGCCTCACCACTGCCGGTGACAGCGTTTGTGTAGAGCTCTTCGAGTCCGAGGCTGGTGAATTCGCTGATCAGCCGGGGCGATGCCCGAAGAAACGCTTGCACTTCGTCGCGTGGGTCGTTGCTGATTGCCTGCAGCCGTGCGTTCAGCTTTTCCAGCTGATCCGCAACATAGGCTCCCCGCCGCAGGTGAATGGTATCCAGGAAAGGGGCATCCCGCCGGGGGTCTTTACCGGGTACGGTCTGTCGGCGATAAAACACTTCCCACCCGTACCAGAGATCCTCGAGTGCGGGATGCGCATCACTTTGTCGCTGCAAGATACGGAGAAGCGAAGGAAGGACTGATAAGTCCCCCTTCAGAGCAGCGATCGCATAGAAAGTGATGGCAGATTCCAGATTTCCTTCATACTGTGCGAGATCCCCGAGAGGCCCGGCAGCTTCGAACAAACCCTTGTCATAGGCATAGTTCAAACGTTCCTGTGCGTAGATGCGTTCTGCCCGTTCCCGTGCACGTTTGGCAAAGATCCGACCGACTTCATAGGATGCTTCGACATGCCCGACGGAAGCGGCCTGATTCAGCCACCTTTGGGAAAGACTGGAGCTGGAAACGAGAGCTCCTTCAGGCTTGTGCGCTTCACCGAGCCAGAACATGGCATCGGCAACGCCACTCTCGGCGGCAAAGCGTATATACCTTTCGCCACGCTTGAATTGTTCGGAATCGGGCCCGGCCTCAACCTGACGCCGGCCGGCCTCCCAGGCGGCTGAAGCATTCCCGTTCCGAGCGGCCTTTGCCCACCATTCGAGGGCGGCATCAAAGGCGTTTTCGGACTCCAGAAGGTGGGCCAATTCACGCTGACTTTCAGGGTCGCCTGACTGGGCGAGGGCTTCCAGCCAATGGCGGGCGCGTTCAGGGTGAGACAATTGGGCGATGCGGTAAGCTGCATGCATGGCCTCAGGATGGTCCTCAGCAACTGCGGTTTCAAACCACCTCAGCGCCTTGCCTGTTTCGCCCGCCGCTTCGAGGCGCAACCCAAGTTCAAATGCGGCGAAAGCGGATCCGCGCTGGGCGCGCCATTGCAAGGCCGGGGTTGCTTCGCTCCACTGGAGCCAGGCACAGGTCGCTCCAGCCAGGGTCACCAAGACAATGCAGCCTCCCAACATCCCTAATCGATATTTTCTCATTCTTTGGGCAGGTGTCTGTTCAGGAATTCGAGGATCCGTTCATAGAGTAGAATCTTGTTCCGGAGGCGGGTGGCTCCGTGTCCTTCTCCCTTGAGAATGAGAACTTCATGTTCTTTACCCGAAGCCTTCAACGCGGCTTCAAGCTTCGTTGCCTGATGGACCGAAACAACAGGATCCTCATCCCCGTGGGCAAGGAAGAGCGGTGCCTGGATGCGGGCTGCATTGTGGAGGGGAGACATGTTTCTCAGCTGTTTTCGATTCCAGAAGCCGCCCACCATCTCCTGCCAGAATTCGGAGGCAAAGCGTGAGTGTTCCTGGCGAGCGAAGCGCATTTGCTCCACAAAGTCGTAGACGCCGGCGATCGCGACACCGGCCTTAAAGCGGTCAGGCGCACCTGTCAGAAGTTGAAGGGTGGCGTAGCCTCCATAGCTCGCTCCCATGGCAATAATCCGGTCTGGGTCGGCATGCCCCTGCTCAATGGCCCAATCCACCCCGTCCATCAGATCCTCGAAAGCAGGCGTCCCAATATTTTGGCGCAAGGCATCGGTGTGTTCGAAACCGTAACCCAGGGAGCCTCGGAAGTTTACTTGAAGTACCGTAAATCCATGATAGGCAAGGTACTGAACCTCTGGGTCAAAGCGATAGCGATCTCTCACCCATGGACCGCCATGGGCGAGAACAATCATTTGGTTCGGCTGCCCCTCCGGATGGGCTTTGGGGACGGTCAGGTAACCGAAGAGCGTGTGTCCCCCGCGCGCTGTGAACCGGATGGGCTGTGTAGCCGACATGTCGATGGCCTTGGTGGACGGGTCGGCGGAACCGAGGAGCCTCCACGCATCACGCTCACTGTCGTAGAGGTGATACTGGCCTTTCTCGCGACTGGATGAGACGAGGAAGATGAAGCGGGTCGTTTCTTGATCCATGCTCACGAGACGGTTGACACTTGTGGGAAATCGGGTGTCTGCGACCGCCTGCAACCGGGAAAACGCATCGTCCAGCCATTTCACAGTCGGTTTTTTGGCATCATAGGCGACGCCAACGAGTGCCTTTGTTCGAGGGCTGAAAATCAACTGGAAGCGGTCGTCCCGAAGGGCCGTCAGGAGATCATACTCAGGATCCTCCGCGATGAGGGTTTGTTCTCCCGTGGAGATCCTCATGGAATAGAGGGCGATCTTGTCGCGCCCCGCATTCGACGCGAAGTAAATGAGATCCGGATCTGGATCGAAACCAACCAGCGTGTGTCTGCGCCCGACAAAAGTCTTGCCCGAGTATGCAAAGCGATGCCGCTGATCAGGCGGAAGGAGTTGATCCAGGGAACTCCAAACCGAGTCTCCGCTCTCTCGATGCAGAAAACTCACTTTCTTTTCCTCAAGGACCTGGCCTGCTCGAATCAAGCCATCGTGATCAGCAAACCAGGCGGAAGCTGGCGGATCGGTGTCTTGAACGACGGTGGACTCGCCACTGAACACATTGACTCGCTCGACGCGTGCCAGGCCTTGAGGGCTTCGGACATGCAGAAGCAGGTGATCCGGGTCTTCGGGCAACAGGTGTAGCAGGACGGCTTGCTCAAATTGTCCGAGAAGAAGGAAATTCGCCCCGGCAAAGTAACCCAATCCGGTAAAGAGCTCCTGTCGATTCATCCCATCGAGATCCTGCGCTACGATTGTACCGAAGTTGATCTGGTAGATCAGCCGCTCGGGCGAGAACCAATGAAGCGCCGTGATGGAAATGTCATCTCTTGGTGCGCGGTAGAATTGGCGATCCTTTCCTTCATCAATGTCATGGAGAATGATGGCTGGCCGCCCCCGTCGGCTGGTGACGTAGGCAATCTGCTGGCCATTCGGCGAGAGCTGCGGCGGGGAGAGGGCACCGGAGCGGAAAAAATCTTCCACGTGGTAGGGCAGGATTCGACCGTTTCCTTCCGGTGAGACGCATCCAAAGACGAGAACAAGGAATAACCACCGCCATGGATTCATTCTTTCGAGAGAGAAGCGCGAAATCTGCCGCACTGATTTTACCGGAAGCCGTGCCACTTAGGGAGTCAACCGGGTGAGCATTTGATGTTCAAGTCCTATGAGCGAAGCCTTTGGCAAGAAAGGACTGGCGGGCCAAGGCGGCTGAGGCGGCGTGGGTGTAGTGGAGGAATCAGGCACCTCCGGCAAGCGTCATACCGGGTTGAGGAGCTTCTTAAGCGGTGAAGGTCGCGGGAGCCGCTCAGGCTGCCTATGCGCCTTTTCGTGCGCGTTCCCAGCGGGGGCGCGGGGCTTCGACTTGCGGGGCCTCGACGATGATCTCGCGAAGGGCAGGATGCCCCTGCAGCCGACTGAATCCCTCCTTTCGAACAAACCAGTTCAGCGAGGAGGGGAGGTCGGCAAGAAGAACCTGATCGTCATCAATCAAGAGGCCGAGCTTGATTCGGGTGCTTCCCGGATCGTTCTCAACTTCGCGTTGGAGTTGTCGGACAAAGTCGCAACTCTTGCCGTTGGGATCGATGACGAAAGTCAGTCCACGCACCAGATCGCCGAGTGCGCGGTCGAGACCAACCATGGAGTTTCCACCGAGCTGAATTTCGTCATCGGCCCGGACCATGATCTGTCCCTCGATCATGACCGTGTTGCCTTCGACACAGAGTTCCTTACAGGTTTCGAATGAGTCGGCGAAGAAGTTCACCGAGTAAGTGTGGCTGCGGGTTGCGACGTTGAGAATGGCCCACGGGCGGTTGTCTTTCCGCGCGATCTTCTTTTCCACCCCGGTAATCACGGCACACAGCCGGAATGGGGCTCGATTCTCTATTATCAGGTAGCCATCGCCGACAAAGGTATCGAGCTTCTCGGCCAGCCCGCGATAGGCGTTCATCGGGTGTCCGCTCACATAGAAACCGAGAAGCTCACGCTCGTGCTGCAGTCTCTCCGCCAAGGGCATGATGGCATTTGAACGTGCGTCGGAAACGACCTTGGATTTGGAGGCAACCGGAGGCTCTTCAAAGATGTCAAACATATTGGCCTGCCCGATAGCGGCGTCGCGCTGCAAGTCCTGAATCTCGCTCAGCGTTGCATCCAGGGTTGCGGCGAGGGCCCCGCGGTCTTCACCAAAAGTATCAAAAGCTCCTGTTCGTATCAGGTTTTCCAATACACGTCGATTGACGGCCTTGGTGTCCGTCCGCGTGGCAAAGTCCCTGAAATCGTTGTAGGGGCCATTCTTTTCCCGTTCGTCGATGATGGCGCGGGCGGGGACATCACCGACACCCTTGATCGCTGCCAGCCCGAAGCGGATGGAACCTTCGGCACCGTCCATGACCGGAGTGAAAGTCTCGCGGGATTCGTTTACATCGGGGCCCGAGACGCTGACGCCCATGGAGGCGCATTCCTCGATAAAGTGGGCCACCTTATCGGCTTTCCCCAACTCGCAGCCCAGGACCCCGGCCATGAATTGCACCGGAAAGTTGGCTTTTAGATAGGCGGTGCGATAACTGAGCATCGCATAGGCCGCCGAGTGAGATTTATTGAAACCATACTGGGCGAATTTCTCCAGGATAGCAAAGATCTCGGCTGCCTTTGCCCGATCGATGTTTTGGGTTTCTTTTGCTCCGCGGACGAAGACATCCTTCTGCTCCTGCATGACAGAGGCGATCTTCTTTCCCATGGCCCGTCGCAGGATATCGGCTTGGCCGAGGGTGTAGCCCGCGATGATCTGAGCCACTTGCATGACCTGCTCCTGGTAAACCAGAATGCCGTAGGTCTCCAAGACAAGATCCTCAAGGAGCGGGTGGGGCACCTGGATCTTCGATGGGTCCTTTTTGCCCTCGATGTATTGCGGGATGAACTGCATCGGCCCCGGCCGGTAGAGCGCGATGAGAGCAATGATCTCCTCGAAGGAACTCAAGCCGATCTGCCGACACAGCGCCTGCATTCCCGAGGATTCAAGCTGAAATACGCCCGTCGTCTTACCCGTGTTCAAGAGCGCGAATGTTTTCTCATCATCGAGCGGGATCTTCTCGACATCGAAGTCCTTCATGCCGGTTGTTCTCCGGATGTGGTCTTGAGCGTCTGCGATGACCGTCAGCGTCTTGAGCCCGAGAAAGTCCGCCTTGAGCATGCCCAAGTCTTCGACCGGACCTTTTGCATACTGTGTGGTGAGATCACCTTCCTGAAGCGTAACCGGGACAAGGTTTGTCAGTGGCTGGTCACCGATGATGATACCGCAGGCGTGTTTCCCGGTGTTACGCACCATCCCTTCAATGACCTTCCCTTGGCGGATGATCTCCTTGACCACGGGGTTTCGGTTCATCTCCGCGCTGAGCTCATGGGATTTGGCAACGGCGTCTGTCAACGAGATGTTGAGATCGTCCGGGACCATCTTCGCGATCCGGTTGGCCTCGGCATAGGGAAGGTCGAGCACACGGGCGAGGTCCCTCACGACCATCTTGGCCCCAAAGGTGCCGTAGGTAATGATGTTGGCGACCTTGTCCGCCCCATACTTCTCGCGAACGTAGCCGACCACCTCATCCCGTCGGCGCATGCAGAAATCGACGTCGAAGTCAGGCGGCGAGACACGTTCCAGATTGAGCATCCGCTCGAAGAGGAGCCCGAAGCGCAGAGGCTCGATATCCGTGATCTTGAGGACGTAGGCGATGACACACCCTGCACCTGATCCACGACCGGGTCCCACGGGAATGCCTTGTCTCCGGGCCCAGTCAATGAAGTCCCAGGTGATGAGAAAGTAGTCGATGAAACCGGTGCCGACAATGATGGCCAATTCGAAGTTGAATTGCTCGACCAATCGGCGGGTAAACCCCTTGTGGCCTTCCGTTGGCGGTGGCTGAAGGTTTCGGTGCGTGTCCTGAAGGGGGTCTGCCTGCGCAAGGATTTCCCGGATCTCAGCGTCATAGTCCACGCCGTAGCGCTCACGCAGCCCCGCCTTGCTCAGGCGTAGAAAGTAGAGCCCATTACGTCGGAAGGCGGCTCGTTCCTCATCCCGAAGTTCAATCGGTTCCTTTCCGTTCTGGGCCAAAACCCGGTTTTTTTCACGGACATAGATATTCAGGATATGTTCGAAGGCCGCTTCATCCAGTGAATCCGGGGCGGCGGGAACAATGACCGTCTCATCCTGCTCGAAAACGGGGTAGTGGTCCTCGCCAAAGGGGATTTTCAGGTCGACAAGCTCGGCGACCCGCAGGGTGTTGTCGACCGCCTCCGGCACTTCCCGAAAACGCTCAAGCATCTCCGCTCGGGACTTGAGATAAAACTCGTGGTTCGGGTAGACCATGCGGTCGGAATCCCGGACCATCTTCCCCGTCTGGATGCACAGCAGGGCGTCATGCGGTTCCCAGTCGTCCTTGTAAACATAGTGAACGTCGTTGGCGCACACCACTGTGAGGTCGAACTCCTTGGCGAGCTTGAGAAGCTCTGGGATGATACGCTGCTGGACGGGCATCCCGTGGTCCTGCAGCTCGATGAAATAGTTTTCCTTCCCGAAGATATCGATGAAGGTGGCCGTTACCTCACGGGCTTTGGCATAGTTGTTGTAGATGAGGTGTTGGGTGGCCACCCCGTTGATGCAACCGCTGAGACCAATCAGACCTTTGCTGTATTGGGCCAGTTTTTCGAAATCTGTCCGTGGCCGGTAATACATGCCGTTGACATGGGCATCGCTGACGAGCTTTACCAGGTTTTGATAGCCTTCAAAATCTTTTGCGATGATTGTCTTGTGGTGAATCTGGTGCTGCGGGAACCGGTCGGGCCCGAGCTCATCCTCCGGGACGTCGTTGATATCATCGCTGCGGTTTCGATCCCGTTTGGGTCGCTCCGCTTGCTTGTGGTCGGCCACGAGATAAATCTCGCATCCAATGAGCGGCTTGATGCCTGCCTTCTTGGCCGCCTTGTAGAAGTTCATTGCCCCGAAAAGGTTTCCGTGGTCGGTCAGGGCCAGGGCGGGCATTCCCAGCTCCACGCAGCGCTTCATGTAGCGGTCGACACGCGCACACCCATCGAGCAGGGAATAATCGGAGTGACAGTGCAGGTGGACAAAGGGACCTTTCTCACCGGAATCGAGCATGGCCTCAAGCTACCGAAGCCCCTTCTGGAATCAAGGTAACTTGAGCTCGCGAAGACAATCAACTCCCGTCGATGGCCCCTGGCTTCAGACGAGTGGCCGAAAAATCTGGTCCCGGTTGTCTCGACTGAAGCGCGTCCATCCGCTCACGGGCAACATGTCGAGAAAGCGCTTCCCGTAAGTTTTGTGGACCACGCGCGAATCGAGAACCGTGATCGTGCCACGGTCCGCGTGGGTCCGGATGAGACGTCCGATTCCCTGGCGAAACTTCATCACCGCCCGTGGGAGCATCAGGTCGAAAAAAGGCGAGCCACCCTGGGCCTGGCAGCGCTCTGCCTGGGCTTCGGCGACGGGCTCGCTCGGGTTCTCAAAAGGGAGCCTGGTGATGATGACCTGGGCGAGGGCGTCGCCGGCCACATCGATTCCTGTCCAGAAGCTCTCTGTCCCAAAAAGAACGGCATCACCGATCGAACGCATCTGTTGGATCAGATCGGAGCGACTGCCGTCGCGCCCCTGGACCAGAAGGGTTCGGCCGGCGGCGGCGAGGGCGGGCCCCCCGATCTCTGCCACCCGATTCATGTCGGCGTAGCTGGTGAAAAGGACGAGGGTACCTCCGGAGCATCGCAGGGCACAATAGGTCACGGCATCCGCGAGATAAGCCGTGTCCAGACGGGCATTCTCACGGGTTGGTGGCGGGGCGTCGTGGGCCACGAACACACGCATATTGTGCGCGAAATCAAAGGGCGAGAGAACTTGGACAGCGGTGCCTTCCGAGGCACCGACGGTGGCCATAAAGCGTTCGAGACCAGGCCCATCGGCAAGGGTGGCACTGGTCATGATCACGGCCGTCTGGCGGGCAAAGAGTGCTTGATGGAGGGCGGGGGCGACGTCGATGGGCGCGGAACGGAGGGTGACGATTGTTTGCCGCCGTCCACTCCGTTCCACCCAGTAGACGTCGTCAGGGTTGGAGAGTGAGAGGCATTGCCGGATGCTGGAGAGGTACCCGTTAAGCCGCTGGCGCATGCCCTGGACCTCGTCGCGCAACGGGCCTTCGTCCATCTGCGCGATGCGGTCGCTCAGCCGTTTGATGAGCTCGGAGAACGGCTCGTCGATGATTGGCTCCGCCCAGTCCTCGGTGTTCAGGCGGACGACGGCACGCTTCTGCAGCAAGTGCTGGGCAATCCCGTTGAAGAAGGCTTCCGCCGCTTCGGCCGCACGATGAACCAGAACCGCGTCACCCGGTTTGCCAATCCGGTCGAGCAGGCCCCGGTTCTTTTTGCGTTGGGGATTGCACAGGCGCATGAGGGTGCGCCGGACACCATACGAGCTGACGCGCTCGCCAAAATGATCCGTTGCCACGCCTGGCACGGTGTGGGCTTCGTCAAGAACCAGAAAATCATCGGGCAGAAGGATTCCGGGTGTGTCGCCCTTGGGTTGCATGCCCGCGCCAAGGAGGGCGAAAAGAAGACTGTGATTCACGATAATCACGTTTGCCTCCTGCATTCGCTTGCGCGCCTTTCGGTAGAAACAGGTATCGTGGCTGCAGTTGCGCGGATTACAGGCCGACCCCTCAGCGTTGACCCATTCCCAGACCTCCCGATCCGGTTCGGGGCTCATCTCCTGGTAAAGCCCGGTTGAACTCGAGACGGACCACTCCGCAATTCGTTCAAGCTCTGCCTGCTGCAGTGAGCCGAACA
This sequence comes from uncultured Puniceicoccaceae bacterium, assembly GCA_964403935.1. Lineage (GTDB taxonomy): Bacteria > Verrucomicrobiota > Verrucomicrobiia > Opitutales > Oceanipulchritudinaceae > SLLG01. The sequence continues at coordinate 44,886 of CAYOIB010000005.1, read as the reverse complement.
AGTCCGTGCGCGTTTCGATCGCCTGTGCCAGGCGCGTTCCGCAGAGGTAGTTGCCCCGTCCCACCATGAGCGCTGTGCGAAACTCGGCGAAGGGGCCTAACGAGTCGACCGATGAAAAGAGCCGGCGGCAGAGTTCGAGGTCCTTATTTAGAATCTGCTCCTGCAGGGCGATGGTGTGGGTGGATACGACGAAGGGCCGCCGCTCCAAAACTGCTCGCATGATCCCGGGGATCAGGTAGGCCAGGCTCTTGCCGACGCCCGTGCCCGCTTCAAAGAAAAGGGGGGTGACCGTGTCGATGGATTTTGCCACCGCCTCGGCCATTGCTTCCTGTTGCGGGCGGTGCTGGAGGCGGAGGGCCTCAACCAAGTAGCCCATCGCACCGAAAACGGCCTCCGTGTGTGGGGGTGCCGGTATTTCGGGTGGATCTTCACCATAGTCCTCGCGAAGGCCAATCATTGGCAGTAGCGAAACCCTTTCGCCCACTTTTATCAACGGTCTTTGAAAATGGTGTCCTTTGGGATTGCCGATAAGATTCCCCTGTCCTCAATCTCAGAGGTGATGGTGGCCGACAAGTTTGCTAAACTTCTCATTCTACAAGACCGCGATGCGCGGCATACACAGTTGGTGCGCCAACGGGACCACATCCCTGTGGAACGGGCTCAGGCCGAAGCCTCGATCGCTGACGAACAGCAGCGGCGCCTCGATTTGCAGCAACTTTTGAAGCAGCTCGAGGTCAGGCGCAAGGAGCTCGAAGGGTCCACCCAGGCAGCGGAAGAAACCATCCGCAAATACCTCAACCAGCAGCTCCAGGTAAAGAAGAACGAAGAATACATGGCCCTCGCCCAGGAGATCGAGTTGGTGAAAGGCAAGATCAGTGAGACCGAGGATGAAGAGTTGGCCGTCCTTGAAGCGATTGATGAACAGAAGGCAGAAAACGCCCGTGCCGAAGAAGAGATTGCCGAACGCATTCGCATTTTTGAGGCCGAGCTAAAGCGGCTGGATGAGATTGAAAGCAACGTCGTGGCGGAAATTGATAGTGCTTCACAGGCCGTGGGGGCCGCCGAGGCGGAGGTGGACCCGGTGTTGCTCGCCACCTATCGCTTCGTGAAGACCCAGGTCAAGCGCCCGCCGGTCATCGTGCCCCTTCAGGAAGGGCGTTGCATGGGTTGCCATATCAAGGTGTCGGGAGATGTGGAAAGCGGGACCCGAAAAGGCGAAGAGATTGTCCGTTGCGACAGTTGTGGTCGGATTGTTTACCACGACCGCTGATCCCGACTCAGCCGCCCAAAGGGCTTTTTGCTTGCCTTGAGCGGACCTCTATCCGATTGCTCTGGCTTTGCCTTCCAAGGTGATCCGCGCTTGGCGGACCCGGCGGTGAAACCGATTTCTGTAAAATATCATGCCACACACCCTTTCCGTTCTGGTTGAGAATAAATTCGGCGTCCTTGCCCGCGTTGCTGGCATGTTCAGCGGTCGCGGTTTCAATATTGATACGCTCAACGTCGCACCGACGCATGACCCGCGCTATTCGCGCATCACTGCAACGGTGCAGGGCGATTCCCAGCAGTTGGACCAGTGCATCAAGCAGCTTCACAAGCTGATCGACGTGGTTGAGGTGATGGATCTCGATCAAGGGCAGTTCGCCGCGCGGGAGCTCGTCCTCCTGAAGGTGTCCGCCGAAGGGGCCAAGCGCACCGAGATCGTCCAGATCTGTGATATCTTCCGCGCCAAGATCGTCGATGTTTCGCACCGCAGCGTGATCATCGAGCTGACGGGGAACCACGAAAAGGTGGAAGCCTTCCTGCAGATGGTGGAGCCATTTGGCATCAAGGCAATGGCTCGGACCGGGATCGCTGCCCTCGAACGGAATCGCAAGCTGGAACTTTGATCCGGCCATCAGAATTCAACCCCCAGAAAAGAAAGTCGTCATGCCCGCAAAAGTCTACACGGATAAGGATGCTGATCTCGGCGTCCTGAATGGAAAAACGCTCGCTGTTATTGGTTTTGGTTCCCAAGGCCATGCCCACGCATTGAACCTGAAGGAGAGCGGACTCAAGGTCATCATTGGACTCTATGCCGGCAGCAAGTCCATTCCTGTGGCCAAGGAGCGGGGGTTTGAAGTTTACGAGACGGCGGAAGCCGTCGAGAAGGCGGATGTGATCATGATTGCCGTTCCCGATATGAAGCAGCGGGAGCTCTTTGAGAAGGTGATCGCTCCACGGCTCACAAAGGGCAAGACGCTGGCCTTCATTCACGGTTTCAGCATTCATTACAAGCTGATCACGCCGCCAGCGGGTGTCAGTGTGATCATGGTCGCGCCGAAGGGCCCCGGCCATATCGTGCGCGCTCAATACCGCGAGGGCAAAGGGGTTCCAGCACTCATCGCGGTGGAGAAGGGTTCAGCCAAGGACGCGAAGTCCATCGCCTTGGCCTGGGCCAAGGGTATCGGCTCGACCCGGGCCGGCGTCATTCAAACGACCTTTCAGGAAGAAACCGAAACAGACCTGTTTGGCGAACAAGCCGTTCTTTGTGGCGGAGCGAGTGCGCTTGTACAGGCGGGGTATGAGACTCTGGTTGAAGCGGGCTACCAGCCGGAGATGGCTTACTTTGAGTGCTTGCACGAACTTAAGCTGATCGTGGATTTGATGGTGGAATCCGGCATCAGTGGAATGCGGTTTTCAATCTCGGAAACAGCCGAATACGGCGATTACACCCGGGGTCCACGTGTTATTGGAGCGGCTTCGCGCAAGGCGATGCAGACGATCCTCAAGGAAATCCAATCCGGCAAATTCGCTCGCGAGTGGGTGAAGGAAGCTGAGAGCGGGTTCCCGAATTACAAGAATTACCAGAAGGAGAGCGCGCGCCATCCGATCGAGAAGACCGGAGCCCGCCTCCGCAGCCTCATGCCCTGGGTCAAGCACAAGAACATTAAGGGTGCCCAGGCCGCTTACGGCGAATAGGCTATTCTTCGTTGCCCGATAGCCGATCCGCCAGATCGGCGAAGGACGGGAGGCGGACAGAATCCATTCCGGCCAGATTGGCGGCCTCGATCCCGAGGTCGCTGTCTTCCAGGACAAAGCATTCGGTAGGCTCGATCCCCAATCGCTTTGCTGCCAGCAGAAAGAGGTCAGGCGCGGGCTTGGCTGTTTCCACGTCGTCGGCCGTGACGATCACCTGAAAGAGATCGGCGATGCCAATGTGATGCAGGGTCCAGAGGACATCGACCTGACGCCCGCCTGAAGCCACCGCGATCGGCCTGCCTTGCTCGTGAAGCCCGGTCGCAAAGCGAACGATGGGTTCAATAGGCGCTATCCGGTCACGGTTTTCTTCAAAGTAGGCGTTCTTTGCTTTGATGACGGCGTCCAGGTTGATTCTTTCTCCGTAATTCTCTTCCCAGTACTCGACGGTTTGAACCAGCGCCATCCCGGCGACACTCATGAAGCCGTGGGGGCTGAGCTCATGTTTTGATCCACCCGCCTTGAGTCCCTGTGTCCAGGCCTCGAAGTGGATGCTCATGGAATCTGCCAGCGTTCCGTCGCAGTCAAAAATGTAACCGCCGTAATTTCGTTTGGGAGGAGAAAATTGCATCATTGGCGTTCACGATCGCGCCTGCGGGTGGAATGCAAGGCGACGTTGGGATGTTTTCGTTCGAAATAGCCGAGTTCCCAGGTATCGGGAAATAATAAAACCAGGTCGCCGCCTTCATCTTTGGCCACTGTTGCGCCGCCGAGGTAAAACGAGCCAATAGCCTCCACCGTTACTTCGGGATCCAGCCATCGGGTGACACTCCATGGCGCACTGTCAACGCGCACAGGAGCCTTGTATTCGTGCTCCAGGCGATGGGCGACGACATCAAACTGCAGCGTTCCGATGGCACCGAGCAGGGGAATCTGCGAAACAGCATCGAGCGGATAGAACCGTTGGACAACACGTTCCTGAAGCAGCTGATCGAGCCCCGACCAAAACCGCTTGAAATTCGTCGTATCGAGGTTGTGAAAGTAGGCAAAGCATTCCGGCGCAAACGAAGGAATGGCCGCGTAGTGGATGTTGGGATCCTCTGACAACGTATCGCCGATCCCAAAGGTGCTTTGGCCAGTGATCCCCAGAATATCACCGGGCCAGGCCTCATCGACCGTTTCCCGCTCGTTTCCGAAGAGGTGGTGTGAGAAGGAGAGGCGGACCTTCTTCCCGAGCCGTGTATGGTAGACCTGCATGTCCCGGGTGAACTTGCCTGAACACACGCGCAAAAAGACCAGACGGTCCCGGTGACGCGCATCCATGTTCGCCTGAATCTTGAAGATAAAGCCCGAAAAAAAAGAGGCATCGGGTGAGACTTCAGCGGGTTCAGCCGCCCGGGGCTGGGGCACGGGCGCATAGTCGAGAAAGCCATTGAGGAGAAGTTCCACCCCGAAATTATTGATCGCACTCCCGAAATAGACGGGGGTTTGCTCGCCCCGGAGGATTGCCTCCCGATCGAAATGTGTTCCGGCACCTTCGAGGAGTTCCACCTCATCGCGGATGCGGTCGTAGATATCCTTCGGCAGTCGTTCCACGAAGGCGGGATCATCCAGTCCCCCGACTTCAACTGAGGCACGGTAGCGCCCGCCGGAGCTTTTTTCGAACCAGTGAATCTGATTTTCACGCCGATCATAAAGTCCCCGAAACTGTGCCCCTTCGCCGAGCGGCCAGTTCACTGGAAAAGGATTGAGTCCGAGCACCTCTTGAATCTCATCGAGGAGCTCAAGAGGCTCGCGCCCAGGGCGATCGCATTTGTTGATAAAGGTGAAGATCGGAATCTTCCGTTGGCGGCAGACCTGGAAGAGCTTCAGGGTCTGCGGTTCGATGCCTTTGGCGGCGTCGAGGACCATCACCGCCGCATCCACCGCTGTCAGCACCCGATAGGTATCTTCGGAAAAGTCCTGGTGCCCCGGCGTGTCGAGGAGGTTGACGGCATACCCGCGAAACTCGAACTGAAGAACGGTCGACGAAACCGAAATACCGCGCTTTCGCTCCAACTCCATCCAGTCCGAGGCGGTGGAACGCTGGCTCTTGCGGTCCCGTACTCCTCCGGCAAGATTGAGGGCACCCCCGTAGAGGAGAAACTTTTCTGTAAGGGTGGTTTTCCCAGCATCGGGGTGGGAGATGATGGCAAAGGTTCGTCGGCGACTGATTTCTTGGCTGGGATTCATGCGGATAAAGTGGAAGAACTCCCACGCTTCGGGTTCGATCGCAAGGCGGAAGGCGAGACTCGCCTGAAGTATTCATAACATCACGTCTCAAGCTTGCGCTTGTCAGGGTAGTTGAATTGCGCGAAGGATACCCCGCTCATGAGGAAGAAATTCTTTATCACCACGGCCATCGATTACGCGAATGGCCGCCCCCACCTCGGCCACGCCTATGAAAAGGTCCTCACCGACGTCATTGCACGGTCCCGCCGGTTGATGGGCGACGAGGTTCACTTCCTGACGGGTATTGACGAGCACGGGCAGAAGATCACCCAGACGGCCAAGGCCCTGAACAAAACACCTGCCGAGCTGACCAACGAGGTGGCCCCGTTGTTCATTGATTTGTGCAAGACGCTTTTGATCTCGAATGACGATTTCATTCGGACAAGCGATACCCGGCATAAGGAGGTTGTCCGAAGTATCCTTCAAAAGCTCCATGATAGCGGGGATATCTATAAGGGGGAATACCGCGGCTTCTATTCGGTTCGGCAGGAGCAGTTCGTCCTTGAGAAGGAGCGCGTCGATGGGAAATGGCCCGAGCTGTATGGCGAGGTCGTGGAGATCCAGGAAGAGAACTACTTTTTTCGCCTGGGGAAATATCAGGAATGGCTCCTGCAATACCTGAAGGAGAATGATTTCGTCGTCCCGCTCTTTCGTCAAAAGCAAGTGCTCGAATTCCTGAAGGAGCCGGTCAACGACCTCTGCATCTCGCGGCCCATCGAACGCCTCAGCTGGGGCATTCCGCTTCCGTTTGACGAGCAGTATGTCACCTACGTGTGGTTCGATGCCTTGATCAATTACATCTCTGCCGTGGGCTACGGATCGGATGGGTTCGATGAGTATTGGCCGGCCGATTACCATGTCATTGGCAAAGATATCCTCGTGCCGGCGCATTCGGTCTATTGGCCGGCAATGCTGAAGGCCATGGGTGTGCCGCTGCCGAAGGCGCTTCTCGTTCATGGCTGGTGGCATATCGGCGGTGAAAAGCTTTCCAAGAGCAGCGGTATTACGATCGATCCGTTTGACCTCTCAAACCAGTTTGGTCCCGACGCTCTCCGGTTCTTTCTCACCCGCGAGATGAATGTGGGGCAGGATAGCGACTTTACTGTGGAGCTGTTTCTTTCCCGCTACAACTCGGACCTCTCGAACAACTTCGGGAACCTGGTCAACCGTTTGTTGACTCTGGGCGGAAAGCATCTTCCCGAAGGTTTGGTCTCCCAGACCGTCTCTGAGGACCCCGAGAAGGAGGTCCGGGCCCTGTGGGAAAAGACGCAGGCGTCGCTCCCCGCCCTGGTTGAAGGCTTCCAGTTCCACACCTTGCTGGAACGCATCTTCACCTTTGTCACAGCGCTGAATCGCTATGCCGAGATCCGTGCTCCCTGGAAGCTCGCCAAGTCAGAGGATCCGAAGGATCGCGAGATTCTCGCCACGTGCCTTTCGACCCTGGCCGAAGGCGTCCGGCTGGCCTCGACTGCCTTTCTCCCCGTGATGCCGAGCATCGCGGAGCGCACCTTGGGACTCTTGGGAGAAACAGCGCCGGAGCTTTGGGAAGGGAATCTCAACTGGAGTGATCGCCTGGCAGGCAATCGCCTGGGCGAGAGAACGATCCTGTTTCCGCGACCTGCCTGACGTCTGCCTGTGGAGATTATCGAGACAACGCGGCATCACCGGCCTGAGAAGGAAGATCTTGTGCGCTTTATCGGGGCGTGCCGGGATGCCGCCACCGAAGACGGACATTGGAAGGTTGCGAGTATCTCGTTGCGAGTACGGCACATCGACCCCCTCGCGGTTCTGCAAACCATCTACGAATCGAGCGAGCACCATGCCTATATTGAAAGTCCGGCTTCAGGCCGGGCCATTGCCGGAGCCGACGCGGTCGTGCTCGGCACTTGGACAGGTCCGGATCGCTTTGACCGGGCGAGGGCGTTTGCAGCGGAGGTCCTCCAACACACTGTCGCGGTGGGGGATGTTTCAGACACCATGGGTGGGCCGCACTTTTTGGGAGCGTTTTCCTTCTTCGATGAACCGGGGGAGGAAAGTCCGTTTGCGGCCGCGACGATTTTTCTTCCCCGCTGGCAAGTGGCGCGGGCAGAAGGGCAACACATCGCCGTGGCCAATTGCAGGGTGGATCCCGGGAGCAATGTCGAACGTTTGGTAGAGAGAATTTGGAGCGCGCACGAACGCTTCTCGTCCTTCACCTACGACACGCTGGATGAGGGTGAGGCCGCTCCCCGGTGCATCCGGACGCAGGAAGTGGGGGCCGAAGGCCATGAGCCGACCGGAGCTGTCATTGATTTTCAAGGGCGCGTTCGCGAAGCCCTTCGGCGTATCGGGAACCAACGCTTTGAGAAAATCGTCCTCGCGCGGGCAATCGATTTGGAGTTCTCATCTGATCTTCGGCCACTTGAGACAGCGAACCGCCTGCGCAATCGCTTTCCGAGCTGCCATATCTATTCCTTCGCTAACGGCCAGGGGCAGAGCTTTATTGGTGCCACTCCGGAACGTTTGGCTGAAACCGATGGTCAGCGCCTTCGGACCGAGGCCATCGCCGGATCGGCTCCGCGAGGTCGTTCTGCCATGGAAGATGCGCGCTATGCCTCCGACCTTCTCAGCAGCGAAAAGGATCTCCGTGAACACGCCCATGTTGTGGAGTCGATCTGTCGGCGCTTGGAAAAAGTGGGGATCGGTACCCAGAAGCCGGCGGAACCGCGGCTGTTGTCCCTATCGAATGTGCAACACTTGCATACGCCGATTGAAGGGCAGCTCACGGAAGCGGCGGATCTCCTTGATGTGGCTGCGGCCCTCCATCCCACGCCGGCTGTGGGCGGCTCTCCCGGCGAAGCAGCGATCAAGGACATTCCGGGACTGGAACCGTTTTCACGCGGGCTGTATGCCGGTTTGGTCGGGTGGTTCGATCATCGGCGGGCGGGGGAGTGGGTTGTCGCCATCCGCTCCGCGCTTGTTGAAGGCTCCAAAGCCCGCCTCTACGCAGGTGCTGGAATCGTGCAGGGCTCCGATCCGGAACGCGAGTTTGAGGAGACTGAAGTGAAGATGCGCGCCCTCCTTGATGCCATCTCGGATGAGGCCCGGGGTTAAGGACAATGATTCCGAATTCCCAACAGTTGTCGACCGTCAATACCTACTGGGGTGCGGTTGCAGCGGAGGTGCTCGTCCGGCTGGGGGTGCATCGTGTCGTCATTTCACCGGGCTCGCGGTCGACGCCTCTGACGGTGGCTTTTGCCCTGCATCCGAAGATGCGTGCATGGTCTGTGCTGGATGAACGGGCAGCGGGTTTCTTTGCTCTCGGGATGGCTCAGAGATCAGGCGAAGTCGTGGCGCTTTTGTGTACGTCAGGGACGGCTGCCGCAAATTATCTTCCTGCAGTTATTGAAGCACACGAAAGTAATATTCCGCTCTTGATCCTTACGGCCGATCGCCCGCCTGAACTCAGGCATACCCGAGCCGGGCAGACGATCGATCAGGTGAAGATGTATGGGAGTGCGGTGGCTTTTTATGCCGAGGCCCCGATCCCCGAAAACGAAGTGGATGTTCTCCGCTCCTGGCCTCGTCTGCTTTCGCAGGCGGTGGATCATGCCCGCGAATGTTCCGGTCCGGTTCACCTTAACTGTCCCTTTCGCGAGCCGCTCGCATGGCTCGCAGGCACAGAGCTGAAGCCCGTCGTGCCCTTTGACCAACTTGTGGCCGTTGGACGGTTGCCTGTAGTGACTCGACACATACAGGAACTGCCCCCGTTGGAGGGCAGGGGCCTGATCATCGCCGGTCCTGACCACGCTTCGGAGGGTGCCGCTTATCGGGAGGCCGCCTTTGCCTTGGCCTTGAGCAGGGCCGCCCCGATTTTCTGCGATGTTCTTAGCCCCACGCGCCATGGAACCTGTCCTGAGGGTGTGGTTCGAATTGCCGCTTACGATCGGCTCCTGAGATCAGATGCTATCAATCGGGACGATGAGCCGGATTGGCTGATCATCTTGGGCGAATTGCCCACCTCCAAAGCACTCCGTCAATGGGTGGGTAAACTCTCAGGGCGACGTTATCTGGTCAGCCGGCATCCCGGGAATCGGGATGCTTCGCAAGGCCGTGTCACTCATCTCCGCTTGCGCCTTGAAGAACTTGGGGACTGGCCCGGAAAGGTGGTGCCAGCCAGTTATCGGGAGCGCTGGAAGAAGTTGAGCCGGAAGGCCTCCATCGAGCTCAAGGCCGGCTTGGATGCCGCGCCAATTGATTTTGAAGGAAGGATCTATGCGGAAGCCGCCGCGCAGCTTCCGGAAGACGTCGACCTCTTTTTTGCCAGCAGTCTGGCCGTTCGGGATGGCGAAGCTTTTTGGCCGGTCACACCGGAGGCCCGGCGGGTCTTCTTCAATCGCGGAGCGAACGGGATCGATGGAACGGTTGCGTCCGCCATGGGCACCGTCGCTGAAGGGGGCCGCACCTGTTTGTTCTGCGGGGATCTCGCTGCCCTTCACGATGCGACGGGTTGGCTGTGTGGACAAGACATCCGCGGAGCCTTGGTTGTCGTCGTTATCAACAACGAGGGTGGCGGTATTTTTCAGCACCTTCCAATTGCTGCCTGGGAACCGCCCTTCGAACGCTTCTTTGGCACCCCACAGAAAATTGACTTCAAAGCCTTCGCCTGCGCCTTTGGCGTTTCCTATGTTCAGGCGGCGGATGCCGTCGACTTGGGCGAACATCTTTCATGCTTCCCGGAGAAGGGCGTCACCCTGATCGAAGTGAAAACGAATCGACGGGCTTCAGCGGCCATCCGCGTGGGTCTCCTCAATCCGGGAGCATCAGCGAGAGCAGCGACGACGGAGGTGAAAGACGAGGAAGAGTCCGGGTAGAGCCAACAGGCCAATGAGGGCGGGCTCCGGCACAGCATGGACTGTGTAGCCAGCGAGAACAAAAACACCGTCATTATACCCACTGTTGCCATCTGAGCCTTCGGCATCAAAGAGGAGGATCCAGACGGCCGGGCCGCTCGAAGAACTCCAACCTGTATCGGCAAAGATCCGCCAGTGATTCGGATCATTCTGAAAATGCAGCGGCTCGCCCCCTCCGGCACTCCCGAAAAAGGTGAAGATGTTATCCGGGTTGTTGAGTTGAACCGAATACGCTTGGGGCGCGAAATTGAGTTCCAGCGAGTTCGCCAGAGTCACCGTATCCGCGGAGGTGGGTCCGGTGGCAATGCCCCCCGTGAACGAGGTCGCAGGGTTCAAGTCGGCGATGCCCACAGCGATTTGATCATAGGGCCATGTGAAATCGGGAAAATTCGGAACATGCTCAAATTTGATCGAGATGTCCATGCCGGCGACAGGTGTCACCGCTCCCACGTTGATCTCCGCCGAAGATGGATCGATGATCCCGGACCCACTTGCCGGGAGGTTGTACTGAAGGAGAAACTCGTCAAAAACACCGGCTCCTGAGGAGAGGAGACTGGATGCCCCATTGGCTATGCCGGCGACAAGCTCGCTAAAGAAACCATCATCAGTTTCAATAGCGGAAGGTGCTGCAGTGACGGGTGCCGAGAAAAAGGCCAAGGCAAGCGCCGTCAATCCGGTTACAGTATGCTTGTTCATATCTGGGCTTCTCGATAACGCGGAGATGCGTTTGCGGAAAGTGCCTATAGGATTCAAAGCTAATTACGTAAACGCAATCAGAATCGAGCGTATGGATTCATTTTACGCATTCAGGCCTTGTCGAAGCCCGTGTGGAGCAAAAGCGGCCTCCTCCCAACACCCCCTAACGAAAAGATCACCAGTCCCCGCGGGCACCTTTTTCGAGACCTTTGGCGAAGGCAATGATGAGCCGGACCGCGTTCTCAACATCCTGGAGATCCACGATCTCACTCGGGGTATGCATGTAGCGCAGAGGGACCGAGAGGACGCCCGTGGCAATGCCTGCATGGCCCATTTGCAGCTCCCGGCCATCCGTTGAGGTGGGACGTGGGTCCGCTTCAATCTGGTGAGGGATCTTTTCGGATTCAGCCGCCTGGATGAGTCGATCAAAGACGATCGGGTTGACGTTGGCACCCCGCGTAATGATTGGGCCGCCTCCCAGCTTGAATTCTCCAAACCGCCGGTTGTCGCACTCCGGATGATCGGTTGCGTGACCGACATCGACCGCGAGGGCAAAATGAGCGGGAATCCGGTTGGCGACGGCACGGGCACCCCGGCAGCCAATCTCTTCCTGGGCCGTGGCCACAGCGACAACGCGGGCCGCGAGGCCCTGGCGGTCTGCGGCCAATCGGCGCAGGGCCTCCATGACGATGTAGCACCCCGACTTGTTGTCAAAGGCCCGGGCCGTTACCAGCGTTCCATGAAGCGACTCAAAGCCGTGATCATAGACAGCGACATCACCGATGCGAATGCGTGCCAAAGCTTCCGCTTTCGATTTTGCCCCGATATCGATCCAGAGGTTTTCAATCTTCGGTACCTGCTTCCGCTCCTCCTGGTTGAGAAGATGAATTGCTCGGCGGCCGGTCACCCCACGAACAATACCTTCCTTGGTAAGGATGCTCACCCGACGCCCTGAAATGGTCTGCAAGTCGATCCCTCCTACCAGGTCGAAATAGAGATACCCCTTGTCATCGACATACTTGATGATCAATCCGAGCTCATCCATGTGCCCGCTGAGCAGGAGGGTCGGGTCGCCGTCGGATTCAATCGTTGCGATCCGGTTCCCAATGGTGTCGCGATGGTATGCATCGGCCACGGGCTTGATCATCCGGTCGACGACCGCCTGGGCTTCGGTTTCATAGCCGGAAGGCGAGCGGGCGTTAAGAAGATCGACAAGAAATTCGGGCGCTGAGGGAGGTGTTGTGGACATGAATTTGGTTTGAATCGAATGAACAGGTTCCCTTTACGAAGGCCGGATGCCCGGAAATGTCAAAGGTCGAAACGCGCGGGTTACGACTAATCTAAGGTTGGAAAGTTCCGGGTGGTTGATACACAAGTTTTTAATGCTCGCTCTTGAGAAATCCTGCCCTTGTGGCGCGCAGCGTTCCTACGGCGATTGCTGCGGGCCTTTTCATTGGGGCTTGCGCAAGCCGGCTACGGCGGAAGCGCTCATGCGCTCGCGTTATTGCGCTTATGTCGTGGGCGCGATCGATTATCTTGTTTCGACCACGTTTCCGGTGATGGGCCGAACGGATCTGCGAAACGCTTACGAATCGACGCAGAAGACAATCGAGTGGATCGGCCTGGAGGTCGTTGAAACATGGCAGGGCACCGCCACTGACAAGGTGGGGAAAGTCGAATTCAAGGCCACCTACATCCAGGATGGCGGGCGAGCGATCCATCACGAGCGCTCCCGTTTCCGAAGGCATCGCGGGGACTGGTCCTATCTGGATGGGCAAGTCCAGGAATGATGCGTCTGCTGGCGTGCGAATCCATCGTGAGAAATCACGGTGGCATTTGCGATGAGTGATACAGTGCTCACTCGTTCAGTGTAATCGAGTTTCCATCCTCTTTCGCGATCTGGCGGGCGAGGAGGGATTGAACAACGGATTCGGCGATCTGGGCGGTGCTTTTAGTGACTCGGCTGAAACCGAAGTGGCGGGCGATTTCGGCGGCGAAGTCGTTTCTGGGGAACGTGATGTATTTTTCGAGAATATCGATGGCGGCATTGCCGAGCTCTTCGATGGGCACGTCTTCGAATTTTCGGACTTCGCGATCGGCGATCCGGTAGTAGGTGTAGGTCCCGGGATCGACGGATTCAGGCCAATAGGTTGGGACGTTTGCTCCGGAATCGTGTGAACGTCGAGGGAGATTTTCCTGGATGATCTGCCGGATTTTTGAGGCGATGCGCGTGAATCCCCATTCCTGGGCGACACGGCGGGTGATCAAGTCGACTGTGATCGGGCCTTCGGCCTCGATGATTCGTTGAATCTGCGTTTTAAGGATCGGGCGACCCCTGGGTTCGTAAAAGACCTCAGCCGGACCGTGGGGAACAGGCACGATTTTCGGGTAACTTTTCTTCCGAACGGTTTTCGGAGGCGGGGCTTCTTCGACAACTGTGGTGCCCGTGTCGACGGTGTTGGCATATCGAAAAGGCGTTTGGGGTTCGGGTGGCGTTTTGGGAGTGTTTTTGTGAAGCGGCTGTTTCAGCGCGGCTTCAACTTCGGTGAGCAGGTCGTCGCGGGCATTGTTTGCATTGCGCCACCAGTCAGTGGACCAGATGCGGTGAATCCGCCAGCCGAGACCTTCGAGGACGGATTGTCGGAGGCGGTCGCGGTCGCGGGCGGTGGCGGCACTATGGTAGGTGGCACCGTCACACTCGATGCCGAGGCGATAACGTCCGGGAGTATCGGGGTGCACGATGGCGAGGTCGACACGGTATCCGGAGCAGCCGATCTGGGTATGCACGGTATAGCCTTTTCCCCGGAGAAACCCGGCGACTTCTTTTTCGAATACGGAATCGTAGTCGGTGGTCTGGGCGGATTCAATGTTTCCGGCAATTGCGGCGGGACCTCGCTCGGCGTATTCCAGATAGCTTTTGAGGTGAGCGGCACCGAGGGCGCGGGTGCGGGAGAGGTCGATTTGCTCGCTGCGCAGGGTGGAGAAAATAACGACATCGTGTTTCGCGCGGGTGACGGCGACGTTGAGCCGTCGCTCACCGCCCTCGCGATTGAGCGGGCCGAAGTTCATCGAGAGTTTGCCCGCCTGATCGGGGCCGTAGCAAATGGAGAAGAGGATGACGTCCCGTTCGTCGCCTTGGACGTTTTCGAGATTTTTGACGAATACCGGTTCGTGCCTGTCGTCGTTGAAGTGAGCTTCAATGGCGGGTGTTTCACGGCGGGCTTCGTCGAGTTTGTCGAGGATCAGGCTTTGTTGTGCCTGGCTGAAGGTGACGATACCGATCGATTTTTCGGAGAGTTCCGGATCGGTGAGACGCCGCACCACTTCGATCTTGATCGCTTCGGCTTCGGCGGGATTGGTCCGGGATTTGCCTTTGTCATAATAACCGTTTGGCACGGGGACAAGGCGCACGCCGACCTCTTCGGCGTGCGGGGCGGGAAAGGTGTGAAGTTCGTTGTTGTAGTAGTGGTAATTGGAGAACGCGATCAGGCCTTCCTTTCGGCTGCGGTAGTGCCAGAGAAGGTTGTAGATCGTGAGTCCGGAGCCGAGGCATTCATCGAGAATGCTTTCGAGATCGGCCTCGCCCGTGTCCTCGTAGGACGCATCGTCATTGTCAGCCCGGCTGAAGAAATTGGTGGGCGGCAGCTGTTTGGGGTCGCCGACGATGATGACTTGTTTACCGCGGGCGATCGCTCCGACAGCATCCCAAACTGGAATTTGGGAAGCTTCGTCGAACACGACCACATCAAAGTCGGTTTGTTCGGCGTCGAGGTATTGGGCGACGGAAAGGGGACTCATCAGAAAGCAGGGTTTGAGAACGGGAACGACGCCCGGTGTTTCGGCCAGGAGGCGGCGGACAGGCTTGTGGCGTCGGCGTTTGACGAGTTCGCGTTGGAGGATGCCGAGTTCGGAGTTTTCCGCGCAGTTTTCGGTTCGTGCGCGGGGGAGGCGGGCGGCGAGACGGGCCGCGACCACTCTTCCGGTGAGGTCGGTGTAGCGGGCGTCAAAATGGTTGAAGGCGTCGATCCGTTTCTGGTGCTCTTCGCCGAAGAACTCCCTCAAGGTGGATGAGAGGGTGAGAATGCGTTTGAGGAACGTGTTGCGGTAGGCGAACTCAAAAGCCTCCCGGAAACGTTCCAAAGGCAGTGCTTCGCGGGCAAGTGCGTCGAGCAAGGGGCGCAGTCCGGTGCGGTGGGCTTCTTGATAGCTGCTTTGCCAGCGACACCAGTTGGCCAAATGTTCACGGTTTGTAGCGAGGCCTTTGCAGATGCCTTGGATCGTTGAAATAAAGGGATCGGCTTCAGCGGGTTCGCGGAGCTGGACGCGTTCTTTGAAAACAACGTAGTTCTCAACGAGCGTGCTCCAAGCGGTGTGGTGTTGCGCAAAGAGAACTTCGAGTTGAGCACCAGCGCGAAGAAACTCGGAGCCGACACTGATGAGATCCCCGACGGCGCGGCGGAGTTGGAGGAGGGTATCGACGGAGCCGTTGGCGAGGGCGTTGAGCGAGGCGTGCAATCCATCGCCGTAATCGAGAAGTTGCTGTAGAGCCTCCCAATCGGATTCTCCGTGATTCCAATGCGTGCCGAGCCGATGAGTCGCGGGCTCATTGGCTTCCGTGAGCACGGCTGTTTCGGCTTTGAGTTGGCGGATGTTTTCGAAGAATGCCGGGGCTTCGGCGGCGGTCCACTTGGACGCACCCTGGAGGCGAGCTTGGCGGACAGGCTTGAGTTGTAGCCAGAGTTTAATCGATTTCAGGACGCCGCCTTTTTCGACGATAGCGGCGCAGGTTTTTTCCAGGGTGTGGGTGTCCGTTTGAAACAGGCGGGCGAGGTCGAAACCGTCCAGGTTGGCGCGAGCGGTGTCGCGGGCGCGTCCGCTGGCGATCCAGGCAACGACTTGGTCTTTGAATGCAGGCCACTCACCGTCGCCAATAAATGCTGCCGGAAGTGTCGGTGCGTTTCGCAGCGAATGTGCGAGATCACTGGCCGCCTCCAACATCGAAAAGGTCGCGGTGTCAGCGGGTGCCCCGAGCTTGGGTGCGACTTGCGCCCAGAGGTTCGCGAAGTGTGTGAGGCTTTCCTGCAGTGCCCGGTTTTCCGCGATCACGCTATCTTCCCATTCGGGCGTCCAGTCGGTTGCCGTGATTGTTCGCAAACCGTGTCGAGCGCTCGCGGGCAGACGGCGTTCCTGTCCACGCAGCATGATCTGTTCACAGGTAGCTTCAAGTGCTTCGCGTTGTTCCCGGGTGTGGGTTTCGGGTGTGGGGAGGTCGAGGCTGTTGAAGTCTTTGCAGTATTCGGCGAGATCGGGGTGAGCGATCAACCAGGCATAACATTGGTAGGCACTGAGATGGGCGGGATAGATGCGGTGGAGTTCCGCAACGTAATCATTGAGTTCGCGCCGCAAGCTTTCCAGGTGCCTGGCGGTGTTGTGCCATGCGTCGTCGGACTGTTGCTCGACATAGTGCAAGGCTTCGCCGAATTGACGCAGCACTTCGGACTTTCCGGATTTGTTGGAATGGAGCTCCAGGCAGAAGGGCCCGAGTCCGATCTGGCTGAGTCGGTTGTGCACGACTTCGAGCGCGGCCCGTTTTTCCGCGACAAAGAGGACACGTTTTCCCTCAGCCAGGCAGTGAGCGATAATGTTTGTGATGGTCTGGGACTTGCCCGTGCCGGGGGGGCCGTTCATGACGAAGTTCTTGCCCTTCGATGCGGCCACGACGGCGGCGAGCTGGGAGGAATCCGCGCTCATGGGACAGAAAATCTCGTCGTAGCGTAGGGTCGCATCGAGTTGGCGCGGCGCGAGGGACTCCAAGTGATCAATGAAAGGCGAGCCGGGCTTGTTGATGAGGTGGTCGACGACGGCGTTGCGGCAGAGGATTTCGGACCGGTCCTGGAGGTCTTTCCAAAGAAGGAATTTATTGAAGGAGAATTGCGCCAGCCAGACCTCACGCCGGACTTCCCAGCCCCTCATGTCCCGGACGGCGTGCTGAAAGAGGCGGAAGACGCGATCGACATCGACACCGGACTCGTCTTCGGGAGGTGGATTCACACCCGGCACGTCGAGATCGTAATCCCGTTTGAGCAGTTCCAGGAGGGTGACGTTGACGATGGGATCTTCGTCGTAGCGTTGGAGGCTGAAACCTTGTTGGACGGATTTCCGGTGCAGTTGCACGGGGATGAGCAGGATCGGGGCGTGGAAGCTGCGCTCATCGTCTTTGTTCTGTTTCCATTCGAGGAAGCCCAGGGCGAGGTAAAGGGTATTGGCTCCGCTTTCTTCGTTTTCGAGACGAACCTTCCGGTAGAGTTCGAGCAGGCGGCGGGAGAGCTCTTTGTCGGTGAGTGAGCTTCGCAGACGTTTTGCGTGGAGCTCGTTCATCAGGTGCTCGACCAGTGGATCCTCTTCCGATTGCCGGGAGTGCAAGCTCAGGCTGCGCGGATCCATTCCTGCGAGCATCGGCGTCTGTTCAAGGATTTTGAAACTCTTGTCGGCGGCCAATTCATCTTCCATGTGCTCAGGCTGCGGGCAGAGCAAGGGGACGGTTTGCCTGGTCTCTTTGAAATTGAGCAAACGATTCCGGAGCGTGAGATCGAGGAGTCGTTGTTTCCAATTGTCGATGCGACCTTGGGGTGTTTGGGGGAGCTCCGCGAGATCGATGTCTTCGCGGAAGACGCGCTCGGGGCGGCGGATGGCAACGGGTGATGACGTATGTTCCCGGCGCTCGAAAGCTTTTTGCACATCCACGCTGCCGTCGTTTCGTTCAAGAGGGAGCGGGCGAATTCGGGAACTTCGGGCGCGGTGGATGTCGATGGCGGTGTCGAAAATATCGTCGAGCGAAAGGTGTGCTTTGGCGGCGTCGACCGCGCGGGCAAAATCGGCTCCGGTGTCCTCACAAACCAGAGTGGTCTCGAAGACAAGAAGTTCGTCGAGCTCTTGGCGTTTTCGAATGCTTTGCAAGTCGTCGGTCGCAGGATCGCTGAAACTATCGGCGATCAGCCAGCAACCGGCGTAAGCGTGGCCTTTGTGCATCAAGACAATCGGGTGCAACCCAGCCTGTTCGATGAGCCCGGCGAACAGGAGGCAGAGATCGAGACAAGTGCCCAGCCGCGATTTCAGGATCTGGTTGGCGAAGCGAATGCGTTGCCCCGACTGCTCGAAACTCGCGGGAGGATGACTGTAGCAAATATGTTGTTCGCGGACGGACTCGTAGAGCGCGTCCAGGATTTCATAAACACGCTTTTTGGAATTCGCCTGATAACCGTCCAACGCGCTGGAGGTCGTGCGTTTGCCGAGCAATTGGGCGGTGTTGCTCAGGAGTTGTTCGATGACAGAAAGATTGGGTGTGACAAATGCCGCGAGGATTTCGGGCAGGGTAACGAGACCGGTCCATTCGTCGTGTGCGTAGACATCAACCGGGTAATCGTATTCCAGAACTTGAAGCGGCCCCGCTTTCGGTGCCTCCGCATCGTCGTCTTTGGCATCCTCCCGGGATCTGTCTCCAGTCTCGGAATCCGAGGCGGATACGGTGACACGAATGAACCCGCGGGCGCGCTCAGAAAGATTCGTGAGATAACCGATGTCTAATACCAGCGGAAGATCCGACAAGGTGTAGGCGGTTCCGGCAGGAATACGGGCGATTCTTTCCGTATGCGTCGCCGCCCACTCCGGGTAAGTTCGAATGCGACACGTAACCTCGTGCCAATCCGTCTCCGAATTATTTTGAATTTCAAGGCGCCGGATGACTGGAATCGCGTTTTGCTGGAAAGCAAAATTAACACGTTCCGAATAATCAATAAGCAGGCGGTCCTGTGGAGTGGAGGGAGTGGCAGGATCGGAATCGGACATGAGGCGTCGAGCAGGTGAAGGAAGCAGATATCAGCCGATCATAATCTTATTGATAAGCCGATGACTTCTTGAAGCGTAAGATTCGAGTTTGGGCAAGTGAAGGAAAATCGCGATGAACAAATCCCGCCGGTGAGAAGGGCAACGGGGTTTGGTCTTTGGAGACGAAGAGCTGTTTGCTCTCGCATAATCAGCCGGTGGTGAGACTCGCCAATTTGCTACACAGGGCGTGGTGAATTGTATCCGGGTGCGGGTCGGTTAGCTGGAACTTCTGAGGGTTTCGGAGACTCATGGTCGAAAAGCTTTGCTGAATGGGTTGCCGGGGCCGAATGCGCTCCAACCAGAGCGCCTTGATTTGGTGCAAACAACACCTGAACCTTTCGGCTTTTGAGTGGACTTCACCTTGGCTTCGGGCCTTTCTCAGAGGTTTCGTGCGGCACGGACAGATGTGCGGTCAGAAGGGGATTTGATGAGTTTTTTGAAGATGAAAGGGAAACGGGTCGTGGTCTTCGGCCTGAGCAATAGGCGGAGCGTTGCCTGGGCGATTGGTCAGGCTCTGGAGGCTGAGGGTGCTCAGGTGCTTTATGGTGTGCGCACAGCGGAACGCCAGGCGCAGCTCGGCAAGCTTCTTGGGGAACGGCCCTCGTTTTGCTGTGATGTGGAGGATTTGGATCAGATCACCGCTGCGGCCGAGGCGGCCAGAGCCCGATTCGGGACAGTGGATGGGCTGGTTCATTCGATCGCTTTTGCAAATTACAGCGAAGGGATGCGCCCGTTCCATGAAACGCGGCGGGCCGATTTTCTTCAGGCGACGCAGATTTCAGCTTTTTCGTTGGTGGAGATCTGCCAGGCCTTCAAACCGGTCTTGGCAAAGGATGCTTCAGTGGTGGCGGTTGGGATTTCATCGTATGTGACGGCAGCGAGCTATGGTTATATGTCGCCGATCAAGGCGGCCCTCGAAGGGTGTGTGCGCTTTCTTGCGAAGTCGTTCAGCGAGGATACCGAGGTGCGTTTTAATACGATCAATGCCGGGCCTCTGAAGACGAAGAGCTCAGCCGGGATTCCGGGATATCTTGAGAATTACCTCTTTGCCGAGAAGCTGACCATGCGCAAGCGGGCTTTGGACACGCGGGAGGTGGCCGACACAGCAGCGTTTTTGTTGAGCCCCCGCAGCAGCGGCATCAATGCTCAGGGTATTGTGGTGAATGCCGGAATGGACTGGAACTATTTTGACGACGAGGTGGTGCAGCTCGCGACGCGCCCCTAGGATACCGTTCGAGATGCGATTTCAATCTACCTGTATCGAGTCAATGAGCTATGTCGTTCCGCCGGAGCGGCTCTCATCGGAGGCAATCGAGGAACGCCTGGCCCCGCTGTATGAGCGGCTTCGTCTGCCAGAGGGGCGTCTGGAACTGATGACCGGAATCAAGGCGCGCCATTTCTGGCCGCAATCCGTCCGGCCTTCGGAAGCCTCGGCCGAGGCGGGGCAGAAAGCGTTGGAAGCGAGTTGCTTTGAGGCCGGAGACATTGAGCTTTTGGTCCATTGCGGGGTGTGCCGCGACCGGATGGAGCCGGCGACGGCAGCCTATGTTCACGGCCTGCTCGGGCTTTCACGGCAGGCGCAGGTCTGCGATGTATCGAATGCCTGTCTTGGGTTTCTGAACGCCATGACTTTTGCGGCCTCGATGATTGAATCGGGCCAGATCCGGCGGGCGTTGTTGGTGTCGGGGGAAGACGGTCGTCCTCTTCTTGAGCACACGATCACCACGTTGCTCGCGGAGAACCACACGCGGCAGTCGATTAAACCTCTTTTTGCCAATCTCACGATCGGGGCGGGGGCGGTGGCGGCTGTGCTTTGTCACCGGGATGAACTGCAGGAGGAGGCGGACTGTCTGGAGCTTGTGGGTGGCATGGTGCAGACGGATTCTTTGGCGAACACCTTGTGCGAAGGGGGATCGGCGGGAGGTGATGCGCTGCAGATGGCGACCGATGCGGAGGCCTTGCTCGATGCTGGAATCGCTTTGGCGAAGGGCACATGGGATGCTTTTTTGCGGGAACTTGAGTGGGGCATGGATTCCTTTGCGCACGTCATCTCGCACCAGGTGGGTCGCACCCACCAGCGGCGTTTGCTGGAGGCCCTCGAAATCCCCTCCGAGCGTGATTTTGTGACTTATCCCGAGTTGGGAAATGTCGGCTCGGTCTCGCTGCCACTCACTTTGGCCAAGGCCATGAAAGAGGGCGTGATCGGGAAGGGGAGTCAATCGGCGCTCCTGGGAATTGGGAGCGGATTGAGTTGCCTTATGTTGGGTGTGAAAAGGAGAGGATCGATATGAATGCAACCGAACTACCTTCGGCAATCCGGGCCCTTTATCCGTTTACCTCGAAGTGGTTCATGACGGAATCCGGGACGCGTCAGCACTACCTCGACGAGGGAAGTGGCGAAGCCATCCTCTTCCTGCATGGGAATCCCACGTGGTCCTTTTTCTATCGAAATCTCATTTCCGATCTCCGCACGACGCATCGCTGTATCGCGCCGGATCATTTGGGTATGGGGCTATCCGAGGTGCCAGATCCCAATCGCTTCAGCTATGACCTGGCGGGGCATATTGAGAATGTGGTGGGTTTGGTGGAATCGCTCAAGCTGACGGAGTTCAGTTTGGTGGTGCACGATTGGGGCGGTGCGATTGGGATGGGACTGGCTGCTCGAATGCCGGAACGAATCAAGCGTATTGTGATTCTCAATACAGCAGCCTTTCATTCCACCCGGATTCCGTTTCGCATCCGGATCTGCCGCTGGCCCGTCATTGGTTCGTTCCTTGTTCGGCGACTCAATGCCTTTGTTCGCGCGGCTCTTTTCATGACGACAGAAAAAGGCCTGCCCGCCAGCGTCCGCGCAGGGTACCTGTTCCCATACGCGAAGCCCGAGCGCCGGCGATCGGTTGAGGCCTTCGTCCGTGATATTCCCCTTGAGGCCGATCATCCCTCGGCGGCCATGCTCAATGAAATCGACGCTTCGCTGGAGCGGTTTGCCGATCACCCTGTCATGATTGCCTGGGGTGGCCGCGACTGGTGCTTCAACGAGGAATTTCTCGAAGGTTGGCGGCGGCGGTTTCTTCAGGCGGAATCCTACGTCTTTGCCGATGCCGGGCATTTTGTTCTCGAGGATGAAGGAGAAACCTTGAATCCAATGGTGGCAGCGTTCCTCCGTCAGGGATAATAGGAATGAGAAATATTCAGTATTTTGGGGTTGTCTCATGAATGATACACTCGGTTTTGGGCTTGGGGACATTGCTGTTCGGGAATCGCTCCTGAGCCTGCTTATCAGCACCGCTATTCTCGTTATGGTGATGAGTCTGCTGCGGGCGGTGACATCGCGCGTGATCCGACGGAGTATCGCCTCACCGGAAATGCGCCGAAAATGGCTGGTCCAGACCCGCAACGGGATTGTTCTGTTTTTGGTCCTGGGGCTGGTCTTTATTTGGGGGGCGGAGCTCCGCACCCTGGCCCTTTCGGTTGTCGCGATCGCGGTGGCTTTGGTCGTGGCAACAAAAGAGCTCATCCTCTGCGTTACGGGTAGTATCCTGAAAACGGGAGCGCGCTCCTTCAAGATCGGCGACCGCATTCAGGTCAAAGACTTCCGCGGGGACGTCATCGATCAGAACTTGTTTGCAACGACGATCATGGAAATCGGACCTGGCAAGCTCACCCACCAGCGCACGGGGCGGGTGACTGTTCTTCCGAACAGCCTTTTCGTTTCCGAACCCGTCGTGAATGAGAGCTACACCCATGATTATGTGCTCCACGTCTTCACCGTTCCCTTCAAACGCGAGGAGGACTGGCGGGGGGCGCAAAAAGCTCTTTTAGAGGCGGCGCGGAAGCATTGCCGACCCTACCTGGAAGAAGTCCGGAGGCATATGCGACGGATCAGTGACCACCAGGGCCTCGATGCGCCTTCGGTGGATCCGCGCGTCACCCTTCAGATTCCGAAGGCCGGCGAGGTTGAGCTCATTATCCGGGTGCCGGTAAAGGCCACGCAGCGGGGTTATATCGAACAATCGATTCTTTGGGACGTATTCAAGGCAGGGAATTTCGATCAGCCGACGGGCTCAGATGCGCCGGACAACCAAGCTGGCGAAGAGGCGTCGGAAGAACAGGGCCGACCGAATCCCCAAAAGTAGCGAGGGTGGTTAGACGTCTTGGTTTCAGAACCTGTTTTAGTTGGACGGGCGGAGACCCGGTGGCATCCTTCATTCCATGCGCGAGGAACTGGAAGCAGTGGTGGCTACGCTAAAGCGGATGCGCGACGAGGGAACGACGCATCTGTTTTTGCAGGATGGAACGTTGGAAGAACTGGAGGCCGCCATTCGGGCAACGACATCGCCTGCCAGCAGGGCTCCTGTCGAAGCGGCCCGCGCCGATACCCCGCGAAAAGCCCCGGTGCGATCGGTGGGCGACACCCTTTCCAGCAAGCATGAGCCGGAGGAAGCCGGCGAAATGGAGCTACCGTTGGGCAGTGGTCTTCCCCGCCGGGACCGTCAGCCGGCTGCAGCGGAAGTCTTCGCGCTTCAGCCCAAGCCCCTGCCGGCCGCACCGGAGTTCAAGCTTCCGGAGGGCGATAAGGAAACCCGGCTGACCTGGCTGCGTCAGCGCGTCCTGGAATGTCCGGTATGCAATGAGCGGGTGAAGCCCGGAAAGCGGGTGGTCTTTGGCGTGGGTCCGACGGCTGCCGAAATCTTCTTCTGTGGTGAGGCACCGGGGGCGGACGAGGAAGTGGCGGGCGTTCCATTTGTCGGTCCAGCAGGGCAGTTGCTTACCAGGATTATTGGGGCGATGGGTATCTCGCGAGACGACGTCTATATTTCGAACATAATGAATTGGCGCCCTGAAATGCCGACCTCGGTGGGGAACCGCCCACCCACCGCAGAGGAGATGGCCTATTGCCTGCCTTACCTGCGCGCTCAAGTGGAGATTGTGGCACCGAAAGTGATTGTCGCCTTGGGGAAATCGGCCGTGGATGGCTTACTCGGACCGGATCCCAAACGAAAGATGAGCAGTGTGCGCGGGCAATGGCAGAGCTTCAACGGCATCCCGCTCATGCCCACCTTTCATCCGAGTTACCTCCTTCGCACGGGCACCGTCCGCAGCAAGCGCCAGGTCTGGGAAGACATGATGAAAGTGATGGAGCGGGTGGGGCTTTCTCTTTCGGACAGACAGCGCGCCTATTTCAGCGGGGGCTGAGCAGCATCCTCAGATTGTTGGTGCCATATCAGCCGTTGCCTGGTTCATGGCCGCCTCGTATTTCTTGTCGATGTAGAGATCCGTAGGAACCGTTCCGAGCGCTTCGATGACCGTGGACGTGTTCTCCTTCACCTTGAGCATGCTGTCTTGATGCAGAGTCCTCATTCCCGAAGCCATCGCGATGCGTTTGATTTCGGCGGTCTCAGCGCGGGCATTGATCGCCTTTGTGATCTCATCGTTGTTGCGCATGAGTTCGTGGATACCAATTCGGCCTTTCATACCGTTGCCTCCACACTGGGCGCAGCCGTGTTCGCTCGCACGGTAAATTTCCCCATTCCAGCCATCGAGGGCGCGCTCGATGATCTCGGCTTCATTCCCGGTCGGAATGTAGCGGACGCCGCAGGATTTGCAGACACGCCGCATCAAACGCTGTGCGCAAACGACGAGCATCGACGCTGAAATCATGAAAGGTTCGATCCCCATGTCGGTAAAGCGCGCGATGGTGGATGAAGCGTCATTGGTGTGGAGGGTAGACAAGAGCAGGTGACCGGTGAGAGCCGCCTCAACGGCGATTTCAGCGGTTTCCTGGTCGCGGATTTCCCCGACGAGGATAATATCCGGATCCATTCGGAGGTAGGCGCGCAGGGCCTTCGCAAAAGTCAGCCCGATCTGCCGGTGCATTTGCATCTGGTTGATGCCGGGGACGGTGTATTCGATTGGGTCTTCCGCCGTCTGAATATTGACCTCGGGTGACGCCACTTCGCGAAGGGCCGAGAACAAGGTCATCGATTTGCCCGAACCCGTTGGCCCGCAGTGCAAGATCATTCCGTAGGGCTGGACAATGCACTCGCGGTATTTATCCAGATTCTCCTGAGAGAAGCCGAGAGCGGTGATCGGGAGGGCGGACTTGGTTTTATCAAGAATACGCATGACCACTTTTTCGCCGTGGTTCATCGGGCCTGTGGCAACGCGCAAGTCGATGTCGATATTCTTCTTCGTATAGCGCTTGAAAATGATACGTCCGTCTTGCGGCAGACGTTTTTCCGCGATGTCGAGGTCTGCCATCACCTTCAGCCGGGCCACGAGAGCACCGGCTACTTTTGCCGGGAGGTGGAGCTTTTCCGAACAGATACCGTCAATCCGATAACGAACGATCAAATCCTTTTCCTGTGGCTCGATATGGATATCGGAGGCGCCGGTAATGTAAGCGTCTTCGACAATGCGGTTCGCGAGTTGAATGATGGGCGCGGATTCTTCATCTGTCAGGTCATCCTCGCTCGCGCCTTCGCCACCTTCGGCGTATTCAACCCCGATTACATCGGCGATTTCCGCCATCTCTCCACTGTCGATGTGAGGGGCATCGGCAACTTCACTTGAGCTGCTGGAATGTCTTTTCAGGAGCGCGTCGATCAGAGAGGTTGGAGCGACAACAACTTCTTCGATGTGCAGGTCGGTTGCGTTCTGAAAGCTTTCGCGGTTTGGATAATCCAGCGGATTGGTCATCAGAGCGGCGACGGCCTGACCCCCAATACGTTTGTAAGGCAGAATATGGGTTCGGCGGATAATGCCGTCACCCGCGACACCAATCAGCTCTTCGTCGACTTCCACCTCGCTCTCATCGAGAACGAGCCGGTTGTCGGTGAACCGGGCGATGAACTTGGCCGTTTCGCGATCGTCGGGTCGAAACCCGGGATCGAGCATGCGCTGAAGAAGGGGTGCGGAATATTCCGCCACTTCTTCGAGGAAGGCCAAATCGTTATCGGTGAAGACATCGTCGTCGGCAAAGGGCTCCTTGTTCAGTAGCTGGATTGCGCCGATGATCCGGTTGGACCCGCGGAGAGGAACAGTGAGCATCGAAGTGATCTCGAAGCCGGTCTGCTTGGAGAGGGAGTGGATGCGGTCGACATCCTGTTCGAAGGAGTAGAAGGCGGGCTGCCCCGATGCGATCACCTTGCCTACAACACCCGTTCCCTCGGGTATTTTCATCGTTAGCAAAGTATCACGTTTGCCGGCAAACTCCGCCTCCCGCTCCGGGAAATCTTCCCAGAGGGTGGGAGAGAAATAAACGTATTTGAAACCAATCTTCCCGTCTTCCACGAGGTAGAGGGTCATGGACTGCGCTTCGATGGCCTCCACCACCTTGTTTGCCGTGAGTTCGATGATGGACTCGACATCCTCGCGCGTGGGCTGAGGTTTCGAGATGACCTTGAGGAGGAGGGTGCGCCGGAGCACGCCGGAGAGATTGCTCTTCATAATCCTGGTAAGTGATTCGGCCTGAGGGGGTGATATATTGCCTGAGGCGCAGATAAATAAATCTCGCCAAGCTATGGCGTCCGGGGGTTTCTATGTCAAAGGCATTAACCATGGCGAATTGGCTGAAACGACGCTTCCACGGTTGGTTTCCGGCCTTGGCCGGACGCTGCTTCCCCAGCGACCTCCACGGCTTCAGGACATCCTCAAGGACTGAAGCCCAACTGCGGGGTGATAAGGGTGAAGAACTGGCTGTCCAAGCCTTGCGAAAGGGAGGAATGGTCTTGCTGGCCAAGAACTGGCGGAGTGGCCGGGGCGAGCTGGACCTCGTGATGCGGGAGGGGCCGGCGGTTGTCTTCGTCGAGGTGCGGGTTCGGAGGGGTTCTCCCCTGAATGCCTATGCCAGTATTCGGCCGCGGAAACGCAAAGTGCTTCGTCGAACGGCCAAGGCTTACCTGAGTCAGTTGAGAAAGTCGCCGACAACGGTGCGGTTTGATGTGGTGGCGGTGAATTTGGATCTTCCGGTGGACAGCTGCGTCCACCACTACAGAGGCATTCCGCTCTTCGGGAAGCACTTCCGCCCGTGAACGCTTGAGGAAGAGATCCTCTCAAAAAATGCCGAGGGCACCAACGGATTCGTAAATGATCCAGACAACGAAACCGAGCGTGCCGAGCCCGATGACGCCAGCGATCAGGAGTCGGCGTTTGCGGCGACGGTAGTAAGTATCGTTGTCCGTCGCCCAGAACTTGGTGCGGTGAAGGAAGGAGAAGAAGCCCGCATTGAATTGCCCCCGGTAAGCTCGACGGTCGATCTTGTAGCGGGGTTTGCTGAGCCGCTTTTGCGCCCGCCAGATGAAAAAACGCCGAATCATTGCGGTGAACCTAGGCGGCCTGTTGTGATCCGCCAAGGTAAGTTTTCCTTGGCGTGTGTCGGGTGTCCGGGTTTCATGCGACTATCGAATTTTGGTTCTGGAAAGACTGTTAGCGACAAATTTCATTATGAACATCTGCATCTATCCCGCGGGCGCATGGGGAACAGCCGTGGCGCTCCACCTCGTCCGCATTGGCCACATTGTTACGCTGGTGCCTCGCGAGCTGGATCAGGCCTTGGCATTGACATCGGATCGTGAGAACAAGCGCCATCTACCGGGCCATAAGCTCCCGTCTGATTTGCAGCTTGGCCTTGAGCTGACGCCCTCGCTGATGGAGGCCGATCTTCTTATTCTGGCATGCCCCTCGGCCTTTCTTCGGGAGGTGTGTGGCACCGTAGCGGCATCGATGGGCAAGGCCTGGCGCTTGAAGACGGTCCTTACGCTTTCGAAGGGTCTTGAACCGGGCACCGGAAAGCTGCCGGCGGAGGTGATGGGGGAGAGCTTGCCGAACCTGGCTCACGGCGTTTTGAGCGGGCCGACCTTTGCTTCTCAAGTTGCGGAGGGGCAGCCGTCCGCCCTCGTTCTTGCGATGAGCGATGATTCGGCCGCCTGTGATCTGCAGGAAGCTCTGAGCGGTTCGGGTCTGCGCGTCTACCGGACGGATGATCTGGTCGGGGTGGAGCTTGGAGGGAGTCTGAAAAATGTTTACGCGCTCGCCGCCGGGATGTGCGATGGGCTGGGTCTTGGCGATAACAGCAAGGCCGCTTTGTTGACGCGGGCCCTGCACGAAATGGTTCGCCTCGGAAAGTGCTTTGGGGGACGGACTGAGACGTTTTACGGGCTCAGCGGTTTCGGGGATCTCTCGCTCACCTGTAACGGGGCAGAGAGCCGGAATCGGGCTTTTGGTGAGGCCATTGCCCGTGGGGCGTCCGCTTCAGAGCTGCTGGAAGACGGGCGCACGGTGGAAGGCTACCACACGGCCCGCGCCTTTCAGAAGCTCTGCGAGGAGAAGGGGATCGAAGCACCCATCCTGCGGGAGATGAATGCAGTTCTCTTCAATGGGAAAGAGGTCCGGCAAGCGATGGATGACCTGATGAACCGGTGCCAGAAAGTAGAATATGAATGAGTTAATCGAGAGGCGCGGTCGTCTGGTTTTTGTAGTGGCGGATCTCGTGGGTAGGATAAGATTCAATAATTGATACCAGCTTGAAGCGATCCTCGAATTCCGGAAAGAATGTGTCCCCTTCAGGCTGTGCCCGAATGAGGGTCAGGTAAAGATCGCCCACAAAAGGCAGGGCCTGTTCATAGAGGTTGGCACCGCCAAAAATCCAGAGTTCACGATCCGTTCTGAACTGTTTCAAGGCCTCGAAGTCCGGGAGGACAAGGCACCCCTCAATCTCCTGTAGAGATTGTGAGAGAACGATGTTGAGGCGCCCGGGGAGCGGCTTCCCCATCGATTCGAGGGTCTTTCGCCCCATAACGATCGCGTGGCCATAGGTGCATGTCTTCACCCATTTGAGATCGCCCGGCACCTTCCAGGGCAGTTTTCCATCGTTTCCTATGACACGGTTTTCCGCCATAGCGGCGATGGCTTTCCAGGAGCGGGGAGTCGGGGCGTTCAAATTCATACGGCGACCGCTCCCTTGAGAGCCGGATGGGGGTTGTAGTCGACCAGTGTGAAGTGCTCCTCACGGAAATCATGGATCGAACGGACTGCCGGATCGATTTCCATGCGAGGAAGCGGCCTCGGCACCCGATCGAGTTGTGTCTTCACCTGAGCCAAGTGGTTGCTGTAAATATGCGCGTCCCCGAGCGTGTGAATGAACTCCCCGGGCTTCAGGCCGCAAACCTGCGCCACCATCAGGGTGAGCAGGCTGTAGGAGGCGATGTTGAAGGGCACGCCGAGAAAAAGGTCGGCACTGCGCTGGTAGAGCTGGCAGCTGAGTTCCTTTGTTTCGAGGTCGACGTAAAACTGGAAGAGGGTGTGGCACGGAGGGAGCGCCATTTCCTCCAGTTCACCGACGTTCCATGCGTTGACAATGTGTCGTCGGCTTCCGGGGTTTTTCCGGATGGACTCGATGACGGCGTCGATTTGGTGAATGCGTCGTCCGTCGGGCGCGCGCCAGTCCGTCCACTGGGCTCCGTAAACACGGCCAAGATCGCCTTTTTCATCGGCCCATTCATCCCAGATCCGGACCTTGTGCTCATGGAGGTAGGAGATGTTGGTGTCCCCCTTGAGGAACCACAGAAGTTCCTGGATGATTCCCCGGGTGTAAACCTTCTTTGTCGTCACCAGAGGAAAGCCCTGCCGCAGATCGTAGCGCGTCTGGGCACCAAAGATAGACCGGGTGCCGACGCCTGTTCGGTCCGTCCGCTCTTTTCCATGTGCAAAAACGTGGCGCAAAAGATCGAGGTAAGGCTCCATGGGGTTCATCGTGGGAGGCGGGTGTTCTTTGGCAATGCGTTCTTTGGCGAGGCGCGAAGTCAGGGATGATTTCCCCTCTTGATGTTTACAGGAAAAAATCGCATTTTCCGGAGCCATGTTTCGTTGTCTGGCGATTGGCCTCCTCCTGCTGACTCTGGCTTTACCTGTGCGGGCGGGGCTCGAACCGGACCTTCGGGCGACGGTTCCTTTGAAGGCTGTGACACTGAAGCCCATGCCCTTCGGTAGAGCCTCGACACCCGCGGACGCTACCGGCGCTCCGCCCCGAGTGATCCTCCATCCCACGCGGGAGAAAGCTGATCGCGGCGTGACGTTGCCGAAAGCGAAGGAGAAGGCCTCGCGCACTTTCAGCGGGAAGATGTCTTTGGGCGGGGTGCGCCACCCGCAGCATGAGCCAGCTTCCGGACGCCTCGCCAGGCCACGAGGGCGACTTTCACAAGTGCGTGCCGCCAGGCAGGATCAGCCACGGGCTCTCCAGCGACGGGAAGCTCTCTGGGTTCAAGAAGCGCCCGTTGCCCGGGTGTCATTTGATTCGACCGCGGAAAGGGAGGCACCGGCGGTGGTGACCCTTGAAGAGCTGAATCGCTACGTCTATCGGCGGGATCGGCCAAAGGAGGCGGGCAAGCCTGTGCCCATCACTCCAGCGGGTGGTGGAAAAGCGGATTGAAGCGACCTTTCCTGTCTGCCATTTGACGCCTCGGGTGGTTCCGTGTCAGAATGGTTCTGTGCAAAGTGCCGAAAACCTAAATTTGAAGCCCGTAAAACAATGAGTGATCATATCTACAAGAAAATCGAACTCGTCGGTTCGTCCCGGAATTCCATCGAAGAAGCGATTAACAACGCGGTGAAGCGAGCGAGCAAATCCGTGAAGAATATGCGGTGGTTCGAAGTCGACGAGATTCGCGGCCATATCGACGACCAGAAGGTGGTGCATTATCAGGTTGGACTGAAGATCGGGTTTACGGTCGAGGACTCCTGACCCCTCAGGCCGAATCCGATTCGGCGGCAATGCGCTCCGCCAGGGAGAGGGCGCTCTCAATGCAATCGCTGATTCCTGGGCCTCCACGGAAGTTTCCGAGAGCATGAAAACCGGGTAGGGCATGTTCCACGCGGGCGAGGGCACCGAGAAAAAAGTCGTACCCGACATTGTATTGCGGGATGGCTTTGGGCCAATCATAGCGCCGGATCAACTGAGGGAGCTCGGTGATCCCAAAGAGGGCCGAGAGCTCATGGTGTAGCAGCTCATGCAAAGCGTAATCCGGCAGGGTAGACAGCTTGGGCATGGTTGCGCCCCCGACAAACACAGTGAAAGTAGCCAAGTCGGTCGGGGCGCGACCGGGGAACAGTTGCGAGGCAAAGAGTGCCCCGAGGATGCGCCGCTTTTCCTTGAGAGGAGCGAGGAGTCCGAATCCATCGAGCGGGTGGCCTACCGCGGTCCGGGGGTAGGCCACGCCAAGGACGGTTAGCGGGGAGTAGGAAACCTGCGGAAGCGAATTGAACTGATCGCGGACAAAATCGTCGACTGGCAGTCCGGGCCAGAGATGCAGGGGCGCGGTCACAACCAACTTGTTGAAAGTGCCGCCACCGGGGCCGTCCGGGCCTTCCCAACGCACCTTCCATCGATTGTTGAGTCGCTGGATGCTCAGGGGCGTGGTGCCGGTCATCACTTGTTCTTCAAGCGACTTGGCCAATTCTTCGGGAAGGGTTTCGAGGCCGTTCTCAAAGGACACCAGACGCGGTCTGTAACGCTCTGATTTCTTTGCCTCCATCTTAAGTTTCAGAGCCCCGCGGATGAGCGAGCCGTGAGCTTTTTCAAGATTCCAGACCTTGGGAAAGCCGTGGCGGATAGAAAGCTTTGTGGGGTCTCCGGCGTAGATTCCTGAAGCGAGAACCGATACGCCATAATCGGCAAATGCCTTGCCCAGCCGACGGGTGGCAAAGGACTCAAGAGATTCGTCGGATTTGGAGGTGGGAGCGATAAAGGGCTCACGCAGGAGGCGGAGCTTGTCTTTGAACGAATAGAGTGGGGTGGTGACGGCACCGAGGAGGGAACCGGGGAGAGCAATGGGAGCTCCGCCCTGAATAACAAAGCGCTTTCGGGCGGCAGGATTGGCCTCGACGATCTTGCTGGCCAGTCCGGCCTCGTGGATGAGCGTTTCGACCCGGCGAGACTTGATCTGCAGGGAACTTGGACCGCTTTCAAAGATACAACCACTGACCCCGCGGTCGGTTCGGATAACGCCGCCGACCCGGCGTGCAGGGTCGATTACCTGGCAGTGAATGCCCTGCTTCCGCAGGCTCCAGGCCAAGGTGAGGCCGCTAATACCCGCTCCGAGGATGAGCACGGAGGGTCCGGGATGGGAGGTTGAGGGGCGCGCTGTCAAATTGTTCGGGCGTGACGGTTTTCCGCGATGCGGACGTGGGGGTCAAAGGCCATCGCAATGTTCCGGATGACAAAGCGCCCGGAAGGGGTGACGTTCAGGCGGGATCCCGACCATTCGATGAGACCATCCGCCTCCATCACTTCGAGTTGTTGGCGGGTGCTCGAAAACTCGACATCTGGATCCATGCCCCATTTCCGGGCCTTGGCATCCGGATCAACCGAGAATTTGCACATCAGCTCCATGATGAGCGCTCGCCGCATCTCGTCATTGGGACTCAAGCAGTAGCCGCGCTCCAAGGGGATGCGCCCGTTCGAGACATCCTTGGTGTAGGCGACAAGGTCTTTATTGTTCTGCCGGTAGGCGCGGCCGCTTTGGGAGATTGAAGACATGCCGAAGGCGCAGAGGTTCAGTCCACCCCGTGTGCTGTAGCCTTGGAAATTCCGGTGCAGGCTCCCGTTCTGCGCGGCCAGAGCCAATGGGTCTGTTGCTTTGGCGAAATGATCCATCCCGATAAAGATGTAGCCAGCCTGTGTCAGGCGGGCCACGGCGAGTTCGAGCAGATCAAGTTTCGCCTCGGCCGAGGGGAGGGTGGAGCGCGCCAGAATCTTCTGGGCGGGGGCCACCCACGGCACATGGGCGTAGCTGAACAAGGCAATGCGATCCGGATCATAAGCCAGAATGGCTTCCAGCGTCGCATCGAAGGACGCTGGGGTTTGCTTGGGTAACCCGTAGATCAGGTCAATGTTTACAGAGGTGAATCCTGCATCCCTCACCCATCCAATCGTCTCGCGGTTGAGGCTGTCGGGCTGGATCCGGTGGATGGCGACCTGCACTTCCGGATTCACATCCTGTATGCCAAAGGATGCCCGGGTGAAGCCGCTTTCCCGGAGGATGGCGACCTTTTCTTCGGTGAGGGTGCGCGGGTCCAGCTCGGCGGAGAATTCGGGATCCTCGGCGACGCTGAAGTGGCACCGGAGAATGGAGCCGAGGCGCTCGAGCTGATGGGCTTTCAGAAAACTCGGGGAGCCGCCGCCGAGATGCAGCTGGGCGAGGGAGCGGTCCTCGGGCAGATAGGGCTTCATCAACTCCATTTCAGCTTCGAGGGTGTCGAGGTAGGCATCGGCGCGACCATGATTCAGGGTGATCACGGTCGTGCAGGCGCAAAACCAGCACAAGCTCTCGCAAAACGGAAGGTGAAGGTAAACGGAAAGGGGGCCCGCCGTTTCACGGCAATCTTCCAGCAGCTTCGCGTGGGGCACTTCCGGAGAGAACTGCAAAGCTGTCGGGTAGGACGTGTAGCGCGGGCCGGGTCGGTCATACTTCTCGATCAACGATCGATCGAAGCGGGGGCTTTCCGTATCCGTTATCATCACCGGTAATCTCGAACCGTCTGAACCAGTTCGGCAACGCTTTCCACCCGGGCGCGGGGGGTTATTCCATGTCCTAAATTGAAGATGTAGCCGGGCTTCGCATGCATCCGTTGAAGCAGAGCCGTCACCTGGGTTCGAACGGTGGAGGGATCCAGCTCCAAAATGATGGGATCCAGATTTCCCTGAACCGCACGATCGGGTGCCAGTTGGTCGCGGAAGCTTCCGAGTTCCACTGTCCAGTCGATCCCGAGGGCCCGAGCGCCCGTCGAGCAGAGTTCCGTCGCATGGTGTGCCATGCCCTTGGCGTAGAGGATGATCGGAAAATCCGGCGGCAGGCGATCGATCACCTGCCGGATCCATTTCAGGGACATCTCTTCGTAGAGTTCCCCCGGACAGGCCGCGCCCCAGGAATCGAAGATTTGAAGCGCATCGACGCCCGCTTCGATCTTTATCTGGCAAAGCGTCACAATGGCGTCAACCAGTCGCTCCATGAGGGTGTGAAAGGCGGCGGGCTCTCTGAAGAAGAGCGCTTTGGCGCGCGAAAAATCTTTGCTGGAGCCGCCTTCGACCATGTAGGTGGCCAAGGTCCAGGGCGAGCCGGCAAAACCGAGGAGGGCGGTTTGGCCCTGTAGTTCCTTCCGGATCAACTCGAGGGCAGCCGGGACGTAAGCGAGTCGCTCCCGAACCCGATCCGCTTCGAGGGCGTGAATCCGGGCCGTCGAATCGAGAGCGTAAGCCATGGCGATCCCGCCCTCTTCGCGGAAGGAATAGTCCTGCCCGAGAGCCTCCGGAATAATCAGGATGTCGCTGAACAGGATGGCGGCATCGAGGGGAAACCGCCGCAGGGGCTGGAGTGTCACTTCAGTTGCCAGTTCTGGCGTGCGCACCATCTCGATGAAGGAATGCCGTTCTTTGAGCGCACGGTATTCAGGGAGGTAGCGGCCTGCCTGGCGCATGATCCAGACAGGTGGGCGGTCCAATGGTTTGCAGCCGAGGGCGGCATTGAAGCGTTCGCGAGAATTCATCATGAAGAGCTATAAGCATGGCTATCTCGCCTCCGGGAGCAAGGCTTCGGGGGGTGGCTCCTGCAACCAGTTGCGGGGCTTGAGGAAATGCTCCTGCAAGGCTGCTTCGTGAGAGCCTGGTGGTGGGGACCAATTGTAATCCCAGCGAACCAGCGGGGGCAGGGACAGGAGAATACTCTCGGTTCTCCCTCCGCTCTGCAGGCCGAAGAGGGTTCCTCTGTCGTGAAGCAGGTTGAACTCCACATAGCGCCCCCGCCGATAGAGCTGGAAATGACGGTGTTGGTCCTCGTAAGGGGTGAGCATCCGCTTTCGAACCAGAGCGGTATAGGCTTTGACGAAGGTTTCGCCCACCGTGCGGGTGAAGCCGAAAGCCGCTTCAAAGCCGTCCTCATTGAAGTCATCGAAGAAAAGTCCGCCGACCCCGCGGGCTTCCTGCCGGTGGGGAAGGTAGAAGTAGCGGTCGCATTCCGCCTTGAAGCGCTCGTAGAGATCAGTCCCAAAATCCTTGCAGGCCCCTTCGGCTGCACGATGCCACTCCACGGCATCCGACCAATACGGATAGTAGGGCGTGAGGTCGAACCCGCCTCCAAACCACCAGACCGGCTCGTCGGCATTCGCCCGGAAGAAGCGCACGTTCATGTGGCTGGTGGGGATAAAGGGATTCAGAGGATGGATAACAACGCTGACGCCCAACGCCCGAAAGGGGCGTCCCGCAAGCTGCGGCCGGTTCTTCGTCGCCGCCGGTGGAAGGGTGTCGCCGTGGACGTCGGAAAAGTTGACCGCCCCCTTCTCAAAAACGTTACCCGACACCGCAACGGAGCGGCCGCCCCCGCCGCCGGGGCGCTTCCAGCGATCCTCACGTTCCACGAGGGCCGGATCCAGATCGCTGAGGGCTTGGAGGATCCGTTGCTGCAACGAGGTTAAAAACGATTCGACGGCGGTGATGTCCACAGGTGATTGCACGGGAAGGCAAGCAACCACCCCTTCCGCCCCCGTGCAACGCCAAAGGCGGCACCGCGTGCTCCTTGCCTGCGGGGAAGTGCCCCTCCCGGAGAGCCGGTGGATTTCTTTCTCGCCGGTCTGCCTGTTTCTGATTCGAGTGGCACCCCAAATGACGTGGCCTATCGCATTCATGTTGGTCCTGTTGGGCGGTATCCTGATCGCTTTCGTGTGGGAAAAGATCCCTTCGGAGCTAACGGCGATGGGCGCCTTTGCCTTGCTGCTGGTTCTTGGACTTCTGGCACCGGCGGATGCCCTCGCGGTCTTTTCCAATCCCGGTCCCATTGCGGTCGGGGCGATGTTCATTCTCAGCGCTGCGCTGGATCGGTGCGGGGCGATTGACGTGATTGCCGGCGGATTGACCCGCTTGCCCAAGATGAGTCTGCGGACGGTCTTGCCCGCGATGATCCTCGTCGTCGCCTTCGCTTCAGCATTCGTCAATAACACGCCTGTGGTGATCGTGTTTTTGCCGGTGGTCCTCAGTCTCGCCCAGAGAATGCAGGTGCCGGCTTCGAAGCTTCTCATTCCGCTTTCCTACGCCTCCATCTTTGGCGGTTCCTGCACGCTGATCGGAACGAGCACGAATATTATTGTGAGCTCGATGGCGGTACAGGCGGGTTATTCGGCCTTTGGCATGTTTGAACTCGCGGTCATCGGTATCCCCCTTCTTATTGCGGGAACTCTCTTTCTGACGATTTTTGGTCCGCGTCTGCTTCCGGTTCGCGAAACCCTTTCATCGATTCTGACGGAGGCAGAGCGCCGGGAATACCTGATTGAAGCGTTCGTCGATAAGAAATCCCCGCTGATCGGAAAGACACTGGAAGAAGTGACCCGTGCCGGTGGGCGGAGGCTGCGGATCTTGGAAATCCTGCGGCGGGGGGTGCGCCTCAATCTTCCGGGGAACGAGGCGATTCTCCAGGCCGGTGACCGCTTGTTGCTGTCTATGTCCCCGAAGGTGGCAGCGGGTGTTCCTTCGGAAGGATTGGATCTTCGGGATGCGCTGGGAGAAGGACTCACGGGGATCAGCCTCTCGGAAGGTGTCCTCATCGAAGCTGTCTTGGGAGCAAATTCGGACCTCGTGGGTGAGGCGTTGCGAAACGTCAATTTCAGACAACGTTATCGCCTGGCTCCCTTGGCCATTCACCGAAGAGGCCGAAACATGCGGGATTCCTTTGACAGGATAACGCTCGAACATGGGGATACACTCCTCCTCCTCGGCACAACCGAAGCGGTGGACCAGCTTCGAGGCGGTGAGGACCTTATTGTCTTGGACAAGCCTGCCGTTGCGAGTGTCGCCCGGCGCCAAAAATTGCCGTTGATTCTGGGGGTTATTGCCGGAGTTGTGGTGGCGGCTAGCGTGGGCATCATGCCGATCGCTCCTGCCGCGATTATTGGATGTGTCCTACTGCTTCTGACGGGCTGCGTGACAACGAAGGAAGCCTATGAAGCGATACATTGGCCCATCCTCTTTCTTATTTTCGGGATGCTGGGGGTGGGGGCCGCTATGGAGTCGACCGGGACGTCCGCCTGGCTGGGGCAGCAACTGGTTGCCTCCGTTTCGACCTTTGTTTCTGAGCCTTGGCAGCCATTTGCGCTCTTGGTGGGCATTTACCTCCTCACAAGTATCCTGACGGAGGTTCTTTCGAACAACGCGGTGGCCGTTCTTCTTACGTCGGTCGCGATCGGTCTTGCCCAGATGATGGAGATCGACCCCCGTCCCTTCCTGATGGCCATTGCGATCGCGGCTTCAGCCAGTTTTGCCACGCCGATTGGCTATCAAACCAATACCTATGTCTATGGTGTGGGTGGCTATCGTTTCAGCGATTTTGCCCGGATTGGGATTCCGCTCAATTTCGTCGCTTTCATTGTCTCCATGATCGTTATTCCTTTATTCTGGTCTTTTTGAGCCGGAAAGGGGCGGTGAGGGGTTCAATGGGCTGGACTTCACACCTCCGGTGAGTGCAGAACACAGATGATGAAATCCCCAATCCGTATCACCATCTGGAATGAATTCGTCCACGAGCGGGACAATGAACTGGTCAAGAGCATCTATCCAAACGGCATCCATGAAACGATCCGCGAGGGCCTGAAGGAGCTGGACACCGACAACAGGCTGGAAATTCGGACGGCGACGCTGGACCAGCCGGAGCACGGTCTCACAGAGGAGGTTCTCGCGGCAACCGATGTCCTCTACTGGTGGGGCCACACCGCACATCAAAAGGTCGATGATGCGATCGTCGAGCGGGTTGCCGCCAAGGTCCATGAAGGCATGGGGCTTATCGTGCTGCACTCGGGCCATTTTTCCAAGATTTTCAAACGCTTGATGGGGACGCCCTGTGCCTTGAAATGGCGTGAGGCTGGTGAGCGCGAACGGCTTTGGGTGATCAACCCGGCACACCCGATTGCGGAGGGAATCAGCGGGTGTATCGAACTTCCAAATACAGAAATGTACGGCGAACCTTTCTCCATCCCCGAGCCGGAGGAACAGGTTTTCATTAGCTGGTTTGAAGGGGGAGAGGTTTTCCGTAGTGGTAATTGCTGGCGACGGGGGCAGGGGCGGATCTTTTACTTCCGCCCGGGGCATGAGACTTATCCGATTTTCAAAAACGCCGATATCAAACGCGTCCTCTTCAATGCGGCAAAATGGGCTGCTCCGACGCACCGTTGGACGAACATCACTAAGGCACCGAATGTTCCCGTTCATGAAGCCCCGGAAAAAATCACCCTGAAGGGCGGCAGCGTCCACTGATTGATATGGGAACGAGCGGGGGCACCTTGGTCGGCTTGTGGGTTAATAGCCATGCTGCCTGCGTCCACCGCGCCTTCCGGAGCGGTACGGGTGAGGTCCGGTCCGAGACATCAGCCTTCGTCCCTTTTGCATGGGCGCGCGACAGATCTCCCGCTGAAGGGTGGGAGGTTGTCGAGCTCGATGGTCCCGGGCCTTTCGGACATCGGATCAGTGCGCCTCCGGATATCTTCGAGCCGGGTCTTCGCGCCTCGGAGAATGGCTTCACTGAAGTTGTCCGCCCTTACGAGCACCAGGTGCTCATGGCCTCGGGTGAACGCATCTTTGCGGGGTCGAACTTTAGCGACCTGAGGCGATGTCAGGTTGCCGTCGAGGTCGTTGAGGATCGTTCGAATCCGGAGCAAACGGAATCACGTGTGGCGGCGATTGGGCTTTGCGCCTCCTGGGACGCAGGCGTGCGCGTCCTTCGAATTGAATCGATGACGGACGCCGCTGAAAGGCTGCTGCTCAAGGAGTTTGGTGAGCTGTTGGTTGCGTGGGATCCGGATGTTGTCGAAGGACACGACCTGTTCAACTTTGATCTCGAAGCCCTTGTCCGGCGAGCCCGCCGGGTTCGGGTCCCGCGGTTGTGGGGGCGTTTTGGAGCGGAGGCACGCGTCCGTAAAAGCAGGATCCGCTTTGCCGAACGCTGGGTCGATTACATCCGCTGTGAATTGCCGGGGCGGACTGTCTTCGACACCTTTCTTGCCGCTCAGGCTTGGGATGTTTCGGCCCGTGAGCTTCCAGACTACGGCCTTGGGTCCGTCGCCGCCTATTTTGGCTTTGGTGCTCAGGGGAAACCATCGCGGACAGGATCCGGCAAAAACGAACAGGATCCGGCTCTCAACGTCGAGGGGCGGTTGCGGTTGATCGGCGAGCTTAGCGAGTTGCTTTTGCCGACCTATTTTGCGCAGGCGCAGGCTTTCCCCATGTTATTGCAGGAGGTGTGCTTGCGCGGATCCGCTCAGAAAGTGGAGGCGTTGCTTTTGGAACGTTACTTCAAGGCTTCGGCTTCGCTGCCTGAGGTGCCAGTGATCGGATCCTTTGAGGGTGGATTCTCAAAAAGTTTTGTCACGGGGATCTTTCGTGACGTGCTTCATTTCGATGTCACATCGCTTTACCCCAGCCTGTTGCTGCTGATGGGACGGAACCCGAAGACAGATCACCTTAAACTTTTCATCCCCTTGCTGGCTGAGCTTCGGAGCTACCGTCTTCACTATAAGACTCTTGCTGCCGAAGGTCTTGATCCTGTAATCCGGCGCGAAGCCGACACACGGCAACAGGCCTTCAAGATCCTGATCAATTCATTTTACGGCTATCTTGGATTTGGCAACGCACGCTTTGGCGATGGTGCTCTTGCCGCGGAGGTGACGCGGCAGGGTCGGAACCTGCTTCACACGTTGATCGAGGGCTTCAGCGGCTTGGGTTGTGAGGTTCTGGAGGCAGATACCGATGGTCTCTATATAAGTACTTCTGGTCGCGATCCCGATGAGCTTCTAGCTGCCGCCCGAGCTTGGCTGCCCGAGGGCATTGATCTGGAGTGCGATGGAAGCTATCCGGCAATGTTCTGTTACAAGGCGAAGAACTATGCGCTCTTCGATGGGACGCATGTCATTGTCCGGGGTTCCGCCCTCCGGTCGCGGGGGATGGAACCTTTTCTTCTCGAGTTGACAGATCAGATGATCGCCTGGTTGCTGGGCGCTTCAGAGATATCGCCCCTGGTTCGTTTCGAGCAATTGAAGGTTGAGATATCAAGCCAGAGCTTTCCTGTCGAACAGCTCGCAAAGACCGAGCACCTCAGTACGTCTCACAGCACTTACGTGGATCGGGTTGCCAAGGCAGGGAAGCCGAGGCGGGCAGCCCTGGAAGTCGCGGGGCGAATGAAACCACCCCCAGGAGCCGGTGCCCGTGTGAGCTATTATCTGTTGCCCAAAGAGAAAGGGCGGACCGCTGACTGGCAACGATCCGCCCTCCTCGCCGAGTATGATCCCATACTGGCACCTTATGACACTGTTACATATTTAAAGAAACTGGAAGACTGGAAGAAGCGTTACGCGGACTTCCTGGAAATGCCTTCCAATGATCAATTGGGTTAACGAGCTTCAGTGAGGGCACGGCGTGCCTCTTCATAGGCTTGCGTCAGCTGAGTCCATGCAGACGAGAGTGCATCCTCGGATGCATCGACGCCATCATCGACCAGGTTCTCGAAGTTGTCCCACGCCTCTTCCAGGTGATCCATTTCCTGCTCAAAACGATTGTTGCCTTCGACATTCGCTTCGTCCGCTTCTTCCTTCAGCGCGGAAATACGATCTTCGAATTCATCGCGGTTCTGTTCGTAGGCAACGAGCAGTTGCTCGCGGGTCTGGGAGGCAATGTTCCCCACGTTCTCTCGGGCAGCATTGGCAGCTTGGCTGAAACGGCCGCCGCCTTCTCCACCCAGCTCAGTGGACTGAGGGCTGGTCGTGGTCGCCTGGGGGGTGGCGGTATTGTTTCCAGCCGGTTCTTCCGGGACCGTCCGTTCAGGGCAGCCAGCTGTTAGACCCAGCACCAGAAGGAGCGAGGTGAGCGTAGTTATCTTTTGAATGGGTTTCAGGTTTTTCATATTGGACACTTAAGATTGATCGGGGGTGAGGCAGGGGGACGGGCAGTTACACCGGCGGGGTTCGGCCCCTTCGTCCCAAGCCGACAACGAGCGAAATAATGAAGAGAATGATAAAGATAAAGAAGAGCACCTTCGCGATGCCCAACGAAGCTTCGGCCACACCGCCGAAGCCGAAGATGGCTGCGACAAGGGCAATAATAAAAAAAACGGCGGCCCAGTAGAGCATGGTGTTCCTTATGTTTGTGGTTCGCTTTTGTGAAAAGATCTGGAAATATTATTTCCTGTCTAGAGTGTATGAGAAAGCTAGAATCCACCAAAATGCAACCGGCAGGACGGATTTCAGCCTGTGTTCGGAAGGGATTGGGTGCCATGCGTAGGCGGCCTAAGGCGAATCCCTTGTTTGGAATGCTTTGCAGACGTCGATGGCAGTCGCGACTCGCCATGCCCCTTTCGTGTATTTTGTGTCGGGAAGATGTCCCGGAAAGATAGGATCGAAACGCCCGGTGATGCCGTGACCCTTCTCCAGTGTGGCTTGGGCCCATTGGGGTTGATGACCCTGCGTCTCCTTTTGACACGCCCAGAGTTTAAGCTGGTTGGGGTGGTCGACAAGGATCCGGCGCTGGTCGGAAGAAAGTTGGATGAGTTGCTCGGTGGAGGGGCGACCACAGGTCTTTGGGTCCAAGATGATCTTCAGGCCGCCGTGGCGTCGGCCCATCCCGATGTATGCCTGATTATGACCGTTTCGGACCTCATTCGGATCGAGTCTCAGGTGGCCCAGGCTCTGGCTGGAGGGGCGCATGTGGTCTCGACCTGCGAGGAGCTGATCTATCCCTGGGCACGCGACGCCGCCGCAGCCGGGCGGATTCATCGGAGGGCGATCGAAGCCGGCCGGGCGGTGCTTGGGACGGGAGTCAATCCAGGCTTTCTAATGGATTTTCTTCCGCAAACACTGACAGCGCTTTGCCATCGAGTGGACGCGTTGCATATCTCGAGGTACCAGGATGCCTCCTGTCGCCGGCTCCCTTTTCAACGCAAAATTGGTGCCGGGTTGAGCCCTGAAGCCTTTGCTGCGCGCGTTCAGGAAGGTGTGCTGCGGCATGTGGGCCTCGTTGAATCGATCCACCTGATTGCTTCCCAGCTCGGCTGGAAGTTGGACCGCACCGAAGATATAATCGAACCCATCCTGGCGTTTGAGCCATGGGAGGATGGCCTGCTTTCCGTTCCGGTGGGACATGCGCTTGGCGTCAGACAAACCGGGCGGGGCTTTAGCGACGGACACGAGGTCATCACACTGGATTTTCGCGCTGCAGTCGGCTTCAAAGAACCCCAGGATCGGATCCGGATTGAGGGAGAGCCTCGGATCGATTCCATCATTGCCGGCGGGGTGAATGGTGATACCGCCACCTGCTCGCTCGCGCTGAACGCCTGCCGAAGCATCCTTCGATCCGCCCCGGGGTTGCAGGACATGGCAACCCAAGCGGGTCTCTCCTGGCATTCTGGCGCAAAGTGAGCGATCGCACCTCCCCTTGGCGCGGATCCAAGGTTTCGGGGTTGCGGCCGTGGCAAGGGTCTCGCACAACTATGGGTTTGTAAATTTGACGACTTGAACGATGGCAAAAGATTGGCTGGAAGGTGTGGATGATGCGTATGACGTGGTGGTCATTGGCAGCGGGCTTGGTGGCTTAACAAGTGCCAATATCCTGGCCAAGGCCGGTCATCGGGTATTGCTGCTTGAGCACCATTACCAATTCGGGGGTCTCGCTACTTGGTTCAAGCGGCCGGGCGGGCATATCTTCGATATTTCTCTCCACGGGTTCCCCGCAGGAATGATCAAGTCCTGCCGGAAATACTGGACGCGTGAGATCGCAGATAGCATTCAACAACTGCAGGATGTGCGTTTCATCAATCCTCAGATGAATATCCAGACAACCTTCGACCGGACCGATTTCACCCGGATTCTCACGAAGGACTTTGGAATCGAGCAGGAGCGGGTGGAAGCCTTTTACGCGCGCCTCGCGGAGATGAATTTCTACGATGATCACTCCCAGACGACTGGTGAGCTGTTTGAGTCCTATTTCCCGGGGAGGAATGATGTCCACCGGCTCCTCATGGAGCCGATCTCCTATGCCAATGGCTCTTCAATGGAGGATCCGGCCATCACCTATGGTATCGTCTTCTCAAACTTCATGAACAAGGGGGTCTATATCTTTAAGGGAGGGACCGATACCCTTATCACGAAGATGACGGCTGAACTGAAACGAAATGGCGTGGAATTAAGGAAGGCAGCCTTGGTGAAGGAGATTCTGACGGAGCCCGCGGAGGACGGAAGGCACCGGGTTGTCGGCGTCGTGGCTCAAAGCCAGAATTCGGGCGAAGAACTACCCCCACGGACGATTCGATGCCAGTCGATCGTCTCCAATGCGAACATCAAAAACACCATCCTCAAACTTGCAGGGCCCGAGCGGTTTGATCCGGATTTTGTGAAGGCAGCCGAGGCCGTTCGGGTGAACACCAGTTCCTGTCAGGTTTACATGGGGCTGCGCAAGGGAGAGTCTATCCCGTTTAGCGGGGATCTGGTTTTCACATCCGATGCGGAACAATTCTCCATGGAAGAACTGACCGGCATGCGCAGCAGCAGCCGGACCTTCTCTTTCTATTACCCGGACACGCGTCCTCATCTGCGTGAGCCGCGCTATACCATCGTCGCCTCGATCAATGCCCGCTGGGATGATTGGATAAACCTGAATGACGAGGCTTACAAACGGGAGAAGGAGGCTCTTATCAAGGGATCTGTCACTGCCCTCGAACGGCTTGTTCCCGGTATTTCAGCGAAGATCGACCACCTCGAAGCCGCCACCCCCCGCACGGTCAATCGCTACGTCCGCCACATTGGTGGGACGTCCTTTGGCACAAAGTTTGAAGGGCTGAAGGTCTCTCAGGCCCTCCCGGAGCACCTCCATGGCCTCTTCCATGCCGGTTCGGTTGGAATCATCATGTCGGGGTGGTTGGGCACGATTAATTACGGGGTGATCACCTCGAACCGCGTCGATAAGTTCCTCAGTGAAATGTCGAAACCCGTTTTATCCTGATCCTGATTTTCAAATCTTATGGACCCTCGTATCCTTGAAAATATTCCGCATCGTCCGCCGTTTCTCTTTATCGACGAAGTCGTTGAAGTCACAGAAACTTCCGCGCGCTGTCGCCGGTTTATCAACCCGGAGGAGGCGCACTTCGCCGGCCATTATCCGGGAAATCCGATTATGCCGGGCGTCCTTCTTTGCGAGGCTGTCTTTCAAACGGCAGCAGTCTACATGGCCGAACGCCAACGACGGGAGGGCGTCAAGAATTCCGGAAGCAAGACCCCCGTTCTCGCGCGGGTGAGCGATGCGCGGTTTAAGCGAAT
Organism: uncultured Puniceicoccaceae bacterium; assembly: GCA_964403935.1. Taxonomy (GTDB): domain Bacteria; phylum Verrucomicrobiota; class Verrucomicrobiia; order Opitutales; family Oceanipulchritudinaceae; genus SLLG01. The sequence goes on along the minus strand of CAYOIB010000005.1, from coordinate 856 downwards.
GGTCACTCCTGGAGACACCATCGAGATCGAAGCCACTTACACCGAAGCGGTCGGTGCCTTTCACTTCATGAAGGGAAAAATTCTCAAAGACGGAAAACCGGCTCTGACCGTGGAGTTTGCTTTGGCTATGGTGGATCCGGAAACCTGATGGCATCGGGTTCCAGTCGCCTGCTGGAACAGCAAATGGATTTATACCGGGCCAGGCGCTTGGGATCTTCAGCAATGGTGGAAGGGAGAGGTCCTTTGGTTTGCCTGCCACCTAAAGTCTGTCCCGGTTACCGCACCCCAAGCGCTGGGCAACCAAAGGAGCCTGTTGCGTGACGGTGCAGCGGGGTGAGCGCCGCCCGAATCCTCACGACCCTCGAACAGAGGATCGTGAGGACTCGATATCAGGACGATTTCGCTGAGGGGCCAACGATTCGAAGAGCCGATCGCGGAGCGGATTCCAAGCGACAATCTTGGAGACCTTACTCTGTTGGTTGGCTCTTCAGGTAGATCTCACTGCCGCCCTCCCGGAACTCACGCGATTTCTCCGCCATGCCTGCGGCGATCGCATCGGCTTCTTCCAGGCCTTTTTCTTTCGCGAAACGCCGGACATCTTCCGTGATCTTCATCGAACAGAAATTCGGCCCGCACATGGAGCAGAAGTGTGCCGTCTTGGCCCCTTCCTGCGGAAGGGTTTCATCATGATAGGATCGAGCGGTTTCCGGATCAAGTGACAGATTGAATTGATCCTCCCAACGGAACTCGAAACGCGCCTTGCTCAGGGCATTGTCGCGATATTGTGCCGCAGGATGTCCTTTGGCCAGGTCCGCTGCATGCGCCGCGATCTTGTAGGTGATCACGCCTGTCTTCA
>CAYOIB010000004.1:0-83329 GCA_964403935.1 uncultured Puniceicoccaceae bacterium | reverse complement strand
CACCAGCCACTCCTCCAAGAGCCTGAAAACTGACAGGGCCTTGCGGGGGGGGGTGCATCGCATCCGCGCCTTCCATAATAAAACTAAAGCGAATGAGCGAAGAACCCACAGACTACCCAATCGACGGCACCCTCGATCTACATATGTTTCGACCCAAGGAATGCGCGGCGGCCGTGGACGCTTACCTTGAAGCTTGCGTGGAAGTCGGTATCCGGGATGTCCGTATCATTCATGGGAAAGGCATCGGGACCCTGCGCGAGCAACTCCGTGCCCAGCTGGCCCGGCACCCGGAAGTCGAATCGTTTTCAATCGGCAGCGATGGCAACTGGGGGGCCTCTACGGTTCGACTGAAAGCACTTCCGAAGAGGTAAGGATCTAACTGACTTCACCTGAGCGTTCAGAATTTCTTTCTCTTACCCTGCGCCACATACATCGCCGAATCCTCAATGAGGATTCGATGGTCCCTGCATCCGCTCCTGGATACGACGCACTTCACCCGGCTCAAAACCGGCACCGACCCGAAGCTGTTCCCAAGGCCGGATCTCTCTCAGTAACACGCTATTCCCATTCGAAATCATAAACCCGATCAATTCCCCACCCTTGGAAAACACAACATCCCCTTGCCTGGGAGAAAACTCACCGAAGAGCCTGTTGAAGAGCCGGGAGTCGACAGTGACGTAGCGTTCAGACCCTGGCTGAAGCCGAAAGCGAGATTCGCCAAAAAAGCCACGTTCCTCATTGATCAACACAGCTTCTGGAAACCGAAGCGGATCCTCAGCAAGCCGGAATACTTCAACCCCCGAACCCTCGATAAAACGGCGCGGGACAGCCACTGCCATTACCCGTGGGTCAGCTTGGAGAAAGCTAATCTCGACGATCTCCAGCTGTTGATCGCCCAGTCGCATCGTCCCCCGAACCGATCGAAGGCGGTCCAGGGTCGCAGGCTGAAAGGGTGATCGTGAGCTCTCAAACATTGCGTAAACAGCCCCGCCCTCCTCGACCAGGATGGTCTGCAAGGTCTGTGAATGTTCACGATCACCAAACAACCCTGGTGTCGTCCATGAAAAGCTTAACGGGATTCGATTCTCTTCAAACCTCCGATAGATATTATTCATCGATACCGGCTGAGCCTGACGAATTTCCTCCTGCACAGCGCTCGTGCGCTCAGCCAGTTGAGAAACCCCTTCCCCCAGGCGATCAGCTCGCTGGGCGGCACGTTCGGCTTCAATCCTTGACCGCTCAACTTCGGCTCGTGCTACAGTCAAATTCTCTTCCAACAAAGCGCGCTCGGTCTGGACGATACGCAAGTCCATGGCTGTTCGTTCCCGCTCCTGCTCTATTTCCTGCCGAGCCGCTTCGAGTTCTTCGAGTGCGCTTTCCCGCTCGGCCAACTCACGCTGGCGCTGTTGAAGTTCAGCTTGCAGCTGTTGTTGCTGGCCTTCCCGTTCCTTCAAGCTGGCATCAAGTTGCTCTCGTTCCGCTTCTGTCTGCCTCAATACCTCCTGAGTCTGCGCCTGTTGCCGAGCAAGCTGCTCTCGCTCTGCTTCCAAGCGCGCTCTCTCCTCGATCAATGCCTCCCGCTCCTCAATAGTAAGATTGAGTTCCTGACTTCGGTGATCAAGCTGCTGCTCCAGATCAGCCAATACTTCCTCACGGGAAGACAGCATCTCTGAGAGTTCCCGCCGGTTCCGCGCTTCATTTTCAAGCGAGAGGCGGAGGACCTCGACCATATCTCTGCCCAGTGCTTCCTCCAGTTGCACCGATTCCTGTCCCATCTCCTCAAGAGCTTCCGGCACCTTGAACTCCACCAGTGCAAGGATGCTGATGAGAAGAAAATCGCAAACTATAAGTAACAGAGCCTTATTCAAAGCAATTAGCGGGTTTGGTGTATCGACGGAATGCTTACTCAGACGCCAAGAGGCTGGTGGCGACACTCGCCCGGCTCGCCTCAAGGATCAAGTTGCGACGGTAAGGCCGGAGGATCATCACCTTAAGACAAGCGACAAACACGATTCCAAAAAGGGTTGATGCATAGGCGACCATCAAGCTGGCCTCAACGACGTTGAGCGCAATCAGGACAAGAGCGGTCACCGTGCCTCCCAAGCCTACATACAATCCGAGATCGAAAAGATTCTCCTCGTTGTCGAGAAGCCGAAGCTTCAGCTCCGGATCGCCTTGCTGCCTCTTGATCTCGCGAATTCGAATCAAACCAAATATAAAGACGGTCGCTTGAATCACGAAGAAGAGAATTAAGGAAATGAGGGAAGCTTGATCTATCATAGCGCTGTTTTGTCCGGGTGTAGAAAGTGAAGCAGAGCCAACAACATTGGCCATATCAATGAGGAGGATTGACTCACGGTTTTCTTGAAACTGAAGCATCTCGGGCTCGATCGCAACCCAGAGCAAAATCGCAACCACGAGAGCGACGGCGGCATTCCGAGCAAGAAAAGCCGCATTCTGGAGGGGAACGGGACGGCGTTGACGCATATGTTCCGCGCCTCGGCTGAAGATCAGGGTAAGGCAGAAGCCCGCCCCGAACAGGCATCCAAGCTTCATCGCAAAGGCCAATCCAGGCCAGCCCCGGGCAAATCCCTTGAGCCGTTCTCCCCCTTTCAACAGGGAAGGTGAAAGCCACTGTAACACCAGCGAAGGCTCATAGAGCGGTTTTTCGAACGTCAACAACTCACGGACAGCACCTTCACCCAAGGAAAGAGCGAACTGCAAGGCGCGCCATCCCTCCTCCTCTTGGCGCTGAAGGTAGTCCACCAACCCTGCGGCTTCACCTGTCAGCAACAGGGCCGTATAGAGGTTCTCGAGTCGCCCGCTTTCCGGATCCTGATTCATCAAGGCTGCCATCCCGTAGAGCACCTCCATATCCGGTGCCACCGCAATGACCTCAGTAAGCGCGCCCCATTGCAAGCGGGTGCCCAAACTAAAGACCGCGAGATAAGCGCGCTCCAGATCACGCACCAAGTCAACCCGCCCGGGATCGGTGAAAACGAGAGAAAGACGTTCACGAAGCTCCCTTGTAATCCGGGGAGAAAAATGCCCGCTTTGTTCAAGCAATGCCGTCGTCAACAAAGTGGCATGAAGGGGATGCCCCGCGTCGGAGTAAACCGGCAGAAACATCTGCCAACCCGATAATTCCGCCGATCGAAGAACATCCAAAACAAGCTGATTACTCGACCTCTTCAGGAACCCCTCCAAAGCTTCCCTCCGCGCGCGCGGCAGCATCAGGGGGATCATTTCAGGGCTTTCTCCAAGATGGAGGGACGCTTGCTTGAGAAACTGGATGAAGTACGGCGCGGGCCCTCCGCTAAACCGATATTCCGCATTCTCTTCCAGGAGCCGCCGCACACGTGCTTCCTGCGGGGTGCCCCAGCGGACACCCGCCCCATTCTTCACCACAAGCACAGGTCCAACCTTGCCCGCTGCGAGCAGTTCGTCCGCCAGCTGAATCGGCTTCGGCGTCCCCTTCCCTGCTTCTTCCAGAATCAAGGGCGAGACCGCCCGGAAATGAATCGGCATGGCCATTCCCACCCACGCCAGAAGGAGTGCTGCCCACAGCAAGAGAAAGGCATCTATGAAATAGCGAATCCGCATCAATACATCTGTTACTCACGCACGGCGGCACTCTGGACGCAACGGCAGAGGGCCGACCGACCGGTTTTAGTCTCGACAGTATATACCCCGCATCGGAGAACCTTCACTTCACTCATGACTTTGCGCATCACGCAGTTCGGAGAGCCCATTCTTCGCGAGCCCGGAAAGCGCGTCGAGCGTTTCGACGCAGCCTTGGCGACTTTGGCTCAAAATATGATCGAGACAATGTATCGAGCCGAAGGTGTCGGCATTGCGGCGCAGCAGGTTGGCCTTGCGCTGCGCCTCTTTGTCGTCGACCTCAGTGTGCTTGAAGATGACGACTTGGACTACTCGCTCGACGGCCGGCGTCTTCCGTTGGACCTCATTATGCCTCTGGTCGTCGTCAACCCGGAGTTGAGCTTGGATGGTGGGGCACCTGTGATGGGCGAAGAAGGCTGCCTCTCCTTCCCTGGCGTCCGGGGAGACGTTGCCCGGGCTTCGGCCGTGTCGATGAACTACCAGGATCTTCAAGGCGCGCCACACCACATTGCCGCCCATGGCTGGTTTGCCCGCGTGCTGCAACACGAGTATGACCATGTCGAAGGCAAGCTCTTCATCGATCGAATGGAATCCCGACAACAACGCCTTCTGGATGCCAAGCTCAAGCGCCTGAAGCGCGCGGCCCGGGACGCCCGCTCGTTGCCTTGAGCTCCCGGATTCGCCTTCCCGATCAATCACATTCCGGTTCTTTCTCTTTCACTCATTCGAATTCCAACACCCATACTCTCATGAAAATCAATCAAGTTGCCGTTCAGCTCTACACCCTGCGGGATCACCTCACCACACCGGAAGCCTACGCCAAAAGCCTCGCGAAGGTAGCGGAAATTGGATACAAGTCTGTCCAGATATCCGGCCCCCGGCCCCTCTCTCCCAAAGAGATTGTCGAACTATGTGCCGAGCATGGACTCGTCATCAATTCGACCCACGAAAGCTCGGACCTCATTCTCGAGGATCCGGCCCAGGTCGTATCGACCCTGAACGCCTTCGGCTGCGATTACACAGCATACCCCTACCCGGCCGGTGTCGATTTTGAGAGCGTTGCCTCAATCGATTCACTGATCGAAAGGCTGAACGCCGCAGGCAAGATCCTGACAGAAGCAGGAAAGACCCTCTGCTACCACAACCATAACCATGAGTTCCGGAAGGTTGATGGAGAGATCATTTTCGAGCGCATCTTTCGCAAGACCGACCCGCGCTATATCCAAGGCGAACCCGACACTTATTGGGTGCAACTCGGCGGCGGCAGCCCTGAGGCCTGGTGCCACCACCTCAAAGGCCGCCTCCCTTTGCTCCACCTCAAGGACTACATGACCAATGCCGAGAACAAGCCGGAGTTCACCGAAATCGGCAATGGTGTCCTCAACTTCAAAGCGATCATCGCCGCCGCCGAAAGCTCCGGTTGCAAGTGGTTCATCGTGGAACAAGACCGCTGCCCCGGCGACCCCTTCGATTCCCTTGAACAGAGCTTCAAGTATATCCGTGACAACCTCGTTGACTGAGTTTGCGCCGATGTGGTCGGCTGAGGCAGAGTTCAGCCGCCGAGACGCTTGATGAAGAAATCGCCCTCGCCCGTCACTCGCCAAACACGCCAGCGCGCAGCGGTCATCCAGACCCTGCGCGAGGCGGGAAGACCCCTGAGCCCTCAGGAACTCCATGAAGGGGCCACCGCTTCATGCCCCGGAATCGGCTTGCGCACAATCTACCGCCACATTCAAGAGCTCGGGGCGGCGGGACAGCTGATGGGTGTGGACTACCCCGGACAGCCGCTTCGCTACGAACTGGTTTCAGGCGAGCACCATGCCCACTTCATCTGCCGGCACTGTCAGCGCGTCTTTGATCTTCCAATCTCCGTCCCGGATTTTCCGATCGAGAACCCACCGGGCTTCAAGGTCACCGGACAAGAAACGATCTTCTACGGAACCTGCCCTGACTGCAAAGGCGCCGAGACGACGGCAGCCGAAGCGGGTAACGCTGAGAAAACAAATTAATTCAGCGACGGGTCGAACCTTATGCAGGCCGTAGCGCCAATGTTTCGGCAAAAGAACCCGCCCGTTTCTTCGATCAATCCAAGAAGAGACCCCTATGCCTTATTTGTAAACGCCCTGAGTGCATATGCCCTGATAGCCGCCACAGGCGCGTCTTCCAAGCCCCCCCATCCGCCTGCTGCCCGACCTCCGGCGTTGACCTTGAGGGGCGCGCGGCACAAGTTGCCCGTTTTTGACGAAAGACGAGTTATGGCCACGACGTGTCGAGATTACAATTTTCGCGAGATAGAAAAGCACTGGCAGGCTTTCTGGGAAGAGCAGGGAACCTTTCGTGCCCGGATCGACCAGGAACGCCCTCCCTTTTACATTCTCGATATGTTCCCCTACCCGAGTGGGGCAGGTCTGCATGCGGGGCACGCCGAGAATTTCGCGGCCACCGATATCCTTGCCCGCTACAAAAAGGCTCGCGGTCACAACGTTCTTCATCCCATGGGCTGGGACGCCTTTGGTCTTCCCGCCGAACAATATGCCGTCAGGACCGGCGTGCATCCGGCTGAAACAACGAAGACCAATACCGATAATTTCCGCCGGCAGATGAAGGCCCTCGGTCTCGGACTCGACTGGGCGCGCGAGTTAAATACGACAGATCCCAACTACGTTCGCTGGACGCAGTGGATCTTCCTTCAATTGTTTAAGGGTGGGCTCGCCTACGTCGACGAACGGCCCGTCAATTGGTGTCCTGAGCTGGGGACGGTCTTGGCCAATGAAGAAGTCATCGACGGCAAATCTGAAGTCGGCGGGCACCCTGTTGAACGGCGTGCGCTGCGCCAATGGGTTTTGCGCATCACAGCTTATGCCGATCGCCTGCTCGCCGGTTTGGATAACGTCGATTGGCCCACCTCCACCAAGACCAAGCAGATCAATTGGATCGGACGCAGCGAGGGTGCCCGCGTCTTCTTCCAAGTCGATGGACGTGCGGAACGTATTGAAGTTTTCACGACACGACCGGATACACTGTTTGGTGCAACCTATCTGGTTCTCGCACCCGAGCACCCGCTGGTCGACCAGGTTACCCTTTCGGAGCAAAAAGCGTCCGTCGAAGCCTACCGCAAACAGGCGCTCGCCAAGAGTGACCTGACCCGCACTGAGCTGAGCAAGGAAAAGACAGGCGTCTTTACCGGCGGGCATGCGATTAATCCAGTTAATGGAAAGCAGGTTCCGATCTGGGTGGCCGACTATGTCCTCGGGGGCTATGGCACCGGAGCAATCATGGCGGTCCCGGCCCACGATACACGGGATTACGAATTCGCCCAGGCATTTGGCCTCGGGATTGTCCAAGTCGTAAAGGCAGCCGATACCGAAGAAACACCACTTCCTTATGTTGATGAAGGCATCGCCATCAACAGCGGCATCTATGACGGCTTGCCGACGGAAGAGGTTAAATCCGCCATTGCTAAGCAACTGGAAACCAATGACCAAGGGACCATAGCGGTCAATTTCCGTCTCCGCGACTGGCTCTTTTCCCGACAACGCTTCTGGGGCGAACCCTTCCCGATTGTCTGGGTCGACGAGGCCGCCTACAATACAGCCGTAAACGCAAACGGAGCCGTCGCCGGATTATTGCCGGAGGCACCCGTTGTCTACGTCGCTGAGGGCCGGAAACACTTTGCTCTTCCTGTACCCGCTGCGCAACTACCGGTGACGCTCCCAACCCTTCAGGATTTCAAGCCCAGCGGCAATGGAGAGAGCCCGCTCGCCAAGGTGGAAGACTGGATTTCTGTGTGGTTCAACCTCGATACAGGAGAGACACAACCTTGCACAGCGCCCGCCCCAACCGAAGACAACTGGACCCTCGCCCGGCGCGAATCCAATACGATGCCCCAATGGGCCGGCTCCTGCTGGTACTATCTTCGATACCTCGATCCCAATAATACCGAGGCCCTCGCCGGGAAGGAATCCCTCGACTACTGGGGCAGCCCAGACTTCTACATGGGGGGCACGGAACACGCTGTTTTGCACCTCCTCTATGCGCGTTTCTGGCACATGGTCTTGCATGATGTTGGCGTCGTGCGTGAGCCCGAACCCTTCCCCAAGCTCTTTCACCAAGGCATCGTTCTCGGCGAAGATGGCGAAAAGATGTCAAAGAGCCGGGGCAACGTCGTCAGCCCCGACGACTTCATGCAAACCCACGGAGCGGACAGCTTTCGGACATACCTCATGTTCATGGGCCCACTCGAGGACGAAAAGCCCTGGAAGACGCCCGGGCTCGAGGGCCTGCACCGCTTCTTGCGTAGAATTTGGCGGGAGTTCACCGCAGACTCCGGTGGTCTCTCCCCGAAAATATCAGAGGCTGCCGACAGCAACGACACACAGAAGCTCCTTCACGCCACCATCAAGAAGGTAACGGAGGACTTTGAAAATCTTCGTTTCAATACCGCAATCGCACAACTGATGATCTTCATGAATCATGTCTCAAAACAGGAGACATTATCCAGGGCTGCCGCGAAGATCTTTACTCAACTGCTTGCACCTCTGGCCCCGCACCTCGGCGAAGAACTTTGGGAGCGTCTTGGAGAGGCACCCTCCGTCAGCGATGCAAAGTGGCCTGAGTTTGATCCGGTCCTTTTGGTCGAGGATGAGGTGAAAATTGGGCTTCTCGTAAATGGAAAGCCACGGGGCGAAGCAATCGTCTCCAAAGAGGCAACGCAAACGGAGGTCCTGGATCTGGCAAAAGCTGACGCAAAAGTGGGCCCTCACCTGGACGGAAAGACCATCCGGAAGGTTGTATATGTTCCCGGCAAAATCCTCAATATTGTCGCAAACTGAGGCCATTGCCTCCTTTGGATCCTATGCTTTCCCGCTACCTTCCCGATGACTTCGATCCCTCCGCACCCGTGGCGGTGGTCGCAGGGCAACGGGACTACCCCGTTCTCACCGTAGCTGCCCTCCGCCGAGCCGGCATCCCGGTCCGGCTGATCGCCTTTGACGGTGAAACGCGTGAAGATCTTTGGGAATCATTTCCCGAATCCGAACGGGAGCGAATCTTCGTGGGACAGATCGGACACATGCTGAAAGGGCTGCGACGGCTGCAGGCGCGCTACGCAGTCTTTGTCGGGCAGATCACGCCCGGACGCCTCTTTAGCAACCTCAAGCCCGATCTGAAGGCCATCGCCATGCTCGCAAGGTTGCGCGAGCGAAACGCCGAAACAATCTTCGGCTCGATCGCAAAGGAAGTGGAAAAGACAGGCGTTCAAATGCTCGATGCACGAGCGTTCATTGACGATCAGCTTGCCTCTGAAGCGCTCATGACACCCCGCTCTCTCCGGGCCAAGAAGGATTACATTGAGCACGGGATTCAAATCGCCCGCGAAATTGCCCGTCTTGATATCGGGCAAGGAGTCATTGTCCGCAAGGGAACGGTCCTGGCCGTGGAAGCATTCGAAGGCACAGACGATATGCTTTCACGCGCGAATAAATACAAAACGGATCAGCTGATCTTTGTGAAGACAGCGAAGGCGGCGCAAAATCGCTACTTTGACTGGCCCGTCTTCGGGCTCAAAACCCTCGAAGGTATGAACAAAGTTGGCATCACCACCGCAGCGCTCGAAGCTGAGCGTGTCGTGATGCTGAACAAACCCGATGTCATTGCCGAAGCCAACCGCCTCGGCATTGAATTGTATGGATTTGCCTGACGCCATGGCCACCGCCGAAATCGCCAATATCTCCACCTACAAATTTGCGCCCCTGAGCGATCTCAGCAGCCTTCGCCAAGATTTGGTCGAACGCTCTCGGAAGGCCGATCTCAAGGGCACCATTTTGCTGAGCCTTGAAGGCATCAACCTCTTTGTCGCCGGGCCTCGCACGGCTGTCGATGCACTCGTCAGCTACCTCCGCACGATCCCCGGGCTCGAGGATCTCAAGCCTAAATTCAGCAACAGCAAGCACCAGCCTTTCAACCGGATGCTTGTTCGCATCAAGAAGGAGATCATTGCCTTCGGCATAGAGCGTATCGATCCCGGCAAATACACATCGCCCCGAATCACCCCGCAGGAGCTCAAGCGCTGGCTCGACGAGGGCCGCCCCGTTACCCTGCTAGACACCCGAAACGACTACGAGATCAAGCTGGGCACTTTTGCGAATGCAGTGCCAGCAGGCATCAATCATTTTCGCGATTTCCCCAAAGCCGTGGCGAAGCTCCCTGAAGCTTTGCGCGATCAGCCCATCGTCACCTTCTGCACAGGAGGCATTCGCTGCGAAAAGGCCGCTCCCTTCATGGAAATGAAAGGATTTCGCAACGTCTATCAGCTCGACGGAGGCATCCTAAAATACTTTGAGGAATGCGGGGCTGCGCACTATGAAGGCGAATGTTTTGTCTTTGATCAACGGGTGGGGGTCGACCCGGCATTGAAGGAAACCGATTCACGCATCTGCTATAAATGCCTTGCACCGCTCACGCCCGAAGAGCAACAGCACCCCCACTACATCCCGTCGCGTTCCTGCCCGCACTGCTATCAAGACCCTGATGAAACGCAGCAGGCTGTCCTCAAAAGAAGAAATGAGGCGCTTAAGCGCGCCGCGACGCCTCTTCCCGGGTCCACACCTTATGAAAATCGCCGGCCCTTAAACGTCCCCGGCGTATGGGATGGACAACCGCTGATCGAATTCCTGTGCGGTATTCTTGGCCATCGAGGGCCCGATTACTGGATCGAAGAATGTCAGAAGGGTCGCCTCCGTGACGAACAAGGCTTTCCCCTCCGCATTGATCAACCCGTACAAACGGGCAAACGCTGCTACCATCATCGCCCCGCTTCTATCGAGCCCGACGTGAACGGTGACATCCGCATCCTCTACGAAGACGAAGCACTCATCATCCTGCATAAGCCAGCCCCCCTGCCCATGCATCCTGGAGGACGCTACAATCGCAATACCCTCGTCGGACTCCTCCATGCCGCCTATGCCCCTGTGAAGCCGCGGCCTGCCCACCGACTCGATGCGAATACCTCCGGGATTCTGGTTTGTGCCCGCACCAGCCATATCGCGCGAATCATCCAGCCGGTTTTCGCAACAGACAAGATCCGGAAAACATATTTAGCACGCGTCCACGGCAAACCCGTTGGCGATACCTTTGTCTGTGATGCGCCAATCGGCGACGAACCAGTGAAAGCCGGCTACCGCACTGTCGATCCAGAAAATGGACGGCCGGCTCACACGGAATTCGAGGTTCTTTCATACGACACCACGACAAATACCACCCTGCTTGAAGCCCGTCCCGTGACCGGCCGCACCAACCAAATCCGGATCCACCTGCAATACTGTGGACATCCGATTGTCGGGGACCCTGCATATCTGGCCGATGGGTGCCTTGGGACCACCCAAACCCTTTCAGTTACGGATGCACCCCTTTGCCTCCATGCTTGGAAAATCTCCCTTCCACATCCCCTGACCCAAGCCGAGGTCACCTTTGAAGCGCCCCCTCCGGATTGGGCAGCATCGGCATAAACCCCGACCCTGGCTCACCCGATTCCCTCCTGGAGAAGCAAAGCCCGGAGGCCAAGGACGCCAAGTGCTTCCGCCGGGACCCTCGGGAGTTCTTCCAGCTTCAAGGGAAGCGAGCGTGGCGAAAAACCAAAAGCGATCACCCCTCAGGCCCCGGGCTTCGTAATTGCCTTGCCACGGCATTGCTTTGCCACCGCAAGGTCCCAATCCGATACGGCTTCAATGGGTTTTGGACACCGAGCCCGCTTCACTCGGGGAAGCTTTGTGAGAATTCCTGACTGCTCCATCCAAGCCCGGGATCCAAAGACAAGGCCCTCCGTAAAATAGCGGACCTTCAAGCGAATGAGCTGCGAGACCTCCAGCTCACCCTTCCGTTCCAGCGCATCAAGCAAGTGCTCAGGCGAACTGCGAGCTCCCGTTCCATCCGCCTTCCCCGAGGCTCCCTTTCCCAACATCAGTATGCGGTAGCGGGCAAGAGCCCGCTTGGTGTCCAAACCCGGGAAACAGGCAGCCAAAGAAGCCTGCATCCGTCCCGATCCCGACAAGGCCTCGGTATACCCACACCAACGATAGTCCTCTGGCTTCTCCACAATTCCTGCCCGCACAGGATTCAAGTCGATATAAGCTGCCACGAGCGCAACCACGGACGGTGAATCTTCGATCAGCACGCTGCCAAACCGCTCGGCCCACAGCGTGCCTACGGCCCCTGTTGTTCGATTATACCAGCGCGTATAACGCTGCCTCAGCGTCCGCATAAACTCCGACAGATCCCCCATCCTTCGTCGCAGGCGAGCTCGAAGCCGCTCGGCTTCGTCCAGGGGGCCCGCCTTCAACACATGCTCCAGGCCGCTGGCATCAAGACCACTCCATGTTGCCCGCGTATCGCCGTAAAGTGCCCTATAGCGCCTCACAAGCTCGGCATCCCCCGCCTCCCGCCCCCTTGGATCGATCCGCACTAAAATGTGAAAGTGATTCTCCAGGATACAGTAGGTAATCACTTCAACCCCACTGAACGCCGCCGCCCGATGCATACTCCGCACCAACGTCTCGCGCTGAACTTGCCCGATAAGGAACGAACGGTGAATGACCCGGGCTGTGATATGGTAGACCCCGGGTTCCAACTCCAGCTTGATCCTCAACTCACCCATTTCCGAAAGCAAAGGAAGACAAAGCGTCTCATGCAACAACTTTTTTCTCTGAGCTATTTAAAAAGGATGGTTGCGAAGGTGCGAGGTCTTTGTTCCTTCATGGGGATGGCTCTGGATCCGCCAACTTACATCATTGGTCACCGCAATCCGGACGCGGATGCGATTTGCTCGGCGATTGGTTACGCTGCATTGAAGCATTTGAGGGGTGAGAAGCAGTGCGTGGCCGCGCGCTGCGGCAATTCGAATGCCCGGATTGACGCTATTCTGAACCGTTTCGGGGTGCCGCTACCTCCTTTCGTGGGGGACGTCACCCCTCGGGTACGCGACGTGATGGTGCGCGATGTGAGAAAGGTATCGAGGGAAGCGATTTGTGCGGAGGCGCTGGAGTTGATGGATCGTTACGACGTGCGAGTTCTCCCTGTGGTCGATGCTGAAGGTCAGTTGCATGGTGCGCTCTCGATCTTTGACTTGGGCGACTATTTCATACCCAAGCCCAGCCAGGAGCGGCGGATGCGACGGGTGGTGACGAGTCTGAATGATATCGTGCGTGCCCTCCGGGGCGAGGTCCTCCACATGGAGGATCCGAACCGGGAGGAGGAGCTGTTTGTGCGAATCGGCGCGATGGACATTCGTTCATTTGGGAAGTTCTACGCAGCGGACGCGGTCTTGGCCCGTTCCAGCGTCATTGTGGTGGGCGACCGCTATGACATCCAGCAGAAGTCCATCCGTGCTGGGGTGCGTCTGATCGTGATCACGGGGGGCTTGCCCGTTGAGGACGATGTCATCGCCATGGCGAAAGAGTGCGGCGTCAGCATGGTGGTCAGCCCAAACGACTCCGCCACGACCTCCTGGATGATCCGCAGTGCAGCCCGGGTGGATGCGATGACCCGTAAGGATTTCATGACCTTTGGGGCGGATGAGAAGCTTGCCATTGCGCGGCGCCGGATCGCGGCCCAAAAGGATGCGCCCGCCTATATGGTGGTGGACGATGCGGGCCGTCTCATTGGCATCTTCACAAAGACGGACCTGCTGAAGCCCTCCCGAACCAGTCTGATCCTGGTCGACCACAACGAGCTCAGCCAAGCCGTCCCTGGAGCGGATCAAGTGAATATCCTGGAGGTGATCGATCACCACCGCCTTGGGAACGCACCCACCCAGCAACCCATTCTGTTCATCAACCGACCGGTGGGCTCCACATCGACGATTGTGACGGATCTTTTTCGCAAGGAGGGTTTTCGGCCGGATTCCCGCGTCGCAGGTGTTCTTATGGGCGGCATTATTTCTGACACCCTCAACCTGAGAGGCCCCACGACGACCGAGCTAGACTCTGAAATGCTTGAATGGCTCAGCGGGATAGCGGGTTGCCCGGGTGCTGACTTGGCTGAAACGATTTTCTCTTCCGGATCCGTAGTCCTCACGCGTCCGGCAGATGATGTGATCCGCTCCGATATGAAGACCTATACGGAGGGCGAGGTTCGATTTTCAGTTTCGCAAGTTGAGGAACTCGGGTTTGACAACTTCTGGTCACACCGGGAAGCCCTTGAGCAAGCTCTGAACGCAATTGCGAAAGCGGATGGCCTCTTTTTTGCGGCTCTTCTGGTGACAGATATCAACACGCAAAATTCCCTTCTCCTTGTCAGTGGCGGCAATGAATTCGTCGAGAGCATTCCCTACCCCCGGAAAGACTCCGGGGACGTTTTCGAGTTGAGCGGAATCGTAAGCCGAAAGAAGCAGGTTATGCCCTTCATCGCTACTATCCTTCATTCGATGGGGGTCACCAGCACCGCGGCACTGGCCTCATCCGAGTGAAGGGATCTTTTCCGGGGAATTGTGCTGCAACATTGCGCAGGTGACGAGTTTCTGAAAGTTAGTAGCCATGCACTACCTGCCCCGCCTACTCGAACTCCTGAAGAAACGGGACTACGTACCACTCCCACTTGAACGCCTTGCTGAGAAGCTGGGCATCGCGGACGAGGAGCTGGAGGCCTTTCGCAGTGAAACGGCGCAACACCTGAAACAAGGAACGCTGGTTAAGTTAAAGAAGAACCGGATTTGCCTGCCTCGGGACGCTGATCTCGTGACCGGCAAAATCCGCTTCAGGCAGAGCGGGGCCGCGATTTTAATCCCGGATACACCTGCTGACGGCAAACCGATTCCCGCGCTCCAAATCCGCGCGGAAGACACCTGGGTGGCGATGCACGGCGATCACGTTGTCTGCCGGATCATACCCAGGCGAAAGCTGGAGCGCTATCGAAAGGGCCGGGGCCCGCTCGGAAACGACGCTGAATCCGCCCGGGTCATCCGTATTCTAGAACGAGCGCACAAGACACTCGCCGGCACATTGAGGAAAAGCCGGATGTTCCATTTTGTCATCCCGGGAGACCCGCGTATCATCCAAGACATTTTGGTACCGGACCCTGCGGAAAGTAAGCTCAATCCAAAGCCGAAGATCGATGACAAAGTGATCGTAAAGCTGCACGAATGGGAGCAGCGCCATTTGAATCCCGAAGGTGAGATCATTGAGGTTCTGGGAAAGACGCACACCCCCGGAGCAGAGTATAAAGCGATCCTCCATCAGTATGATCTCAACCCCAATTTTCCGGAAGAAGTGATGGCAGAGGTCAGCGACCTTCCGACCAAGGTCCCCGCTTCTGCCCTTCGAGGGCGGATGGACCTGCGCAAACTCGATATCTTCACCATCGATCCGCAAGACGCTAAAGACTTTGATGATGCCCTCTCCATCGAACCGCTGGATGATGGCGGCTATCGGGTGGGGGTTCATATCGCGGATGTTAGTACGTATGTCAGATCCGGGACGCGACTCGATGATGAAGCGCGCAAACGCGGGAATTCCACCTATCTGGTCGGAGCCGTCATCCCGATGTTGCCCCATGCTCTTTCAAACGGGCTCTGCAGTCTGGTCGAAGGTGAGGATCGCCTCACCAAATCCGTCTTCATCACATACAACAAGGCGGCCAAGCCGGTGAAGACAGAGTTTGCCAATACGGTGATTCGCAGCCGCAAGCGTCTCACCTATGAGCAAGCATACGTCCTTCTGAAGGAGGATGATCTCGAAAAGGTTCGGGCCCTTCCTGCACCGCCTGAACACCAAACCGCCGCCACGGGACGCCCGCTATCCTCCCTGCCTGATGCAGAACTCCGCCTGCTGCAGGAGTCTATTCGGAACCTATGGTCTGTTGCCTCACGCCTGCGCAAAACCCGTATGCGGACCGGCAGCCTGGACCTGGATATGCCAGAGACAAAGATATACGTCGATGAGGGCGGCTACGCGGACCGCATCGTCAAGATCGAATATGATGAGAGCCACCAGCTCATCGAAGAATTCATGCTTGCGGCGAATGAATCCGTTGCACGGGTCTTGAATCGAAAACGAATTCCCGGCATCCATCGCGTCCACGACAAACCCGAGGCGGAAAAGCTCGATGAGCTGGCACTCTATATGCGAACGGTGGGGATCGAGGCGGGGGACCTGAACCAGAAAAAGAACGTCCTGGCGTTGCTGGCGGAGATCCGGAAGCACCCGCAGGCGCACATGCTCCGCATCCAGCTTCTACGAAGCTTGAAGCAGGCTTGTTACCGCGCGACGGCCGATGGCCACTATGGTTTGGGCAAGCAGCATTACGCACACTTCACCTCGCCAATCCGACGCTACTCCGACCTCATCATCCACCGGATTTTCGCTGAGAACCTGATTGATCAGGACCAAAAAGCCGCGCCTGAACGTAGCTCACGCTACACCGTTAGTCGCCTGACCACCCTGGCACAGCACCTTTCAATCACCGAGCAGAACAGTACGGAAGCGGAACGAGAATCCGTTAAGCTGAAATTACTTGAATTCTTTGAGCGCGAACTGGCTAAACCCCAGCGCACAACCTTCCGGGCAATCGTCCTTGATACCCACAACCACGGCATGTTTGTCGAGCTGTCGGAGTCGCTCGCCTACGGGCTCGTGCCTGTTTCAACTCTGACTGATGACCTGTATCACCTGAGTGGAGATGGCTCCGCGCTCGTCGGAAGACGTAACCGGAAAAGCTACACCACGGGCGATGAAATTGAAGTCGTCGTCCTCCGGGTAGACCGCTTCAAGCGCCAGATTGATTTTACTGTTCCGGAGACGAATCCTGATGGAAAAACGTCACAACAGCAGCCTCAAAAGCGGACTGCAAACAACCGTCAAAAGGCCAAGGTCCATCCATCGTCAAACGCTGCCACGGTAGCCAAAAAAGGTCGATCCAGAAGCGGTGGCCGATCGCGAGGTTCGAAACGCACACAAACTCAAGGTGCCAGCGAGGCGAAGCCTAACAACAAGGAACAAAGCAATTCTGTGAAGTCAGCGCCGGCACAGGAAAAGCGCCCGGTGGCAGACCCTGTGCCCGTAGCGGCACCGAAAAAATCCTCTCGTTCGCGAAGCCGGAACCGATAGCGAAGGCGAAGGCTGATTCGCCTGAAGGGCAAACGCTTACACTTAAAAAATCCCTTCAGGCTTTGCTTCCGACCGAAGCCAGCTGTGCATCGCGAAAGGATTGTCCCAAAGAATGGAACGATGAGCCGTCGCCACTTCCCGAACAGAATCGCGTCGTCGAATAAAACCGTAACATCCGACGATGGGACAGTCCGACAGTCGATCCAGCTGGATGATGCACTCTGGAAGATAGGCTGACCTCCACCCGTGAGAAAGGATCCGGAGGCATAGATCACGCAAGCGGTCCTCCAGAAAAATCCCGGTACCACTAAAACCTCCGGATGCCTCCACCGCAGCCACTCTGAAGACCGGATAAACCGGATATTGATCAGGCGCGATCAAATCGACTGACTCAGCCAGAAGCGTTGCGTCGAGTCGTCCGTCGGGAAGGCGTCTCCAGCCGAGGCAAAAGCCGGCATCCTCGTGGTTGGCGAAGACCTGACGCACCCGCTCAATCGCGTCAGCGCAAAGTCGCGCACCTGCTGGCAACCATGCGACAAGGTCGGTGCCCATGGCTAAATCCCCGGCCGACGGGAGACGCAGCCCCTGATCCACCCGCTCACATCGGATGTGCCTTGATCTTTCCTCCAGCCCACTATCAGGCAACAGTGTTTCACAGGAAAAAATGACGATTTCATCCATGCCGTCCGCGGATTGCGAAAGCTTCCTGCTACGGTCAATCCCCTCCCGCGCATCTTCTCCAGGGGCGACCCATACGCCCACGCCCAAGGACGGAACCCTCCGTTCCTGTAAATGCTGTCGCTTCACCAGTTGGGCATACCACTGCTCATGCTTCGCGACGATTTCGGCATCATCGCACAGCTTCAGGATTCTGCACCGAGCGGTCGCACCCATATGCTCAGTAGCTTCTGCCCCTGAAGCCAAAGCCTTGCGCAACGTCCGCTCCAACGCATCCACCAAAGCCGCCCGATCCCCTTCCTC
This sequence comes from uncultured Puniceicoccaceae bacterium, assembly GCA_964403935.1. Classification (GTDB taxonomy): domain Bacteria; phylum Verrucomicrobiota; class Verrucomicrobiia; order Opitutales; family Oceanipulchritudinaceae; genus SLLG01. Next base: position 65,633 of record CAYOIB010000004.1, on the reverse strand, counting down.
AACGTTCGCGAGAAACCCCTCCTCACCATCACGAATCATCTCCGCCATCCCTCCTCGATCGGAGGCGACAACAGGTGTTCCGCAGCTCATGGCTTCGACGCAGGTATTTGGGTAGTTGTCCCATCGCGACGGGACAACGGCCCATTCCGCGGCGGCGTATTCGGCACCCAGCGTGTCGCGCGGAACCTTACCCGCAAAGTCGAACCGCTCACGCAGGTTCTCAGGAATGAGCCGCACCAAAAGGCCTGCTGTCTCGCCCAGTTCCTCATATCCGAGCCGATGGTGGGGGCCGCCCACAAAGCGAAAGGAAACTTCCGGATTTATGGCCGCCAATCGACAAGCGGCCTCGATAAATTCAAAAACTCCCTTTCGAGGCTCCACCCGCCCCACGTGTAGAACCCTTCCTCGCACGCGCTGTATGCCTCGTGGCACCGGCAACAAAGGCCCAACAGGATAGGGCATCACTTTAATTGAGGAGCGAGCCCGCCCGCTCCAGGCTGCCACTTGATCCGCCAAATAAGCTGAAGGGCTCAAAACCCCATCGGCCAACAGGACGGAAAGCCGTTCATGGTTACGCCGGGAGGTCACCCAATGATTTGCGATCTCATCATCATTATGAAGAAAGATGAGATGACTGGGCGAATGAAGGTGAACAACCGTTGGGATTTTCCTGAAAGGGTGTTGTGAAGAAAGGCCCATTCGGCGGCCTTGGAAGATCAAAAGGGGGGCCTCGTATTCAGGGGCCTCGATCAATTCAATTCCCGATTCCGGGAGGATCTGATCCAGAGCATTGGCGACGACCCAGGCAAACGCGGCGACAAGATCCCGCCCAACCAACGCTTCTACGGCTTCTCCACGCACCTCCGACTCCAACTCCCAACGCTCATTGACAAAGGGCAAATAGAAGATCCGCAGCCGTCCCTCCACCGTTGTATGAGGATTTTCAATACCACGTGTGGGCGCCTCCGCGCACCATTGCGTCAAAACCGTGACAGTGTGCCCCGCCTCGACCAGCAAGCGGGTCATATTCATCACGTAGGTTCCGATCCCACCCATGGAGTTGGGCGGATACTCACGACTGACAAAGCACAAATGCATCTGTCTTATTGATTGGTTGCCGGTGCCTCTGTCTGAAGAGCTGCGGGCGCTCCCGCGCGAATGGCTTCGAGCTGGCTTCGCAGCCATTCGATTTCCTTCTTCAGGGCTGCCTCGCTGGAGGCAAGGCCGTCTGCCTTCGCTGACTTGTCTGCGAAGAGCAACTGGTAACGTTCCCTCTCATTGTAGTTCCATTCGAGATCCCGTTTGATTCGCTTTACTTCCTTCCGCAGTTCCGTCAGGTCGTGTTCATTGCGCGTCTCCTCAACATACCGCAGGTTGTGTTCGAGGAGCAAAACTTCTTCGAGGTACCGCTCATACAACTCCCGATGGTGCCGGATCATGTAGCGCCGTCCATGCTCCCGGGTGACGGAGGTGTACAATCGAGAAACAGATTCCGATCTCATTCGATACCGAATCAGCGGTTCCGGAATAGTGAGCATGGCGTAACCTCCCTTGGTCGCTGCAATCCAGAAATCCCAATCTTCGTAAGCGTAAGCCTGGTCCGGCGAAAAGCCCCCCGCCTCCTGAAAAACGCGGGCACGAACCAAGGCGGCCGGAGTCGACGTACACTCGACGAGCAGAAATGGGTACTGCGTCTGGGGCGGGATCCAGTACGTGTGCATCAGCCCGATCGTATGCGTCCAGGCTGAAACAATGCCCACTTCCGGATGACGCTGAAGGACCTCAACTGCCTTTTCCAGATACTCGTTTTCGACCCAATCGTCAGCATCGATAAAGATAAGCGTGTCGCAACCATCGGCCAGCGCGGCTTCGGCCCCGCGATTCCTTGCGACCGGCAAACCGCCATTCGGAAAATGCAACACCTCCACAAGGGCATGTGTAGCGTAGCTGTCCAAGACCTCAAGCGTGCGCGCGTCCGTCGACCCGTCATTGACGATAAAGATGCGCTCTGGCGGGCGCGACTGACGAACAAGGCTCTCGATACATTCATCGAGGTAGTCCCCCAGATTGTAGCACGGAATGATAGCACCAACCCGCTCTACCGGGGGCAAGGGACGCGCCGCCATGGGATGGGGCTCCCGGAGAGGCTGATCCCCAAAGGGAAAGTTTGAAGGAACCTTGAATCTTCCCGTGGTGGCCAACTCGGTCTTCCTCGACGCCTGAACCCGCTCTACGTAGGAAAGGGTCTTCTCCAGGACCGCCTGATTGTCGCAATAGGCGTGAATCCCGGCCTTTGCCGCGAGCCCCTTCGCTTTCAGGTCTGAATCAGAAGCGGACAGAACCCTTTCAAGGGCCTGCCGAAGAGATTCTTCGTCGCCGGCTTCGCAGAACCAACCTGTTCCCTCTCCCATCATCTCGGGCATCCCACCCCCGCGCGAAGCGAGGATTGGAAGCCCGCAAGCCATCATCTCCTGGCAGACATAGGAAAACGGTTCCCATAAGCTTGGGACCACACCCACATCGGCAGCGCGATATTCCGCCCAAAGTTGAGACCGTGGAATATAGCCCCGAAAGAAGATGCGCTCCCGAATTCCATCTGGAATGCGCTTTGAAATCAGATGATCGGTGAACGACCGGCCCAATGGCGGATGCTCGGTATCGCGGCCACAGAGATGCAGGGTGAGGTGCGGGTGCTGCTCCAGAAGCGGCACAATTGTGCGGATCAACAATTCGACCCCCTTCCTTGTCTCGATCCGGCCGGAATAGATCAGACGCCGCTCACCCGCCTTCCGTGGGACGACGCTGCCCTCCCGATGCTCGGGAATGTCCCCCACCGGCAGCGGAATCACTTCGATGGCATCATCCGCAAAGCCCATTTCTTCCTGCAGCCGGCTTTTCATAAAAGCGCTCGCGGCGATCAGGCCATCGGCGAGGGAAAGCGACTCCTTCTCATACAAGATACGATGGTATTCGTGGCGATCGAAAGTGGAGTCTTCGTTGTAAACCTGGATCTGACTGTGCGGGCTGTGAATAAAAAGAATGAAAGGCAGGTCTGACAATTCGTTGAAAAGCAATTTTCGCTCCTGAAGGTACAGCAACGGAGCCTCCAACTCTTGGCTGATGACCACGTCAAACTGATGCTTCTCATGGAGGGCAGGCAGACGGCGCGCGACCATCCGGGCAAAGACGCCCGTATAGCTGCGAAGGACATTCATCTCAGCAGAGAACAATTCGTCGTCGACGCACTGCGTATTCCCTGTCCACTCGTAGTAGTGGTCCAGCCGATACACATGGACACCGTCGCACACCTCATAGCGGGAGGCCCCACGAAAGTATTTCGTAATAATAACGACCTCGTGCCCGGCCGCCTTCAAGAGGCGCGGAAGGATCATTGAATAGGTCCCCAAACCGCCCATTGGGCCCGGAGGGTACTCAGTTGTGACGAGGCAGACCTTCATCGAAAAGGCCCATGCTGGGCTGCGGGAAGCGGGCCTGTCAAGCGGGTCCGGGGACTGAACCGCTCACCGATCGAGCGGCATTGACCTTTGGTCCGGTATAGTATCGGTTTTCCTCAACCCCGCATCTATTATTTCATGGCAACAATCCTTATCGTGGAACGAGAATCCCGTGTCCGGGAAAGTCTGGCTGGTGCCTTGGAGCCGCTTGGGCACACCATCCAGGCAATATCATCGCCCGAGGCAGCCTTTGCCGCCTTGCGCAAAGGCGCACCCGATGTGCTTGTTGCCGAGGCCGAAAGTTCGGGGCTCGATCTCATGGAGCAGTTGCGTGGGCAGGATGCAAAGACCGGGTTCGTCATCACCACCACCCTGCCTCGAAAGGACACAGCCCTTGCAGCCATGCGGGCTGGGGCGGCCGATGTCCTCGTAAAACCCTTTGCCACGACCGATGCTGTTGAGGCTGTCAAACGGGCACTCGCGCTCCGCGAAGGACGCTTTGAGGAAGCCTTTGCCCACGAGTCGAAGGGCCCCTCCTCGCTCTTTCTTGCCACCGTCGGGACATCTGCTGCCGCCGGAGAAATCCGGACCAAATTCGAAGAACTGACGGAGAAGGACAACTGGACCCTGCTTCTGTTGACCGGACCCAAAGGCGTGGGGAAATACGAAATATCCCGCGTCCTCCACCAGGCCCGAACCGACACTGACGGCCGGCTTGTCTCGGTGGACTGCGCCAAGATGCGAGCCGACGCCGTTCGTCTCTGGCTTGGGCAACAATCCACCGGCCCGGGAAAAGCGTTTGTCGAAGCGCGGGGCGGGACGATCTTTATCGAACAGGCCGAAGCCCTGCCAGAAAGTCTGGAGGAAGAACTCGCCGATGCCGGGACTCAGCTTGACGACGGCACCCGCATCATCATCGCCACCCGCCTCAACCGGACGGAGCTGGCCAAGAGCGGCGGCTTCAGTCCGGCTCTGCTGGCCGTGATGAAAAAGCGCCACATCAACCTGCCGGCCCTCAAGGAGCGCAAGGAAGACATCCCGGCGATGGTGGAAACCATTCTCGAGAAATCAGCCCTTCTGGAGGATAGTGATCGGACGAAAACCTTTTCGGACAAGGCCATGAAAGCCTTGTGCAAACGCGACTACCCCGAGAACACAGAGGAGCTCGAGCGGGTTGTGGTGAAGTCCGTCCGCGCGAGCGACGCCGCGATCGTAGAAGCAGTCGCGGAGTGAGCTTTTCCTGTCCGGACGGGCATGAAGCCCCCGGTGGCACCCACTTCGACACGTGCTCAGGCTGAAGCCTCCACGCCGTTCAGCCCTCCCTGTCGGCGACGAAGGGGGCAGGGATAAAACAGCTTTGGATATCAGGAAGCGCCCACGGCCTTCCGACCGCGGCTGCGTTCCTGACGCTCCGAACTCTCCTCAAGTCTCTCTTCGAGGTCATGCAGTTCAGCGTCGCGGACGAGTAATGCTTCCTGCTCCTTGAGCAGTTCGCGGCGTTGGGCATCGACTTTCCGGCGATCTTCGCGGAGGGCGGTCTGTGCCTCCTGGAGCGCCTCCCGCTCCGCTTGAACCTGCTTCCGTGTCGCCTCAACCGCATCCTGAGCTTGGCGAATCTCCATCCGCTCGGCCTCCATCCGCTCGGCCACGTCCTCTTCGATCCGCAAACGCTCGGATTCCAGCTCATGGCGAGCTTCCTCCAGAGTGATCTCCCGATCGCTCAGGGCCGCTGCCTGATCCGCAATCTTCCCAGCTTCGCGCAAGTTCTCCAGGCGCTGCTCATTGAGTTCGCTCCTCAGCGCCTTCAAACGCTTTTGTTCGCGAGTGGCGGCTTCGGTATCCCGCTCCAGGGTGGCCCGAGCCTCTTCGAGTGCCTGCAGATCCCGATTCAGTTGGTCGCGCTGTTTTTCCAGGCCACCTCGTTCTTTCCACAGTTCCTTCTCAAAGACCTCCCGGTCCGACCCCAGTTCCTCGATCGACTTCAGCAACTCAGCCCGATCGCTTTCAACGGCTTTCACCTTTGCCGCGATGTCAGCCCGCGCGGCTTCAACCTCCTCGAGCTCCAGCTGAAGGACCTCTTCCCGTTCGGCAAGCGAAGCTTCCAAAGCACTCTGCCGCTCCTTGAAGGCCTTTTCCAAAACATCCTTCTCTTCCGCCATTGCCTTCTTCAGCTCAGCTTCTCGGGCGGCCACACTGGCTTCGCGAGCGACTAAATCTTCCTGAATCGAAGCGGCTTCCGCCTTCTGAACTTCCAGGCTCTCACGCTCCTCGGCCAGCACCTCCAGCTCCTGATTAATCTTGGCTTCGCGTTCATCCTGCTCGGCCGCTCGAGCCGCATGCGCATTCCGGCGCTTTGCGAGATCCTCCTCGCGCTCCTTCAACTCCGCTTCAAGAGCAGCAACGCGACGCGATTCCTTCTCGAGTTCCGCCGAGCGCCGCCGGAGCTTTTCATCGCGGCGGGCCACGTCCTTCTCATACGCGGCCCGCTCGTCGTCCAAAATCGAGCGGGATGCCTCCATGTCGCGGGCCAACTGTTCTTGCCCTTCCTGAAGCTTGGCAACGGATGCTTCGAACTCGGCCCGCTTCTTCTCAAGATCCTTTCGAGTGGCCTCCAAGGCATCGTGATCTGCGCTCAAGGCTTCCAAGGCTTCGGTCTGTTCGGCCTCGGCCTTCACCCGGCTCTGCTCGATGGCCGCCTCAAACACTTTGAGGTTCTCCTCCCACTCACCGAGGTGGGCCCGCTCCTTCTCGTTATTTGCGACCTCGATTTTAAACTCTTCTTTGGCTTGGCGAAGAAACTCCTCTTCCTCGGCCATCGCGGCATGCTCCGCCGCCCGAGCGTCAAGCTGTTGTTTGCGCGCGGCCCATTCGACCTCCTGTTCGCTGATGCGCTCCTCCAGCTGATCACGGTCGGTCGCCAGCTTCTTCTGCATCACTTCGACCTCAGTCCGCTGTGCTTTCAGCTCCAGCTCCCCAGCCTCAAGCACGGCTGTGCGCTGCTTCATGGCCGCTTCCAGCTCGGTTAACTCACTTTTGCGCGCGGCAATTTTTTCTGCTTCCTTGGCGAGGGCAGCAGATTTCTTGTCGAGGCCTTCCAACTCCTTCCGCTTATCGACAAGCTCGATCTCAGCGACCTCAAGCGTCTCGGCTCGTTCGAGGAGTTCGGCCTCCTGTGTTTTTCTCGATTTCTCGAAGGCGGCTTCACGCTCAGCCAGGGCACCTTCAGCCGCGGCCAATCGCGCCTCAGCCTCACGCTCCGTCTTCTCCAGGCGATCCCGGAGGCTTTGCTCCTCAAGCGACAACCCTTCGATGCGCTCCTCCACGGAAGATTGCTCCGCCTGCAGCGCGGCACGGCGGTTCTTGGTGTCTGTCAAGGTCTTGGACGTCTCCTCAAGCTCCTTCGCCTTACCCTCCAACCGAAGGTTCTCCTCCTTCAAGGCGGAAGCCACGCGGATGCTTTCCTCACGCTGCATCTCGACCTCGGCCTTTAACTCGCCAAGCATTGCCTCCAATCGGGTGCGCTCTTTTTCAAAGGCTTCCCGCGCCGCCTTATTGCCATTCTCCAGCTCTGCCTTTGCGCGGTCCAATTGTTCACGCTGGAGGGCCACGGCCTCCCCTGCCTCTTCCAGTTCTGCCCGCCGTTGCTCGACTTCGGCGAGCTGACTGGCGACAGCGGCTTCACGGGCGGCCCAGGATGCCTCCTGTTTGCGAAGGTTGGCGACCTCATCCATCAAGGCCCGTTTGCGGGATTTGAGCTCCTCCTCGGCCTCAACCAAAGCCGCATTGCGACTTTTCAACTCCCCTTCGAGGGAGGCCATGCCTTCATCGCGTTGGACAAGCTCTGTCTGGCGCTCCAGAAGCCGGGCTTCCGCATGACGAAAGGCCGCCAGCTCATCCTTAAGTTTGCGAAGCTCTTCCGAATCAACCGAATTGCGCGCGCCTGAGCCCGAGGTCGACTCCTTGGTGGAGCGGCCGGACCCGGAAAGAAAATTGCGCATCTCCAGGTACTCCGATGATCCTGGCACCCCCCCCAGATCATCCGGCAAATCCAGGTTGAAGATCCGGTGAATACGGGCCGTCAGCGCCAGACCATCCAGAGGTTCCTCAAAGACATCCGAAAGCCGTAACCGGATCCCCTCAATGATCTCATCAACCGAAAGCTCCGGAGCGATCGCCAACATCGGTGTAGCCGGTGAAGCACACCGCAGAAGCCGCGCCGTGGCCAAGGCACTCCCGTTGCTCTCGCGCCCGCACAGTATCAGGTCGATGCTTCCGGCGTTGAGGATCTCGACCGCTGCCTCGGGATCATGGGCGTAAACCGAGCTGCAACCGAGTTCGGCCAGCACCAGCCCAAGACCTCGGCGAAGGTTCTGCTCGGGTTGATAGACGAGGATGCGGCGGGTGGCGAGTTCACTTCGGCTGTTCATGATCGAGGTAATTGGAGAGTTTGGTCCTGGGGTGTGGACTGGATTCGAGTTCTCAAGGTGAGCCCTTGGCGACAGCTGCGATGGTGGGTCCATCGAAAATGAAGACCTAGAGGCTGAACATACTTTCGGGTAGTATCCCCCACTTAAACTAGGGGGAAAACCTTGCGAGCGCCCATTCTTCTGTCAAGGTGATTCCAAAGCTCGCACCGACGCTTCAAGCTTGCCATACACTCTCCGAATACGCAGATGATTCCTCATGTCCCTTCATTCATGCTCCTTCCAAGGCGATTCCTTTCCGGGAACGCATTCGCTATTGCAACACGAGCTGTCCCGCTTTTATGTAAATTTTTACACTTCGCCGATATTTGCGGCTCGCATTCCAGAATGATCATTCAAGGATACGTCACCGTGCTAACCAACCGACCCAGCGTGTGCAAATGAGCAGCCCTTTTCACCTGCTAATAGAGGCCAGCGACGACACCGACTTCGCCGCACGAGCCACCTCTGGTGGTGCGAGTTTAAGTATCGAGGCCTACCACTACCACAACCCAAAATCCCGCGGTGATTTTCGCGATGTGATCGCGGAGAGCCTGCGAGGGACTCATGACCAGCCCTGCGAGATGGCCGCTTCCATCGCGAAAGCCGGCGCTGTCCTCGTTCATATCAGCAAGAAAGCACTCGCTGAAGGAAGCGCGACGGTGGAAGCGGCGGTGAAAGCCAAAATCGAAGGCCATCCCCGCGACTACGCGGCAGTGGCCCTTGAAGCCGATTCCGGGAAGCCCTTTAACGGAGAGGGAGACTTGCTTCTGGCAGTACTGCCCTTCCGAGAAGTCGATACGATTCGGGACTTCGCCAAGAGCCTTCAGTGCAACAAGCTCGACATTTACACCCAATCTCTGGCGTCCGTCTCCTATCTTGCGGCGGCCCAGCGTGAGCAAGGTCTTGGGCCCGCCGTGGCTGTGGGGATGCATCCGAACAGCTCCCTCATCACGCTTGTCGCAAAAGGTGGGGTCGCCGGTGTCGAAAGCATCGATGCGGGGATCGAACGGATCTTCACAGATGTGCAGGCCGAGCTGAATCTCAAGTTTGTCGGCTCGGCAGCCAAGCTCCTGTACGACGGAATTTATGACTTTACCGAAATCTCGGCGGCGGTTGTTGACGGGCTCTCGGCCGTTCTGAAGGAAAGCATTTCCTCGCTTTCCGCCTCCACCGGAGTGAAGCCCGCCTTCCTCTTGCTCACTCAAGCCCCGCCGACCGCCCCCTGGATCGAGGACGAAGTGGCCAATAAACTCGGTTTGGCCTTGGTCAAGCGCGGCACGCTTCGCAGTCCAGCCTTTGAAGGAGAAACCGAGAAGCTCGGGGAGTGTTCCGGTCTGGCCCCGCTGTGGCACCTCAAGCAAGAGCCGGATGCCACCCCCTTTGTCACGATTGACTGGACGGAGGCAAAGAATCTTGAAGAGGCCCTGGCGACGCTCCCGGCTCAGGCAAAAGCCGCTCCGTCGGCCCCGGTAGCCGTTCCGGTCCCAAAGCCGTCTCAAGCCAAGAGCGCCCCGGTTCCGCCCTCTGCTGCCCGGAAGCCCGAACCAAAAAAGCCGGCAGCAAAAAAGGAGCCCCAACCGACGCCAAAGCCGGCCCCGAAGAAGACCGCACCCGCTCCTGTTCAGAAGACCCCGGCACCCGCACCTGTTCAGAAGACCCCGGCACCCGCACCCAAAGCCGCCCCGAAGCCTGCGGCAAAGACCCCGCCGCCCCAACCCGAAAGCGCTCCAGCAGAGAAGAAGCCTCTGGGTCTGATCATTGGCGGCATTGCCGCCCTTCTCGTGGTGGGCATTATTCTGTTCTTCATGTTTTCCTCGAAAGAGGAGGCCCCCATTGCGCTCGCTCCAGTTGCGCCCGTCCAACAAACACCCACACCGGCACCAACGCGCCCTGCCCCAGCACCGGAGCCCATTCCCGCACCGGAGCCGGAGCCAGTGCCCGGACCTGAATCAGAACCCCAGCCCGAACCTGAGCCTGAACCTGAACCTGAGCCTGAACCCGAGCCCGAGCCTGCAGGGACGCTCGTGATCCATTCAGTGCCCCCTGGTGCCACCGTATTTCTGGGCAACCAACGCATTGGAACAACGCCCCTTCGGCTCGAAGAGGTGGCCGCTGGAAACCACGCCCTGCGTCTCGAGATGGAGGGTTTCGAACCCGTCAGCGTGGCGGCAGACATAGCGACCGGCGAGGAAACCGCGCTTGAAACTGTGGAGCTGGCCCGCGTGAGCGGTCAGCTGGCGATTCGCAGTACGCCCGGCGGCATCTCCTTTCGGGTGGAACCCAGCGGGGTGCGCAATGTGGATCCGATCGAAGGGAAGACCCCGCTCACGACTTCCTTACCCGTGGGAGCCTACCGTGTTATTTTTTCGCGTGATGAGTGGCCCAACCTGACGCGTCCCGTCACGGTCGAGCGCAACCAATCGGCCGAGATCGTCATGGAATACCCTGAGGCAACGCTCGTGCTTGAGTCCACGCCCACAGGTGCCGAAGTTTGGCAGGATGGCGCGCAGATTGGCACGACCCCCTTGACCCTGGAAGGGTTGCGGCCCCAACGGCTTCGTTTGGAGCTGCGCCGTGAGCGATTCCTTTCTGAGCCTGTGGTTATTGACCTGGAGCCTGACAGCACGACGGAAGAAACGGTCGCGCTGATAAGCCTCGACCGGATTTTCTCCCCCGATCAGGTAGACGTTTTGCCGGCTGGCCATGACAATCCATTGCCGGATGCACCGATAGCGCTGAATCGGGAAGAAACCGTTCTCGTCCGGTTCATTGTCAACCAGCAAGGCATCCCGGAAGATATCCGTGTTCATAGTTCGACCAATAACCGGCTGGACAGACGCGCGCTCGATACGGTGAGAGGATGGACCTTTGAGCCCGCGACCCTGAGGGGCGTTCCCGTCAAGGTTTCAGTCATGGCACCTTTTGTCTTTAGCCCGGTCGAGCGCGAAGCAGAGCAGACTGAACGATAAGTCCGCGCATGAAGGATGATAATTGGGCGACCTTTCTTCGGGCGGGTTTTGACAAGATCGACCAGGACATGGACTTCCTGCGCGGGTGCCTGCGTGAAGTGCTCGTGGAGCTTGGTGATGAGGAAATCGCCTGCCTGGTCGGTGGCCATACGACCTGTCCCCTCCCACCGAGAGGGGCTCAGGCCATCTCAATCGATTTCCAGTTGCTCAATCTGGTTGAGGAGAATGCGGCGCAACAGACGATGCGTGCCCGCGAGAGCAAACGCGGGCTGAGCCAGGAAAGCGGACTTTGGACCCAAAACCTTACCCGACTTCGTGCTGCGGGAATCAAGCCGCGTGCCCTTCTTGAGCACCTGCAACAACAAACGGTTGAACCCGTCCTGACGGCCCACCCAACCGAAGCGAAACGCTGGACCGTCCTCGATCAGCACCGGCAACTCTACGTTCTTCTGGTAAAGCTCGAAAACCAGATGTACACCGATGTGGAGCGCCGCCGAATTCGCGAATCCATCAAGACCGTGCTCGAGCAACTCTGGCGGACCGGCGAGATACTCCTCACCAAGCCCGATGTCCGGAGCGAACGGTTGAACGTCCTCTACTATTTCCGGGAACGGTTTCCGGAGGTTTTGGAGATGCTGGATGAGCGATTCCGGACGGCCTGGACCGCTTCCGGGCTCGGTCGAGGCGAGTCTCTCACGGTTGACGAGCTTCCTCGACTGCACTTTGGAAGCTGGGTCGGGGGCGACCGCGATGGCCATCCTCTCGTCACGGCAAATGTCACCGCTGAGACCCTGCAAGATCTCCGAAGCAACGCCCTCTCCGTTCTGGACGAGGCCCTCGGGGCTCTGCAGAAGCAGTTTGGCCTTTCCGTCTACAGTCAGGAAACCCCGCCTGAACTGACAAACCGGATTAAACAACTGCTTCAAGAGACGGGGGCGCTTGGCCACCACCACCTGCGTCACCACCAGGAGGAACCGTGGCGTCAACTCATTGCCCTCATCCGGTTGAAGCTTCCGCTCAAGGATCCGCCCCCGGGACTCACCCGCTACAGCTTCCCGAGCGAACTGTTGCAAGACCTGTCGATCCTGGCGAAGACGCTCGACACTGTCGGTGGCCACCGCCTGCGCCGCTTCGCGGTGGAGCCTGTCCAGCGCCTGGTAATGACCTTTGGCTTTCACCTCGCCCGCTTGGATATTCGCCAGAACAGTGCGTTTCATGAGCGGGCGCTTGCCCAGCTCCTACAGGCTGCGGGAATGGAGGCGAGCTCGTTTGATAAGTGGCCGGAAGCACGTCGACTTGAGTTTTTGAACAAGGAACTGGAGACGCTCCGGCCCTTCGCCCATGAAGATGCGCTCCTGCCCGAGGAAGCTGAATGCGTCGTCAGCACGCTTCGCGTCTGCGCGGCAGAACTCCGCAAGAACGGACGAGCCGGATTGGGAGCCTTGATTGTGAGCATGACACGGAGCCTGTCCGATCTCCTTGCCGTCTACGTTCTGGCCCGCGAAGTCGGCCTCCTGATCCATACCCCCGACGGCCCCGGATGCCTCCTCCCAGTCGTTCCTTTGTTTGAAACTCTGGAAGACCTTGAGCGAAGCCCGGAGATCATTCGGGCGTTCCTGCAACATCCGGTGACCCGGCAGAGCCTCACGCTACTGGATCGCGCCCTCGATGAGACCGTCGTCGACATCACCCAGATCAGAAAAGCACCCCCACCGAGTATAGCGCCGACACTTCAGATCATGCTCGGCTACAGTGACAGCAACAAGGACTGTGGCATTCTCGCAAGCCAGTTCGGGCTGAGGGTGGCACAGCAGAAGCTTCTCCAAATTGGTAAGGAAGCCGGGGTCCGCATCATGTTTTTCCACGGGCGCGGAGGAACGATCAGCCGCGGTGCCGGTCCCACCCATCGCTTTCTCGAAGCCTTGCCCCCAGGGAGTCTTTCTGCAGGCCTGCGGGCGACAGAGCAGGGAGAGACCATCGCGCAGAAATTTACCAACCGGCGCACCGCCGCCTACAACCTCGAACTTCTCCTGGCCGGCACCACCGGGGTGTCCCTTCAGACCGTTACGGACGAGGATGCCATCCACGCCGAGATGATGCCGTTGCTGGCGAAAACCAGTCAGGAAGCATACCAGGCTCTGTTGACGGATCCCGAATTCCTCACCTTTTTTCGTCAGGCGACGCCCATCGATGCTCTTGAGGCCAGCCGTATCGGGTCGAGGCCCTCGCGCCGCAGCGGGAAACCCTCCCTCGAAGATCTCCGGGCCATTCCCTGGGTCTTCGGATGGAATCAGGCACGCTTCTACCTCCCTGGGTGGTTTGGTGTCGGGTCCGCCCTTCAGACGCTCCACGAAGATCACCCGGAGCTCCATGGTGAACTCTACGAACGGTTGGCGCGGTTGCCCTTCCTTCGCTACGTTTTGCTCAATGTTGAATCCGGGCTGGCCTCGGCAAGCATCCCACTCATGTGGAAGTATGCAGCCCTCGTGGAAAGCGACATTGTGCGGGAGCGTTTCATGGGAAAAATCCTCGCCGAGCATGCCCGCACCGAAAAAGAGCTCGTCCGCTTATTCGATGGTGATCTTGCCTCCCGGCGGCCACGCTTCTTCAAGACGTTGAACAGCAGGCAGCAAGGGCTGCACGTTCTCCACCTCGAACAAATCCGACTTCTTCAGGCCTGGCGAGCGGAGCCAAGCAGTAAAAAGGCCGAGGCTATCTTCCCCGAACTTCTCCTGACAGTGAACGCGATTGCTTCCGGGCTTCGGACGACCGGGTGATGCCCGCAGTGCCCTCAAAGGCGGCGATGCTCTGACCAGAATTGAAGGGCAGCACCCACCGAACCGAGGAAGAGAGCGACAAAAAAGGGAAGGAAACCTGCCTGAAAGATCACGAACTCGTATTCAGTGGAATAGAGAAAACCGAGAAAGGCAGGCCCTCCAAGGAAGAACCAGATTCCATAGACAATTCTGAAAGCACCGCTAAAAGCGGTCATCAGAATGATCAGGAAAGCCGCGACATAAACCGCCAGAATACCCGCCAGGATACAAACGACTGCGGCCACCAGCCAGAACCACCACTCCGCCAGCCCATGCAAGTGGGGTGAGACCAAGGTAAAAGCCCAGAAAGCACCGAGCACGGCGGCAGTCGTCCGGAAGAAGATCCCGGCGAGCAACGCCCCGGCCAATCCGCCAATCAGGAAGCCAGCGAGGATCGGAATCCATGAAGCACTATCGATAAAGTAGCCCACCCATGCGCCCGCCAGACACCCAACAAAGGCCAGAATGATCGCAATGGTAATTTTGAAAACGCGAAATCCGAAAAAACAATCAATGACACCCCAGAATATCATCAACACATAGAGCAGCGGGGCGGCGGCTCCTGGGACCATGGTTGTTACTTCGCTCTCCATAATGGACGATCACGATGACATCTCCTTCCAAAAGCAGGCGAGCCAAATGCGGATGGGTACTTTACCGACCCCCGGCGACTCGCCCGGAAGAACAGAGACCGGGATTGTCAGGCCAACCAAAATACCCTACCTTCAAAATCTACCTCTTCTTGAAATGAAATATACCTCCACCATCCGCCTCGTTCTGGTCCTTCAATGTCTCGCGATAATTGGGATCCTGACATCCGCCTGTGGCGAGCGCGCTGATGACGGCACATCGGGAAATGCTCTTCCCGGAACGGCCTGGCGCCTCACTGAATCCCCCGGCATGAAGATCCCGGAATCGATTCAGGTCCCCACCCTTTTATTTGCCTCGGATCGCTACACCGTGGCGGGAACAGCAGGAATCAACCGTTACATCGGCGAATATGAAGTGGAAGCTTCACGTTTGCACTTCAACGAGCTCGGAACCACCCGGATGGCCGGCGAGCCCGAAGGGATGGCCTTCGAATCCCATTACCTCGACACCCTCCGTTCTGTGGAGGCTTGGCGGTTTGAGGGTAACCGTCTCGAACTCCTCCGGGAAGGCGTCGTCGTCGCCACCTTCGTTCCTGCGGAAGCACACCAACGCTAAGCGACTTTTATGATCTGTGGGGCCCTTGCATCCCGCTGGATCGAAGGGTGTGAGCGACCGAAGCCTCTTTCAAAAGGGAATGGGCTCCGGCCCCATTTGGATCCAGACGAACGGCTGTCTCCGCTGCTGTTATCGCCTCCCCTTCCCGACCTGCCTGCATCAGGGCCGTCCCGAGGGCGACAAACGCTGCGGGATCTTTCGGGGCGAGGCGCGCCCATTCCGCCAATGCGAAAGCCGCGGTGTCAGCCCATCCCACGTCGAGTGCGGTAAAGCCCAACAAACGATGCGCCCCCACGTGATCGGGATCGACCGTGAGCGCCTGCTCGATGCAGGAAAAGGCGGCAACCGGTCGCCGCCTGCGAAGGCGAACAGCTCGAACAAGCCAGAACGCAACCCCCAATCGCTGAACCACACGGCGGATCGGCCCGGATCGATCTCCCCGTACCTTGCACTGGGCCTCTCTCAAGAGCCGCCGGACTTCGAGGCAATCCGGATGCTTTTCCAGAATGCCTGCGCAAACATCATGCGCATAGCGGGCCTCCCCTTGCGCCAAGGCACTCCGCGCCTTGGCGACATGTGCCTGGACGCGCACGTCCAACATGGCAACCGGGATGGCCATTCGAATTCAGGGGTTGTCCTCAAGCGGGAGGCAATCCGCCACAACGGCTTGTAGTTGCGCGAGAGCATGCTCGACCCGCTCATCCGACTCTGCCTCGGCCAGCAGCCGAATCTTTGCTTCAGTCCCTGAATAGCGTAGGAGGATGCGGCCCCGTGTTCCAAGTTCCTGCTCGATTTCCGCCAAACGGGCACCCAGCCCCGGCACGGACTCAAGCAGAGGCTTTTCCCGCACTTTCAGGTTAACAAGGCGATGCGGAAACAGCCGAACCTTGCCCCGCAGTTGAGAAAGCGGCCTGCGCTCTTCAACCAGAATCTCAAGGACCTGGATGGCTGCCAGCAGACCGTCACCGGTAGGCAGGAAATCCCGAAAAATCAGATGCCCACTCGCCTCCCCCCCGAAGACAGATTCTTCGGCCACCATCCGGTGCAACACATTCCGATCGCCTACCGGCACGCGCACGAGGGCAACGCCTTCCGCGGCCAGAGCGGCTTCCAACCCCTGGTTGCTCATGACCGTCGCGACAATGGGACGGCCTCTAAGGCGGCCCCGCCGATGGAGGGACAGCCCAATGAGCCCCAGCAACTCATCTCCATTGAGAATTTCTCCGCGATCATCGACCACCACCAGCCGGTCGCCATCGCCATCATGCGCAACCCCGAGGAAGGCCTGATTCTCGCGAACCGCCTCAATCAACTTTTCGGGATGCTCGGAGCCACACCCGTCGTTGATATTGTCTCCATCCGGCGTGCAATTTAGACGAAAGACATCCGCTCCCAACGCTTCCAGGACGTCGCACGACGTGCCCGAGGTCGCGCCGTTTGCGCAATCCACTGCGATCTTCATGCCCCGCAGGCTGTTCTCGGGCAACAGGGACTGCATAAACTGGATGTAGTGCTGTCGCGCATCGAAGCCCAAGGTTGAGCTTGAGTCCGGGCTTTCGCCTGGAGAAATGTCTGACGCCCGATCGATGGCCGCCTCAACGGCGACTTCTTCCGCCTCTGTCAGCTTTATCCCACCTGGGCCAAATACCTTTATCCCATTGTCGGTGGCAGGATTGTGGGAAGCCGTCACGACCACTCCCATATCTGCCTTCAACTCCTGGACCGCCAAGGCCACGGCCGGCGTCGGCACGACACCAACATCAAAAACCCGCACGCCCTGTGTCGCCAGCCCTTCCATCAACCACGAAGTGATGGCTGAACCCGAGTTTCGGGTATCGCGTCCCAAAACGACCTGAAGCTGTTTCGCGTCGTTCTGTCTGGCCAGATAAAGCCCAAGCCCCGCGCCCACCCGCCGGACAAAACCCTTTTCAAGCAAAGGACCGTCGACAGCACTGCGGATACCATCCGTTCCAAAGTAGCGCAACTTCATGAGGCAGACTCCGCAAAAAAGCCCCGTGCCCGAGCCAACCATGCCGTCAGCTCACCGGTGCGAAGGATCTCCCGGGCGCGTGCAACCCCCGCCTTTGGTGTCTTGACGGCACCGCCGATGAGAAGCCCTGCCGCGGCATTGAGGCAGACCGTGTCCTCCAGCCCTCGGGGTGCCTTCCCTGCGATCAACTCGCGCATGATAACGACATTCGCTTCAGCATCCCCGCCATGAAGATGCTCGGGCGGGCACGGCTCCAGACCGAGGGTTTGGAACGACCAATCGAGCTTCGCGTCCTTGAGTGTCCCGATTCCCGCGATCCGATTCTCTCCAGCGGTGGTCAACTCATCGACAAAAGCCCCATCGGGCAGAATTGAGCACACAGCCAATCCGGTTTTCAACCCCACCGTTTCGAGAGCTGAGGCCAGGGGCTCCACCCAGTCAGGATGATAGACCCCTAGAAGCTGCCGATCCGGACGGGCCGGATTGATCAAGGGACCCAAAATGTTGAAAATTGTCCGCTCCCCGGCGGCGGCCAGTTCCTTCCGAACAGGGATGATCTCCTTGAAGGCAGGATGAAAAGCCGGGGCAAAGAAGAAACAAAAACCGAGGGCATCAACGGAGCGTCGAAGCTCAGCGGGTTCCGTCAGCATGGGGATGCCCAACGCATCGAGGAAATCCGCCGAGCCGCTCTTTGACGTCACGGCGCGGTTGCCATGCTTGAGGACGGGCAATCCGCCAGCAGCCACAATCAAGGCTGCCACCGACGATACATTAAAACCGGAAAATCCGCTCCCACCCGTTCCGACGATATCAACCGCCCGGCTCCTCCAATGATCGAGACGAGGATCGCGGGCGAGATCTCGAAAGACCTCCGCGAAAGCGGCGACCTCTTCAACGGACTCCTTCTTTCGGGCCAGAGCGAGGAGAAACCTCCGCTTCTCCGCCAGCGTTTCGGCTGGCTCCGAAAGGGCTCGTGCCGCGGAAGCAGCTTCCTCGCTGGTGAGCGAGGTGCCCTTCTCCATCTTCTTGGAAAGCGAAGCTAGTAACATATCGTAAAAGGAACCCAGGCGCAGGCCCTTGGCCAGCACGAAAAATTCCGTTAAGACTCAAATATCACATAGCGTGCGATGGCCGCCCGGGCCCTCATCGAACGCGCTCGGCAAAACCGCCTTTTCGGTACACCTTTGCCAAGGTCTTGTTTGCACGCTTTTGAGCAACTTCAGCCCCAGCCTTCAGAACGCCATCCAGATAAGCGCGATCCTCCGAGATTTCGGCATAGCGTTGCTGGATCGGCTCGAGGCAGGCAATCACCGCATCCGCAACCACCCCCTTGAAATCTCCGTAGCTCTTTCCCGCGTGTTCTGCTTCCAACTCCTGGATGGACGCGCCTGTGGCCGCACTGAGGATCGACAGAAGATTTGAGACGCCGGCCTTGTCTTCTCTCGCGACAATCTCGCGGCCGCTGTCCGTCACCGCACTCATGACCTTCTTTCGAATCCGATCCGGGGGATCGAGCAGATAAACGCAGCCCGACTGGTTTGCGTCGCTCTTCGACATCTTCTTCTCCGGGGATTGGAGGGAGCGAACGCGCGCACCGGTCTTGGGGATGAAGACCTCGGGAACCTTGAACGTTTCCGAATAGGTGTTGTTGAAACGGATCGCGAGATCGCGGCACAGCTCAAGATGCTGCTTCTGATCTTCGCCCACCGGCACGATATCGGCGTTGTAGAGGAGAATGTCGGCCGCCATCAGAACCGGGTAGTAAAGCAGACCGGCTCCGACAAAGCCCCCGTCTTCACGCTGGGATTTCTCCTTGAATTGGGTCATCCGCTCCAACTGCCCGATCGGACAAAGGCAGCCCAGAATCCAGGCCAACTCGGTGTGGCCGATCACCTGGGATTGGGCAAAGAGGTGGCAACGCGCCGGGTCCAGCCCACAGGCAATATAGAGTGCCAAGGTGCGGTAGGTACTCTGCCGCAACTCCGCGGGCACGTAAGGCAACGTGATGGCGTGGAGATCAACAATGCCGAAAAAGGATTCGTGGCCGTCCAGGTAAGAGACCCAGTTTCGGATCGCACCAAAGTAATTGCCGAGATGGAGTTGCCCGGTCGGCTGCGCACACGTGAGGACGGTCTTTGGGGTGGATACTGGATTCATGCCAAAACGCTCATGGAAGCGGGCAGACCCGATCCTTTCAAACTGAAAAGGCCCACACGCCCTTTGAAACTTTCCCGCATCCCTCCGGGTTCCCTTATTCTCCGACGTGTGGCTGCGCAAGACCTTCGAGCTTCCGCTTGCGCCTGCGTCAACCATCCGCGAAAACACCCCCATGACTTTGACTGCAGAATCGCCTCTGAAGGACCTCCTCGACCCGCTCGAACCGGATCAGCGGCTGATGCTGGAGGAGACACCCCGCGAAGGGCGCCTGCCCCTGCTGGCCCAATTTCGGCGCGAATCGGAATTGGAGACAATGCGCACGATTGCCGAACAAACAGGAATTCCGGTTCTCGAGGAGTTCGAGCTTCCCGAAAATGCAGCGGAACTCCTCTCCATGCGCCTGATGCATGAATACCAATGCCTCCCTGTGGCGATGGGGGAGGACGACGGCGAACACATCCACCTCGTCACCCTCTGGCCCCCCGAGCCCCAGATGGATGAATGGATCTACGCCGTCTGCGGCCGGGAACCCCTCTGGCATCTGGGCCTCGCCCGCACGATCACAAACATGATCACCCAGCGCTTCGGCGTGGGGGCCGACTCCCTGAGCGAATCCGACATCGCCACCGAAGACTCGGGCCGCCTCGAAGAGGCTGAGGAAGACGAAAACGCCGCCTTGATCCGCTTTGTCAATGAGGTGATCGCCAAGGCCGTCACAGACCGTGCAACGGACATTCATTTCGAGCCGTTGAAGGACTCCCTGCAGATCCGCTACCGCATTGACGGCGAACTCGTTCCCATCCGGGTTCCCGACAACCTGATCCGCTTCCAGGGGGCTATCATCTCGCGCCTCAAGATCATGGCGAAGCTCAACATCTCGGAGAAACGCCGCCCGCAGGATGGACGTATCGTCTATCGCGGACAGGGCACCGAACTGGACATCCGGATTTCCACCATGCCGACGATGTATGGCGAAAGCGTGTCCCTCCGCCTTCTCAACCAGAAGAACCAACCGCTTTCGATGGAGGAGCTCGGGATGCTGAAAGGCGATCAAGTGCGAATCAAACGCGTCCTCGATCTCCCTTACGGCATTATCCTTGTGACGGGGCCAACCGGCTCCGGTAAGTCCACTTCCCTGACGGCCTTCATCCGCCAGATCAATGCACCCGGGCGCCGCATCATCACCGTTGAAGATCCGGTTGAATATGAGGTCGAAGGCGTGAACCAGACCCAGGTTCACAACGACATCGGGTTTACCTTCGCGAGCGCCCTTCGGCATATCCTCCGGCAGGATCCGGACGTCATCATGGTCGGGGAAATCCGCGACGCGGAAACCGCCGACATTGCTATCCGGGCGGCGCTAACGGGTCACCTTGTGCTGAGCACCCTGCACACGAATGACGCGCCAGGTGCCCTCACGCGCCTCATCGACATGGAGGTCGAGCCCTTCCTGGTCGCTTCAGCTGTCGAGATGATCCTCGCCCAGCGTCTTGTTCGCCGGCTCTGCCCAAAATGCGCCCGCCCCGGAAATTACTCCGAGATCTACCTTAAGGAATGTCTCGACGCGCTCAATATCCAACCCGAGCCCGACGACCTGAATGCCACCATCCTCGAAGCAGCCGGTTGCGATGATTGCCGCAACCTTGGCTACCGCGGTCGCGTCGGCCTTTTCGAGATCCTCCGTGTCGACGATTCGATTCACGAGCTCATCGTCCAGAAAAACTCGGCCCGCGAGATTCGGGTGGAAGCCTTAAAGCACGGAATGACGACCCTCCAGCAAAGCGGCTGGAACCAAGCCAAACTCGGACGGACCACACTGAACGAGATCATGCGCTACAGCCACATCGAAGACAGCGAAGAAGCCTGAGCTTCCACCGAAGATACCCATGCCCGACTTCTCCTACCGCGCCATCGACACGACGGGCCGCACCATCTCAGGAAAACTCGATGCCCTCGACCGCAAAGCCGTCATCCGCAAACTGAGTTCCCGCGGGATGCGACCGGTGTCCGTCGAGCAGCTGTCCACCACCGACGCAGCAGACTCGTCCGACGCGGAGACCATGGACCTGTTCAACGAGTCGAAGACGCGACGCTTTTCCTTTTCCCGCAAGCGATCCCGATCCGCCCTCGCCCTCGAATTCACCAAACGGCTTCTCATGCTGCTCGAAGCCGGCATGGCGATCGGCGACGCCATTCGCCTCATGAGCACGCGCATCGCCGATCCCCAGATGAAGGAGTTGTGCAACATCATCTGGAAGAAGCTGAGCGAGGGACACACCCTCGCCTCCTCTCTGGATGACTTACCCGTCCGCGTCTTCTCCTCCTCCACCATCCACCTGATTGAAGCCGGTGAGGCGAGCGGCAGCCTCGTGCCCGTCATGCGCCGCATTGTAGCCTTCCTCGAGGAGACCGCCGAGGTCAAGAAGGAGCTGATTTCCAACCTCACCTACCCCGCCTTTATTCTGACCGTCGCCTTCTCGGTCGTGGTCATCCTCATTCTTTTCCTCATTCCGGAAATTGAGAACATGCTCAGCCAGCTGGGCGGTGAGATGCCATTGGTGACAAAGATCCTCCTCGGGGGAACGGATGCGGTGGTGGCCTATGGCCCCTTTCTTCTGATCATCGCTCTCTTTGGCACCTTCGGTGTCTTCCAGTGGCGAAAGTCAGCCAAAGGGAAGAACAGAACGGACCGGATCCTTCTGCGCCTGCCCCTGCTCGGCCGCATCTATCTCTACTCGAATATCTACGCCACCACCAACCTGCTCAGCACCCTCCTGACCAGTGGCGTCAATACGACAGATGCGTTGCGACTCGTGGAGCGCACGATCACCAACGACATTCTGCGGGCGAAGTTCTCCGCCGCCCGGAGGCAGATTCAGGAAGGGGTGTCCGTCGCCTCAGCCCTGCAAAGAGTTCATTATATGCCGGCCATCGCGATGGACATCCTGACGGTCGGCGAAAACACCGGAAACATCGTCTCCTCCCTGAACGACATCAACCGCATCTACCGGGAAGAACTCACCAAGTTGCTCAACCGCCTGACGACGGTAACCGCCAGTGTAGCCCTCGGCGGAGCCATTCTCCTGGTCGCTATCATCGCGCTCTCCGTGGTCCTGTCCGTCCTTTCCGTTGGACAATCCTTGCAAATGTAGTTCCCCTGAGAGCTACTGGAGAATCCCGCGACGCGTCCCCAAAACCGCTTCGCTTACCTTCCCCATCCCCCTCAATCCCCATAACTATGAAAATCGCCTGTTCAACATCCGCTTTCAAAACCGATCTTGAAACCGCCCTGCGCACGATTGCCGAGGCCGAATTCAAATACGTCGACCTCATCGGCATTGGTGCCTGGGACCACGTCAACGTGCCTCAGCTGGCGGCTGACTTCGAGACCGAAGCCAACCGGGTGGAGCGCCTTCTGATGGAGACCGCACTGACGCCGATTGGGATGAACTGTGCCGTCAGCCCACACCTTCGCGAGCGCGGCGATGCAGCTCAAAACGAGAGCCGTCGGAAGGAGATCCGCGCCATTGCTCGTCTCATCAAGCACCTCGAAATCCCCTTGGCGAGTTTCTACCCCGGGTTCTACGATGAACAATACTGGGAATACGAACCCGTCTTCCGTGCCACCGTGGATACGATCAAGGAGATCCTTGAGATCGCACAGGATGAAGGGGTCACCTTCCTGATCGAGCCCCACGTCAAAACGCCCTTCGACACCGTCGCCCGCACACGCCGCCTCCTCGAAACGATTCCGGAGCTGAATGTCGCCTATGACCCGACCCACTTCGTTCATGACGGCAGCAACCTGGAGGAGACCCGCTTTATCATTTCCCGCGCACGGCACGCCCATATCCGGGATGCCAACCGCGAGAAAATCCATGCCCCCCTCGGTGCCGGAGACGTCGACGTTGGCGAGTTTATCCGCCTCCTTCGCAAGGAACGCTATCAAGGCAACATCTCCATCGAATTGCTCCCCGGCGGGGAGAAGGATCCCACCGCCGAAGCCGTCCAACTTCGGCAACTGCTCGATGAACACATCTCTTGAGCCCAATCCCCTTCTCAAATTCCATGACCCTCAAAGCTGAACTTTTCGCCAATACACAATCAAACCTGGGCGAAGGTCCCGTCTGGATGGATCGACAACTTTGGTTTGTCGATATCAACGGGCATCAAATCTGCCGGATCGAAATAGACAGCGAGGGGCGCGCAGGTCCCGTTGAATGCCACCCTGTAGGCAGTACCGTCGGGGCTCTCGTTCCCCGTGAAAGTGGCGGGCTCATTCTGGCCCTGCGACACGGGTTTGCCAGCTTCCTGCCAGAGAGCAAGGACCTCAGCACCCTCCTCCAAGTTGATGACCTGCCGGACAGCGTACGCTTTAACGACGGCAAGTGTGATCCGCGCGGACGCTTTATCATCGGAACCATGGGAACCCACAACGACAAGCCTGCCGGGATCCTCTACGCGCTCGATTCGACACTCGAACCCAAACCACTCCTCAGCGACCTCAGCATTTCCAACGGTCTCGCCTGGGACGCCGAAGGCACGACCTTCTACCACATCGATACCCCAACGGCACAGGTTGCCGCCTTTGACTATGACCTCGAGACGGCCACCTTGAGCAACCGCCGCGTTGTCCTCGAGGTTCCCAAAGAAATGGGCCACCCGGATGGCATGACAATTGATCGGGAAGGCAACCTCTGGATCGCTCTCTGGGATGGCTGGGGCGTCGGCTGCTGGGACCCCCGCACCGGCAAGCTTATCCAGAAAGTTGACGTCCCGGCACAGAATGCAACGTGCTGCACCTTTGGGGGGCGTGATCTCGACCAGCTCTTCATCACCACGGCCCGCCTCAACCGGCCTCCTGAGAAACTCGAGAATCAGCCCGACGCCGGAGGCATCTTCGTCTGCCGACCCGGGGTCCGCGGCCTCCCCCCTTACCGCTTCAACGGCTGAGGCTTATCATCCCAAACCGCCTTCACTCTGAAACTGGGGATGGCCTGCTATCGGCCAAAGCCGCCTTCGGGCTCTGAAACACCATCAGACCGATGGCGTCCAGCATCAGAATAATCTTCGGGATGAATGGGAAAGTTGATGAAAGCGCTCAGCCGATCAATGATTGGGTGCGCGTCTGGGCCACTGGCCAGAAAGTTCAATCAACACCCGCTGTTTAGAAGATGCGGGCACGGGATTGAATCTCACCACCCTGCACTTCAGTATGCCGGACAGTGGGCCATCGCGTGCACCGGATCATGCACAAGATAGCGCGGAGCCTATCCAAGCATATGACAATCCTCGGTCTGGATTTGCACAGCCGTGGTTGTTTCCGGATGGGTCAACTCCACCGCCACCTATAAATTCTCCGGCCGCCAGTTTCTCCAGCCTCGCTCTGGGCGCATCATTCGTATGCCGCCATCCGTGCAGGAAGAACCGCGATTGGAAACGGTCATTTGCCCATCCTTGGAGATCTTCGGGAAAACCTGATAGCTGTCCGTCGCGCGATAGCCCCCATCCACCGCCATGATTTCCAGGGGATCCGGCTGCATCCCTTCGAAATCCAAAAGCTTAAGGTATTCCTGAAACCCGTGTCGTCCGGTGTCATCACCCGGTTCTTGAAAATGAACCAGAACTTGTCCTTGGCTCCAAGTTGCTCGCTTTCCAGAACTGACTCAGGAGCAACCGTAATGACGGATAGTCATTCATTTCATCAACCACCTAAACGCTTCGAAAGCAGCAGGTCAGCGGCCTCGCGGAGGGTCTGGCTCCGGCAGCGACGTTCCAGAGCTGTTTTCCCAGCTGGGCGTGGGCGTCTTCGGTGGGGGCAGGTCCAGCCCAGAGCACAGGATAATGATATTCGACTCTCTTGAACAGACGTGACGGCAGTCCATTCAAAAGCTTCAGCGAAAGGCTGTTTCAGCCATGCTACTGAGGTCCGCGCAAGTTCCGAACTCGGAAGGGCTTAACCCATGGAGACCCTGCTTCCAGCAATATCAGATCAACGCCTTGCCCTCAGAGAAGCGGATGAAGGTCCGGCGACTCCAGCGGAGAGAGCCCGATTTTTTTCAAGTAAATGGTGGCGAGACCCGGATTTGAACCGGGGACACAAGGATTTTCAGTCCTCTGCTCTACCAACTGAGCTATCTCGCCCGCTTGAAAAGAGAAGAAAAAGACAGCTGCTCTCTGCGGCGTCAATAGCATTGTCAGACATTCCTCGACAGCACGCCTTGAATTACACCCATTGATGGCTTCCGCAGAACCGGAATGGCCCATGGCCTCGGCCTGGGGCCACTACTGAGAAAATGTATCCCGTTCCCAGCTATCGCTCCCGTAGTCGTAGGTCCACGGCAGACGGAAGATGCTCGACCAGTGCCAGGCCCCCCGATCCTGATGGAAAAAGAAGAACCCGGCAGTGGATTCAAAGTCGCTGATGTGATCGTAGTTCTGCAGCCAGATCCAGCCATCGACACGGGTGTGGTAGAGCCAGGGTTCGAATCCGTCGTAAAACCAGCCAAAGCGGTGGATGTAGATCCACGCATCCATCGGAGGAAGAACCAATACCCCCTGAAGTCGGGCGGTGTAGATTTCACCACCGGGAGCATGGTGCAGGATCGTGAAGCTCTGTGCGATGCGATCCCCTTCGAGGATGTGCTCAAAGACGGGATCCCCCGCCGTCACTTCGCCGAGGCGCTCCGCGCCCTTGAAAAACTCGATGCGATCCCAGGCGACGCCACCATCATCGTAGGTGAGGGTGATGGCTTCCCCCGCCCGAAAGAGCTCCATCTCCGCATCCCGCCCCTGATCATTGGGAGGAAAGTCAGGAATCCCTTCGATATTCAAATACCCTGGCTGCTGCCAGCTGGAGTAGCTCCGTGCGAGAACGGCGATGCCTTCATTGGGGTACCAGCTGGTGCTGCCATCTGTTTCTCCTTCGTAGGCATCGGCAGGAAAGATCTCTGTCAGTCCTTCATACCAGGAGGGATCGTATGCGATCCAACCTTCCGACGGGTCGATGTCCCTGAGCGTCACCGGCCCTTCACGAGGATCCCAATCTGCCGGGACACGCCGATTGATCATATCTTCCCAAAAAGGATAATAGAGGCGCCAGACCCGGCGGTTCTCATGCCCAAAGTCCTCGATGATCATCCGGCCCCAAAGAGCCCCTTCCGGCCGACCTTGATCCAGCAGGTTCGCCGTCGCCACATCTGCCCGCACGAGTGAGTCGGTTTCACCTACGGTGAAGATGGCCGGCACTTTGAAGCCTGCCGCCGGAGGCGTCGCGGGATTTGGGCCCGCCATGACATTTGAGGTAAAACAGATGGTCCGGTCTGGATTCAGCATGGCCACGCCGTACGCCCAGGCCCCACCGGTGGAGCTTCCGTGCGAGATATAGGGAGCGTGGGCCAGCTCCGGATGAACCCCCAGAGCAGCCATAGCGACCAAGCCGTCCATGAGGACCGGCGCATGATTGTTGTAGGCCCCCGAGCCGCCTCCTGAAATCGAGGCCACCCCCATATCAAAGCGGGCGGCGAAAGCCTTCACACTCTCATCGAGGCCACCTCCAATGAAGATTCCCCGGACGGGGCGCTCCATATCCGGGACCCATACCAGAAAGGCACGACTGTCATTGGGGCTTCGGTAGAGGTAGCTGTGACCGGTCCGCACATCAAACGTATGGATTGCTTCCCACTGCGCGGTTGCAGTGCCCGATAGCATGGCAAAGACCAAGCATACGATTCCAAAAACGGGGATTCTTGATTTCATTTTGGGGAGTATTTGGGGATTTTAGTTTTGAACTCAGCCCCTGAGCGCGGGGAAGCACGCAAAGGCCGTCGTCTGATAAGATTCCTGCCATAAAGCATAATGTCAATCGTGCGCCCGCCACCCGCACTTCGGGGTTGATCAGCGGTTGTTGAAAACAGCCAGCCGGAGGCCCTCTCATTATTCGCTCAACGGACCAAATCCTTGATGTCCTGCAGAGAGATCTTGGCCGAAGCCATGGCGGATTCATCGAGGAGATCCCTCAAAAGATGAGCCTTTGATTCCTGCAACTCAAGAACGCGCTCCTCCACTGTCGATGCCATGATGAGCTTGTAACTTGTGACGGTGCGCGTCTGCCCAATGCGGTGGGCGCGATCCGTCGCCTGTGCTTCGACGGCCGGGTTCCACCATGGGTCAAAATGGACAACGGTGTCCGCTCCGGTGAGATTGAGGCCCGTGCCGCCGGCCTTCAGCGAAATAAGAAACACCGGCACTGAAGGATCGTTATTGAATCGGTCCACCTCCCGCTGGCGATCCCGCGTCGAGCCATCGAGATAGGCATAGCTGTACCCACTTTCCCCGAGGAATTCCCGGAGGTGACTCAGGACCGAAACAAACTGGGAAAAGACGAGCATGCGGTGCCCGCCATCCACCGCCTCTTCGAGAAGCTCCCGGAAGGCAAGCAGCTTACCCGAGTGGCCGGGCTTGAGAGTGTCATCGAGAAGTCTCGGCTCTGCGCAAACCTGTCGCAGACGCAAGAGCTGAGCCAGCGCGGCCATGCGGATGTGCCCCTCCGAAGCACCACTCGACTCCAATTCAAGGAGGGTCTTCTCCGTCTTGGCCTTGATCCTGGCATAGAGCCGGGCCTGCTCGACCGGCATCTCGCAGAAAAGCGTTTGCGTGAGCTTCTCCGGAAGTTCGGGAGCGACCAACTGCTTGCTTCGCCGCAAAATGTAGGGCGCAGCCAATCGGATGTGCTGCACATCGTGCCAACGTTTGTCGTCGCCTCGGAGTCCCGGAGGAATCGGAGGCAGGTGGCCCGGCAAAACAAAGGCAAACAGAGCCCGCAGATCGTCCACACTGTTTTCGACCGGCGTTCCTGTAAGCACAAAACGCGATTGCGCGGGAATCAGACGGAGCGCCTTTGCCGCCTGCGTGCGGCGGTTCTTGATGTGCTGAGCCTCATCGACAATGACGACGCAAAAGGCGGACGCCTGAAAGAGCCCTTCATCCCGGACAACTGTTCCGTAGGATGTCAGGATGATATCGAAGGAAGCCATTGCCTCCGGTTTTTCGAGGCGCTCGCTCCTATGGTGAACGAAGACCTTGAACGACGGAACAAACCGCGCCGCCTCCCTCCGCCAGTTTTCGAGCAAACTGGCCGGAGCCACCACGAGAGCTGGACGCCGCTCATGCTTTTTCGTGCTCGCCTGGACCGCGGCCAACAAAGCGAGCGCTTGGAGCGTCTTTCCCAAACCCATCTCATCAGCCAAAACGCCCCCCAACTCATGCCGTGCCAGGTGCCACAACCATCCCACGCCAATAAGCTGATACCCACGCAACTGATTGGCCAGATCCCCGGGGATCGGCGGGGGCGGCAGATTCTGGATGGAGCGCAAGGCCGCCGTGCGCGCCTTCCACGCCTCGGGCAAGACAATGGCCTCATCAAGCTCTTCAAGCGCACTCTCGGCAGGAGCGAGGGCAGACGTCTTGAGCGTCTGACGAAACTCCGGTGCAAACGCGCGGCTTTGGTTTCCCGAGAGTGCACGCTGGGCCTTTTCCGCGCGTTCCAGGCTTGCGGCATCGATTAGATAAACCGTCTGCGGTGTGAGAATGTAGGGCTGACCCGATGCCAGGGCCCGACGGATCTCCTCCGCGCCGGGAGCGCCCTCCCCCACCGAAATCGACACGGCAAAATGGTCCCCGCAGGCTTCGCCCTGCACCGTCCAGCGTACCCACTCGCGCTGCGCGAAGCGCGCCTGAAAGTTGGGGGTAAAAGCCGCCTTGTAGGTGGTTGCGAGGTTCCGCTCATGGTGCGCCAAAAAGGTCAATACCTTGTGTCGATCGCGAAGCCACCACCGTCCATTGGAATGTTCCATCCTGAAATCGTGTGCCTTGACCAACTCCACCAGAGGCTCATAAAGCGGGTCGTCCCGCTCCGGGAGCTGGATGGCCAGAAAACTTGGTGATCCGTCAATCTCGAGAACCGGTCTTCCTTTCCGGGGATCCCCTCGCTGCAGGGCTTGACGAAAAGGCTCGACTGCAGAGGGCCGTTTCCGGGGACCACCCCGATCCCGATGCACGCGGACCGGTGCAGGGAGCGCCGCTTCAACCGCTTTCAAATGCTCGGAAACACCCACGAGGAGATTGTCTGTCCAAGGGATCGGCTTGTTCGGGGCATTGGCCCAGATGAAGGCGGGTTCCGCCTGGAGAAGCTTCACAAGCTCTCCCAACTGTGGCTGTTTGAGCTGAAGCAACCCGTGGGGACGCTCATCGCCGCACCAGCTTGTGATCGCTCCAAGGGCCTGCTTTACGGGTTTTCTCAAGACATAGGCGCGCCCTCGAAAGAGACGCTCCGGCGGGCAGGGCCGCTCTCCGGCAGCGAGCAATTCGAGTCGAACCGGAATGGCATTGCGCATCGCCGCCGAGGCGAGATTCGGCGGCAAGATCAAGCGCACCTCGAGCGCCGTTCCATTCGTATCCTCCCGTAACCAGTTGAGTTTGAGGACCTGCTTCGGGACGGCCGTCTTCTTCACCGCGGCGGGAGGGGCCGCCTGGGCACGCCGCACAGCCTCCACGGCAACGCGCCGCCGGGCCTCCAACTCCAGACACACCGCCAACGCATGGGCACAAAACTGACCGCGCCGCCCCGTCGGGCAGGAACAGCGGTTCTCCGCGAAGGTCAGAGACCGGAGATTGATCGACGGGCGAAGGCGATGGCTTCCTTCAGCCACTTCACCGGTTGCCACGGGGGCTTTCCAGGAAGCCAACCGCACCAGGCCGGCAACGTGCAACGCCCGCGCCTCTTTGAATACCGTCCATCCTCCGAACTCAACCAGGACGTCTCTGGAAAGGTCGGGGAGATCCGCAAATTCGGTTCCGGCCATCGATCTGCTAGCCCGGCGTCAACAACACCTTGCCAAAGCGGGGCTGGGTCGCTGCCTCCACCGCTTCTGCAATTCTGGAAAGGGGGAAACGGGCCTCCACCGAAGCCTCCAGGGTCCCGTCCCTCATCATCTGGAAAAGCCGATCATTCATCACCTGGATGCGTTCCCTGGAATTTTCCTTATACCAGCGGTCCAGCCAGAAGCCGGTCAGGGTGATATTGTTGAAAATCAATTGTCGGGTCGGAAAGCGCACCGGCTCAAAGCTCATGGCACCGAAGGTAACCAGCTTCGCGCCGTAGCCGAGGCACCGGGCGAGCCGGAGGGCACTTTGCCCCCCCACGGAATTCAGCCCCAAGCGAATCGAGGCACCCCCGGTGAGCTCCGCGAGCTTCTTCTCGTAGCCTGATTCTTCAAGCACCACGACATCCGCCCCCATCGCCTTCAGCGGTTCCACCAGCTCTTGCCGCCGGACAACGTTGAGAGTCTTCAGGTCCAGCGACCGCGCCATCTGGATGGCATACTGGCCCACGGCCGAGTTGGCTGCATTCTGAATGATCCATTCCCCCGCCGAGAGATGTGCATCGCGCAAGATTCTCCATGCGGTCGGTGGATTGATCGAGGCCATGGCCGCCAACTCCACAGGAATGTCGTTCGGAAGGGGCATCAAGGACGCGGCGGGGGCCACGGAGAATGCGCACCAAGCCCCCGTATCCGGCATCCGGACCCAGTCGCCGGGACGCAAGGCCTCCACGTCGTTCCCGACTTCAACGACCTCACCGACACCTTCCCGCCCGGCGATGGCCGGAAGCGAGGGAAGAATCCCGTAGCTGCCTTGAATCATCCCGAAGTCCGACGGATGAATGACCGCGGCGAGAAGCTTTACCCGCACCGTGTCCGGCCCCATTTCCGGGAGATCGACTTCTTCCGCCCGAAGCTTTTCTGCGGGCGAACCATGTTCATGATAAGTAACTGCAAGCGAACGCTTCACTTGGTCAAAGATGCATCATTCGAATGAAGCATCCAGCAGAAACCGTTTCACAATCCCTCCCTAAATATTTCCACACCACATCGATCGGCTCTTTGGGCGGTATGCCATTGACCCGGGGTATCCATTGAGGTTGCGTTTCAGCTCTTGCATGAACCGCGTTTATATCAAGACCTACGGTTGCCAGATGAACGAGCGCGACTCGGACGCAGTGGCTTCGATGTTGCGCGCGCGTGGCTACAGTATTGTCGAAGGTGAAAAGGATGCTGACATTGTCTTGTTGAATACCTGCGCCGTCCGCGACCAAGCGGAACAAAAGGCTATCGGCAAGACCGGGCACCTGGGCAAACGCAAGCGGACGGATCCCAACTTCCTCATCGGGATCATGGGCTGCATGGCCCAAAACCGCGGCGAGGAACTGGTGGACCGCCTCCCCGATCTCGATCTGCTCGTCGGAACGCAAAAGTTTCACCGCGTCCCGGAGATGCTCGACAGCCTCCTTGCCAGCCAGCGGGGGCTTGGGCCCAAGCCTGCCACCTTGGTCGACCTCGGCGAAGAAGAGGGCTCCGAAGAAACTATCCGGGACCACAAGGACGAACGCCAGGTGACCGCCTTCGTCAGTATCATGCAGGGCTGCAACATGAAGTGCTCCTTCTGCATCGTCCCCAAGACCCGGGGGGCTGAGCGCTACCGCAGCATGGAGACCATCGTGGAAGAGGCGCGCGAACTGGCCGCCGCGGGGACGCGTGAAATCACCCTTCTGGGCCAGATCGTCAATAATTACGGACTTCGCCAGATTCCCTTTGTCGATCGAAAAAGCCCATTTGTGCAGCTGCTCGAACGCATTCAGGAGATCGACGGCATTGACCGGATCCGCTTCACCTCGCCACACCCGCGCGGCTTTCAACAGGATCTGGTGGAGGCTTATGGCCGTCTATCCAAGCTGATGCCCTACGTGCACCTGCCGATGCAGAGTGGATCCGACACCATCTTGAAGGCGATGCGACGGCCCTATACCGCACGCCGTTTTCGGGAGATCGTCGATCAACTGCGCGCTGTCCGGCCTGACATCTATCTTTCGACAGACATTATTGTTGGCTTCCCCGGTGAGACCGGGGCCGACTTTGAAATGACGCGGGCGCTGTTTGAAGAGGTGGGCTTCGACATGGCTTTCATCTTCAAATACTCCCCCCGGTCCGGAACCGTCTCAGCCGGGCAGGAAGACGATGTTCCTCAGGATGTGAAAGAAACGCGCAACCAGACTCTCCTGGAGATCCTCGGCCGGCACTCGCTTCGCCGAAACGCATCCTTGGTCGGGAAGGTGGAAGACGTGCTGGTCGAAGGCACGGCGAAACGCGGCCAGAACATGTTCATGGGACGCAATCCCGGAAACCGAAAGGTCATTTTCCCCGGATCTGCCCGCCTGACCGGGCAGATCGTTCCCGTGCGGATCCGGGAAGGCAGCGTCAGCTCCTTGATTGGAGACCTGGTCCTGGAGGGGGTGGAGGATCATAATCCGGCAACCGCCACCGGGTGACGCCGTAGCTTTCCGCTTGCCTTCGACAACCCATCCCCCGCCTTACTCATTCACCATGCTCACGGTTCTCTCTCTTCTTTTCGCCGCCATCCTGATTGCTCTCGGCATCGCCTTCTTTCGCTCACCCGTGGGTTGGCGCTCCGCCTCGATGCGATTTCTTCGCAGTGAACAGGCGGCCTTCATCACCTTTGGCGCGGGGGGTCTCTGGTTTCTCTACCGCGTCTGGAACCTCTCGCCGGCAGATAACCTGTTCAACATGGATTTTGGCATGTTCCGCACCCTCCTCCTCGGCGTGTTCGGAACGACGATGATTGGGGCCTTTTTTGTAGTGAAGGACTTCCTCTCTGTCCGGGGGCTGGCGATCCTTGCTCTCCTTTTTGCCGCCACCGGCCTCCAGTCGGCTTTCGGCCTCTATGATATCCCGCAACGTCTCTATTTCGTCAGCCTGCTCTACATCCTCATCATCGGGGCAATCACCATCGGAGCGGCACCCTACCACCTCCGGAATACGCTCGAATGGCTTTACGCACGCCCTGTGCGGACAAAGAGCCTCGGTGCCACCCTCTTTGGGCTCGGCGTGGTCCTTGCCTTGGTCAGCGCAACTTATTGACCGACGAGCGGCCTTATCCGAGTTATTCCCCCACGCTCAGCGAACTTCGTCGGGGAGTTGCAACTCCACCATGACGGGACAGTGATCGCTCAAGTAACAGCGAATCACCTCGGACCGGATGATTTTGAAGGCTTCAGGGACAAAAATAAAATCTATCGTCCGCCGAGGCCACTGCGAGGGGAACGTCCGGGCCGTTCCTTCCGGAAGCATTTTGTAGCCATGGCGATTGTGCAGATAGCGGTACAATTCGGCGGTGGCATCCAAACTGCGATGTGATGCCACATTGAAATCCCCGCACACAATCGGAGGAAGGGGACTCAACTGGTAGACCGGACCTTCAAAAAACTCCACGATACGCCCAACCTGTTCCAGACGCCTTGAACGCGAACGAAAATCCAAATGAAGATTTAAGACAGGAACAGGATGCGCACCTCCAACATCGATTTCAGCATACAAGAAGCCTTTCTCACCAATGCGTCGGGAGCCAAAAGCTTGATTGTGATGGGAGCGCACCTCAAAGCGCGAGAGCACGGCATTGCCATAGTTCAAATGAAAGCGCCCTGTCCTCCGTGTGTGGACACCCATCACTCGGTGTTCCAAACCTGAGACCTTGCCAATTTCATCGAGCAAATTCACCCGACGATTCCAAGCGGAATTTTCGTCCACCTCTTGCATGGCGACGATATCGGCTCCATTTCGGGCAAGCAGATTCCCAATCCCCTCCAGATTCCGCGTCAGCCGACCAAGCGACGTGAATCCCTGGTAAAAGCCAAGACCACGGCCATGGGCAATGTTGAAAGTGATAATGCGAACCGAGTTCATGCGGTGGATCTCAACCTAGCAAACCCCGGCCAAAGAGCAAAAGAGACTCGCCAAAAGTCGAGTCTCAGGAAGAACTGACCGGAGCCTCTCCGGCATGCAGCTTTGCCAGACGAATATCGTGGCGCCCACCTTCAAAGGGTGTGTTCAGCCATACGTCGACAATTTGGAGCAACGCATCCTCCGCCACGAGCCGGGCACCGATTGAGATCGCATTGGCGTTGTTATGTTGCCGGGTCAGGCGCGCGCTCTCCACGTTCCAACAAAGCCCGCAGCGAATGCCTGGCACCCTGTTGGCGACCATCGCCTCGCCGTTTCCACTCCCGCCAAAGACAATCGCACCTTCGGCCTCACCCTTGGCCACAGCCCACGCCGCCGGGTAGATGAAGTCGGGATAATCGCACGACACGGCAGAATGTGTCCCGAAATCGAGGACTTTATGCCCTGCAGCCTCAAGGTGGGCTTTCACCCGCTCCTTGCAGAGAAAACCGGCATGATCCGTCCCCAGGGCAATCGTCTTTGTATTCATCGGCAGCTGCTCTCGAAAAGCCCTTACGATGCCTCGTTCACTCCCCCGCTGGCAAGGCCGGAGTGGGTTTGACCCAATGGAGGTCGCGAGCGTGGGGCCCAACTGAAGCCAACAGCCGCCTCCAGAAGCCCACCCGAGGCACCACAACGGCAAATAGCTTGAGTTGAAAGTCCATCAGGACCAACCTGCCCGATTTTCGACGCACAGATGAAGACCTGCAAATTTACTGTATTACCGGGCGATGGTATCGGCCCTGAAGTCATGGACGCAGCCCTCCGGGTGCTGGATGTGGTCGCGGCCCGTGATGGTTTTGCGCTGGAGCACAGCACGCACGATGTAGGTGGTATCGCCATCGATCGTCATGGTGAAGCCCTGCCCGAGGCGACGGTCCATGCCTGCGCGGAAGCGGATGCCATTCTCTTCGGGTCTGTCGGCGGCCCAAAATGGGAGAACCTTCCCCCCGCTGAGCAACCTGAGCGTGCCGCCCTCCTGCCTTTGCGCAAGCGCTTCAAACTCTTTGCCAATATCCGCCCGGGACTTCTCTACCCTGAGTTGGTCGAAGCCTCACCCCTCAAACAGGAGCGCATTCCAGACGGGATCGATATGATCTGCATCCGCGAACTGACCGGAGGCATCTATTTCGGCGAACCAAAGGAACGCCGGACGCTGGCGAACGGCGAAGAGGAAGCGATCGACACGATGGTTTACCGGACCAGCGAGATCGAGCGTATCGCGGAAGTCGCCGCCATCACAGCAAGATCACGTGGGAAGCGCGTCTGCTCCGTCGACAAAGCAAACGTTCTGATGACCTCCGTCCTCTGGCGCGAAGTAACAAGCACCTACTTCGCAAAGAACCATCCCGACATCGCGCTCACCCACATGTATGTGGACAACGCGGCGATGCAGTTGGCGCGCGACCCAAACCAATTCGACGTGCTCTTCACCGAAAACATGTTCGGAGATATTCTGAGCGATGAAATGGGCGTGATCTGCGGAAGCCTCGGCATGCTTGCCTCCGCCAGCATTGGAACCAACCAGAATCGACACGGCCATCCTGTCGGACTCTATGAACCGGCAGGCGGAACCGCGCCGGACATCGCCGGGAAAGGCATCGCCAACCCCTGTGCGCAGATCCTGAGCGCGGCTCTGATGCTCCGCCACAGCTTCGGACTCGATGAAGCCGCCACCCGAATCGAGCAGGCGGTGCGCGCAACGGTCAAAAACGGCACGCGCACCGGCGACATCGCCTTTGGCGGTGCTTCCGTGAGCACCCAAGCCATGACCGACGCCATCCTCGAGCGCCTGTAAAAGCGCAACCCTCCGCTCCCCTTCCACCAATGACATCCAACGAGATCCGCCAATCGTTCCTCGACTTCTTTGCCTCGAAGGGGCATGCGATCGTCCCTTCCGCGCCGCTCCTGCCTTCGTCGCCCAACCTCCTTTTCACGAATGCGGGAATGAATCAGTTCGTCCCCTATTTTCTTGGGGAACGGGAGGCCCCACACCCACGGGTGGCCGATACGCAGAAGTGCATCCGTGCAGGTGGGAAGCATAACGACCTCGATGATGTCGGGTTCGATGGCTACCACCACACCTTCTTCGAAATGCTCGGAAACTGGTCCTTTGGAGATTATTTCAAGAAGGAGGCCATTGAGTGGGCATGGGAACTTCTCACCGATATCTGGAAGTTTCCCAAGGAACGCCTCTACGTCACGATCTACGCTCCCGCTGAAGGCGACCCGGCAGAGTTTGACCAGGAAGCCTACAATTTATGGGAGACTATTCTCAAGAAGGAGGGACTGGACCCAAAGATCCATATTATCTACGGCAACAAGGAAGATAACTTCTGGATGATGGGGGACACCGGACCCTGCGGGCCGTGTTCGGAGATCCATCTCGACCTGACCGAAGCGGGGGATAGCAAGGGCGCTCTGGTAAATAAGGACAGCCCTTACTGCATCGAGATCTGGAACCTCGTTTTCATTCAGCTCAATGCCGAGCCCGGCAACCGATTCTCTCCCTTGAAGGCACGCCACGTCGACACCGGCATGGGCTTCGAACGGGTCGCCGGAATCATGGCGACAACGGCCAACTTCACGCGCTATGGAACACCACCCAGCAACTACAACGCCGATGTCTTCGCCCCCATCTTTGAGAAGATCGAGAAGCTGAGCGGGCTGAACTACGAGCGCACCCTGCCGGATTCGCGAACAGATCTTTCGGACAACGAGAGAAAGGACATCGGATTCCGCGTGCTTGCCGACCACATACGCACGCTCTCCTGCAGCATTGCCGATGGTATCATCCCCGGAAATGAGGGCCGCAACTACGTTCTTCGCCGCATTCTCCGGCGCGCGATCATGTATGGACGCCGCCTCGGCTTGAAACCGGGTTTCTTTTCCAGCCTGGTGGAACCGACGGTGCAATCCCTCGGGGACGTCTTTCCCGAGCTCCGGAAGCAACAGGGAATCATCACCCGAATCATCTCGAGTGAAGAAGGTTCCTTCGACCGCACGATCGATCGTGGGCTCGGCATCCTGGAGAGGATTTTTGCCGGTGGCGCGGAGCAGATCAGCGGGGCCCAGGCCTTCGAGCTTTACGATACCTACGGATTCCCGCTGGACCTGACAGAGATCATTGCCGCCGAACGCGGTCTTTCGGTCGATACCATCGGGTTTGCCGCCCACATGAAAGACCAGCGTGAGCGGGCGCGAGCTTCTCAGAAGAAGGAAGTGATCCGCGTGGCGACCGAGGCAGACCTGGACACCGACGCTCCGAAATTTGTCGGCTTTGAATCAGAAGCTTACCGAGCTCCCTTGGAGACAAAACTGACCTCCGTCACGGCAGGTGAGAACGGCTCTTTTGTCACCCTTGAGGCCTCGCCCTTTTACGCCGAAATGGGCGGCCAGGTCGGCGACACCGGCTGGATCGAGATCCGCGGCGAACGCATTCCCGTTCTCAATACGGTGAAAAATGACAAGGGCCATATCCTGCAACAGCTTGAAGCCGGCGCTCCAATGACCGAGGCAGATGTCGGAAAAAATGTTCAGGCTGTTGTCGATGCCAATCGACGAGGCGATATTCAGCGACACCACAGCGCCACCCATATCCTCCACTGGGCGCTGCGGAAGGTTCTCGGCGACCACGTTCGCCAAGCCGGATCCTATGTCGCGCACGATCGGCTACGGTTCGACTTCGCGCACTTCGATTCCCTGAAGCCGGAGGAAATCGCCGAGATCGAACGCCTCTGCATGGAGAAAATCCTGCAGAACGATCCGGTGCAGTGGTTTGAAGTTCCGTTCGACCAGAAGCCGGACGATGTTTTGGCCTTCTTTGGAGAGAAGTATGGAAACGTGGTTAGAGTCGTCGACATGGGTGGATGGAGCAAAGAGCTCTGCGGCGGCACTCACGTCTCCGCAACGGGTGAAATCGGCGTCCTCAAGATCATCTCGGAAAGCGCCATCGCCGGGGGAACAAGACGCATTGAAGCCGTGGCTGGAACAGCCGCAAAAGCTTTCCTCGACCAGCGTGTTGCTCTGGTGGACGACCTCGCGCACCAGTTCTCCGTCAGCAGCGAAAAGGTCTCCGCGCGTGTGGACGATTTGCGCCAGCGCCTGCAACAGGCGGAACGCGAGCTGAAACGCCTGAAGGCAGAAGCCGCCGCCGGTGAAGCCGCGGGGCTCGTGAACAAGGCGACGCAATCCGCCGGCCTCCTGTTTCTGGGGACAGCGGTCTCCGCTGATAATCCGAATGCCGTCCGGGAAAATGGCGCCAAGCTCTTCAAAGAACTGGGTGAAGGCGTCCTCGTTGCCACAGGCACCTTCGGGGAGAAGGTGACGGTAACAGCCTTTTGCTCCCCGCAGGCAATCGCCGCCGGATTCAAAGCCGGTGCCATTGTGCAGGAGATCACCGGTGCCCTCGGAGGCCGCGGAGGCGGCAAACCGGACTTCGCGATGGGGGGTGGCATTGACAATGGGTCCGTGTCCAGCCTCCTGGAGGCCTGGCAGGAGCGGGCCGCCGAAGCCTTCAGTCAATCAAGGGAACCATGAACAGCTTTATCTACCACAACCCCACCAAGATCATCTTTGGGAAGACCACGGTCGAGCAGGTGCGGAAACATCTGGATCCTGCCAAACGCCTCCTCCTGCTCTACGGCGGCGGGTCGATCAAGGATAACGGGACCTATGAGCGCGTCTATGCGGGTCTCCCAACCCCGCCGGTTCTCGACATGGGTGGCATTGAGGTAAACCCCGAGTACAAGACGTGCATGGGCATCGTCGAACAAGCGCGCGAAGCCGGGATTGATTATATTCTTGCCGTCGGCGGGGGCTCCGTCATCGACGCCGCCAAATTCATTGCCGCCGCGATTCCCTTTCAGACCAGCGATCCTTGGGACATCCTTGAGAAGGGAATGGCCGTAAAGAACGCCGTGCCCCTGGCAACGATTCTGACCCTGCCAGGCACCGGCTCCGAGGCCAACAGCGCCGCCGTCATCTCCCGCCGGGCACGCCAGCAGAAGCTCTCCTTCCTGAGTCCACACGTTCAACCGACGTTCAGCATCCTCGATCCAGAGACGACCTTTTCCCTGCCTCCTGAGCAAACCGCCAACGGCATCGCCGACGCCTTTGTTCACGTGATCGAGCAATACCTGACCTACCCGGCAGACAGCCCCCTCCAGGACCGGCAGGCCGAAGGCATCTTCCTCACACTCCTGGAAGAAGGACCGAAGGCGCTGGCCAGTCCCAAGGATTTCAACACGCGTGCAAACATCATGCTCACCTCAATGTGGGCCTTGAACGGACACCTCTCCTGCGGCGTTCCCGGCGACTGGTCATCCCACGCCATCGGGCATGAGCTGACTGCATTCTTCGGGATCGCCCATGCCCGCACCCTCGCGATTGTCGTGCCACAACTTCTCCGCAATCAGCGCGAAGCCAAGCGCATCAAGCTCCTTCAGTTTGCCCGACGGGTCTGGGGCATTCAAACAGCTGACGAAGATGCTGCCATCGAAGAGGGTATCCAGGCCCTGGAACAGTTCTTCCATGACCTCGGGATCAAGACGCGCCTGAATGACTATGGTATCGGCGTTGAACAGACTGCGCCCATCGTTGAACGCTTTCGAGCAGCCGACGTTCGGCTCGGGGAGAATGCCGACATTGATGCCGACCGGATCGCTGTCATCCTCCAAGCCTGTGCTTGAAAGTCCCCCGCATCCCGACGCTGTAGAACGAGCGATCGCGCGTCTTGAACCCTTCGTCACCGACGCCAAGAAGGCGCTCATGGCCGAGGTCCTCGCCCAGCGCACAGGACACGTCCGCGTCGTCCTCGAAGATCTTTTCCAGCCACACAATGCCAGCGCGGCAATGCGCTCCTGCGAGTGCTTCGGCGTCCAGCATCTCCACGTCATTGAGCAACGCTACAACTACTCGACGAATCCTGACGTCGACATGGGCAGCCGAAAATGGATGACGCTTCATCGCCACCGGAAGCCGGACAGCGACAATCGCCTGGAATGCATTCGCTCGCTGCGGGCAAAAGGCTACCGCATTGTGGCAACAGCACTGAGACCGGATGCCCTGCCCCTTCCTGACCTCCCGGTCGATGAACCCGTGGCTTTGTTCTTCGGGACCGAGGACGAAGGCTTGAGTCAGACGATTCTTGATGAAGCCGACATGGCGGTCCGCATCCCGATGTTCGGATTTACCCAGAGTTTCAATATCTCGGTGAGCGTCGCCCTGTGCCTTCACGACATCTGTACCCGGCTCCGGCGAAGCTCTGTGGACTGGCAACTCCCGCCGCTCGAGCAGCGGGAAATCTACCTCACTTGGCTAAGACGCACTGTTCGCCACGCCGACCGGATCCTCAATCACCTCGCGACACGAAGCGATGAGGCATCCGGTGCGTAGCTCAAAGCCCTGACGACGCTGAAATCCGTCTTACTTGGCCCGGGCCGCATCAGCGACGACCTGTGCCTTCATTGACAGTTCAGCCGCCTTGAAGCAGTGCTCTTGCGTCATCGCGTGATCCGTGCCGTTTACCAAATCCAGAATCATCTTCCCAAAGAAGGGGAACCCGATCTTACCCCGGCAGGAAATACGTTTTTCGCCTTCGTGATCGACAAGATAAAGAACCTCAGACTCCTGGGGCTCGATGGTGATATCGATGTATTTCCGAACTTCAATATACCCATCGGTCCCGAGCACAAAAGTGCGTCCATCGCCCCAGGTTCGGAGGCCTTTGGGGTTGAACCAGTCCATCCGGCAATAGCAGGAAGCCCCGGTATCGGTCGTGACCGAAGCCTCGCCAAAATCCTCCAGTCCTGGTGTCTCCGGATTCTCGAAGTTCTCCACTCGGGCAAAGTTGACCGTGCCATCTTTGGATCCGGTGAAATAGAGGAACTGGTCAAACTGGTGTGAACCAATGTCCGTAATGATTCCACCATACTTGGACTTGTCGAAGAACCAATCCGGCCGCTGTCCCTTGTTCAGATTATGCGGTGCAAGGATGAGCACCTGCAAAACCCGCCCGATTGCCCCCTGCTTGATCAGCTCACCGGTGTACCACGCGGCTTCCGTGTGGGTGCGCTCCGAGTAATTGCAGAGGTATCGCCTGCCTGTTTCGGCAACCACCCGCTTGGCTTGGGCCAGTTGATCGAGCGTCGTGAATGGAGACTTGTCGGTGAAATAATCCTTCCCGGCCCGCATGCACTGAAAACCTATTTCCGCACGATCACTCGGGATGGCCGCAGCAGTGATGAGCCGGACATCCGGGTCATCCAGAATCTCCTGATAACTCCGTGCGGGCTTCGCCTGTGGATAAGACTCACAAAACTTCTTCAAACGCCCGGGATCCGGGTCCCATGCCCATTTGCACTCTCCACCGGCCTCTTTAAGGCCATTGGCCTGGCCGTAAATGTGCCCATGATCGAAGAAGGCCGCCGCAAACTTGAACTGGCCAGGCTCTACGACGGGCTTCGGCTTATCCGACACCGGGGCCCAATTCATTCCATCACGCAATTTCGTGCTCATGAAAATATCTTCCTAAAATCGTCTTGATTAATGGCTTCCGAACCTCACCGGAAATCATCCGCAAGGCGCTCGCTTGCGACCTTCTCGAACTTGGATTCCGCGATCAGCTTCTTCAGGTGCGTCTCATACGCGGCCGCATCCAAAGGAAGCTCCACCGTCTTGCCCATGAACGAGCTGTAGAGCATGGAGTTCGCAAGCTCGACCGAATGAATTCCCTCGGCCGCTGGAGCAACAAGCTCTTCGCCCCGGAGAATGGCTCCCGTGAAGTTCTGAAGAATCCCCACATGCTGCGGACCCGTTCCTCCCTTGATCGGGATATTGATGTCCCATGTACCCGGTCGGCTGAAGCTGCCTGGGTCATTCTTGCTCCACTCCGTCATAGGCACTTCATTGCGGGTAAACTGCAGCCCGGCACCGGCCGACGGCTCCACCACAATCTTGCCACGCTCACCCGTAATCTCGAGACGGTTGGTCCCAGGGGCTTCACCCGTCGTGGTGATAAAGACGCCCTTACAGCCATCGGCATACTCCATGTAGCATGTCACATCGTCTTCCACCTCGATCTCGTGGTATCGGCCAATGTCACAGAAAGCGCGCACCTTTTGTGGCATCCCAAAGAGCCACTGCCAGAGATCCAGCTGGTGCGGGCACTGATTGAGGAGCACACCGCCGCCCTCGCCCTTCCAAGTGGCACGCCACCCACCGGAGGAATAGTAATTATACGTCCGGAACCAATCCGTAATGACCCAAACCACGCGACGGATCTGGCCCAGCTCACCGGACTGAATCAAGGAGCGCAGCTTGGTGTAGTGCGGATCTGTCCGTTGGTTAAACATGGCCGCAAACACAAGGTTCTTATCGGTGTGTGCCGCCACGAGACGTTCACAGTCCGCTTTGTGAACTGAAATTGGCTTCTCTACGAGGAGGTGCTTCCCCGCCTGAAGGGTGGCAATACCCAGTGTCGTATGGTCGTAATGGGGCGTGGCCACCAAGACGGCATTGACGGCGTCGCTCGCGATCAAGTCTTCGGCTTGATCAAACTTGGGAACGTTATCAAAGGGGGCCATCCGCTCCGGGTTCGTGTCACAGATCGCCGCCAGCTCAAGTCCTGGGACTTTTCCATCCAGGATCCACCGGACATGAGCCGAGCCCATGTTACCGATTCCGATGATTCCGAGTCTTACTGTATCCGATTTCTTATTGCTCATGAGGAATAGATGCGTGGTTCAAGGTCTGTAGGTGCCCAATTCAAATCCAAAGTAGTCAGCGGCATTGTGATAGCAGACGGCTTCCACCAGCTCGCCGAGCAGCTTCATATCATTGGGCAATTCACCATTCTCAACATCTTCACCAATCAGATTGCAGAGGATGCGGCGAAAGTACTCGTGACGGCAGTAGCTCATGAAGCTGCGCGAATCGGTCAGCATACCGACAAATCGCCTCAACAGCCCGAGATTGGAGAGAGCATTGATCTGCCAGACCATACCTTCCTTCTGATCGAGGAACCACCAACCGCTGCCAAACTGGATCTTTCCGGGGATTCCATCTCCCTGAAAATTACCAGCCATTGTCGCAAGCAGGTAGTTATCCGCCGGATTCAAATTGTAGAGAATCGTCTTAGGCAACTTGCCCTTGCCCGCGAGGCGGCTGAGGTAGCGCGACAGCACATCACCCTGACGGAAGTCACCGATCGAGTCGCAGCCAATATCCGGCCCCAACTTCTGGAAGAGCGCCTCGTTGTTGTTGCGCATCGCTCCCAGATGCAAC
This sequence comes from uncultured Puniceicoccaceae bacterium, assembly GCA_964403935.1. Classification (GTDB taxonomy): domain Bacteria; phylum Verrucomicrobiota; class Verrucomicrobiia; order Opitutales; family Oceanipulchritudinaceae; genus SLLG01. The sequence continues at coordinate 22,437 of CAYOIB010000004.1, read as the reverse complement.
TGCTTCGTCCACCCTTTCTCTGCATCGAGCTCACCAAAGAACTCCATGAGATAAGCACCGAACTGCTCCTTCTCCCGTGGGCTCGCATCCCGGCCTGCTCGCACCTTATCAAAGATCTGTATCGCCGCCTCCTCGGATGGAAAGTCTGCGAAGCAGCGCTCCAATCCATGGTCCGATAACCGGCCACCGAGCGAATGGAAGAAATCATGCCGCTTGCGCAGCGCATCGAGAAAGCCTTTGAACTCGAAACAGGATGTCTCGCTTACCTTCTCAAGACGATCCACCCAGGTATTCCAGACCTTGCTCTGATCGACCGCCAAGGCCTTGTCCGGCCGAAAAGTTGGATAGACTTTGGTTCCGATGCCTGACTTCGCGATCGTTTGATGGTGCTCAAGCGAATCCACCGGATCATCCGTCGTGCACACAACGGAAACTTTAAAGCGCTCAAGAATGCCATGCGCATCCATGCCTGGTTCCGCCAGCTTTGCGTTGGCCTCCTCCCAGATGGCTTCCGCCGTCTCCGGGCTCAGCAAGGTATCGATCCCAAAATAACGCTTCAGCTCAAGATGGCACCAATGGTAGAGCGGGTTCCGCAAGGCATTTGGAACCGTACGGGCGAACGCCAGAAACTTTTCCTTCGGTGAAGCGTCGCCCGTGCAGAAGCGCTCGTCCTCTCCGTTCGTCCGCATCGCCCGCCACTTGTAATGATCCCCTTCCAGCCAGATCTCATACAGATTGGCAAAGCGCCGGTTGATGGCCACATCCTCGGCGGAAAGGTGACAATGATAGTCAATGATCGGGAGCTCCCGCGCATGCCCATCATAGAGCGCTTGAGCTGTCGGGTTACTGAGGAGAAAGCTGTCTTTTATGAATGCCATGCCGGAAGGAAAGGGAACGGGTATTTTAATGGCCAGTCTCGAAGGGGATCCGCCCGTATCGACTGTTCAAATGAACATGGAAGCAAAGCCGCCATCAACGATCATTTCATGACCGGTGATAAAACCACCCGCCCGATCGCTCGCGAGGAGGAGCGTCGCTCCGACCAGTTCCTTTGCTTCGCCAAAACGCTTCATCGGCGTGTGCCCCATGATCTGCCCAACCCGTTCGGGAGTGAGAACGCTGCGGTTCTGCTCAGCTGGGAAAAAGCCCGGCACGAGTGTATTTACCCGGACACCCTGAGCGGCCCATTCCCGCGCAAGGTTCGCTGAAAGATTGTGCACCGCCGCCTTTGAGGCGGAATAGGTGAAAACGCGCGACAACGGCTTCAGACCGCTGATCGAGCCTATATTGATGATGCTGCCTCCTTCGCCACGGTCCACCAGGTACTTCCCAAAGACCTGGCACGCGCGGAAGACCGCCTTGTAGTTCACCGTCAGGATGCGATCCACCTCGTCATCCGAAATATCGAAAAAGGGCGTCGGCGAATTAATGCCCGCACCATTGATAACGATATCAATCCGCCCTGAGCGCTCGAGGACGGCATCTCTCAGTGCCTCCAGCCCCTCGCGTGCGCTGACATCGGCGGTATGAAACCAGGCTTTGTTTCCAGCCGACTCAATTGCCTTCAGCCTCGCCTCGGCCTTCTCCGCCTTTCGTCCGACTAAGACAACCTCAGCTCCAGCACCGGCCAAGCCCTCGGCCATGGCCCCGCACAATTCGCCCGTGCCACCAATGACAACCGCCACTTTCCCGCTCAACCCAAACAAATTTTCGCAGTAACTCATCTCTTCCTTTGTATTCAAAAACTCACTCTATCAACGCACGACACGGGCGCTGCCCCCACCCATGACCTTTTCCACCTCGGAGACATCCACCATGGAGGTATCTCCCGGCGTGGTCTGAGCGAGCGCACCATGAGCCGCTGCATACTCAACGGCCCTCTGTCCATCACCCGTCGTCATCAAACCATAAATAAAGCCGCTCGCAAAGCTGTCGCCACCGCCCACCCGATCAAGAACCTCAAGCTCGTTATAGTCCCGACTCCGGAAAAACTGTCCGCCCTTCCATGCGATGGCACCCCAATCATTAACGGTGGCGGTTTTCACAGAGCGCAAGCTCGTGGCCGTAGCCTTGAAATTTGGGTACGCTGCCGTGACTCTTTCGATCATGGCCTTGAACGCCTCAATCGGAAGGGTTTCCAGGTGCTCGTCGACGCCCTCCACCTCAAACCCGAGGCTTGCGGTGTAATCCTCTTCATTGCCGATCATGACATCGACATAACGAGCAATCTCACGGTTGACCTCCTGCGCCTTGGGCAGCCCCCCGATCGACTTCCAGAGCGATGGCCGGTAATTCAGGTCGTAGCTGACGATTGTCCCGTGCTTCTGCGCAGCCTTCACCGCTTCCAGGGTCAACTCCGCAGTGGACTCCGACAAAGCGGCAAAGATTCCGCCGGTGTGGAACCACCGGACACCACACTCGCCAAAGACGTATTCCCAATCGATGTCACCCGGTTTCATCTGGGACGCGGCTGTAAGTCCGCGATCCGGCACCCCAATCGCGCCGCGAATACCAAAGCCCCGTTCCGTGAAATTCAGACCGTTGCGCACGGTCCGGCCGATCCCATCATACGGGACCCATTTCACGAAGCGCGTATCCACCCCGCCTTGAAGAATAAAATCTTCCAGCAGACGCCCGACTTCATTATCCGCAAAAGCCGTGACCACAGCCGTGCGCATACCAAAGCAGCGCCGCAGCCCCCGAGTGACATTATACTCACCGCCACCCTCCCAGACCTGGAAAGAACGGGTGGTCCGCACACGGCCTTCACCCGGATCAAGGCGAAGCATGATTTCCCCAAGGGAAACACAATCGTACTGGCAGGATTCAGCAGGTCGGATCTTCAGACTCATGGTTATCGATTCTCAAATGAAAGTTCAGAAATGAAAATAAACTACTTTTCGACGGGGAAGTCGTCGACATTCCAGGATGGCTCTCCGCACTCGCGCGCCACCTCGGCGAAAGCGCCGATCTCGGCGGCGGAAAAGAGCAATCCACCGGCAGCATCACAACGCCGCGCATGTTCGGCCTCCGGCTGCCCCGGAAGGAGGCAGGACTCGTTCCCGTTGCTCAAGATATCCTCGATAACGACCTTCACATTCTCCGCCTGGGAACGATCGCCCGCAAACGCACCGGCATTCATCGCCTCCGGATGAATAACCTGAAAAAAGAAACAGGGCGCATGCTTTTCCGCCTGAACATCCCATCGGCTTCGGACCGTGGGCTTGAATCCACCGATGAACCCAGCAGTCAGCTCATTTACGAGACTGAGCCCATAACCCTTGTGAGCCCCAAACGGGAGAAGAAACTTTGCCTTTGCAGGATCCGTTGTCGGATTTCCATTCTCATCAACGGCAGCGTTGGGAGGAATCGATTTCCCTTCACGGGCAAGTTGCTGCACCCGCCCCATGGAAACCACTGAAGTGGCCCAGTCAATAACGATGGGAAACCCAACGGCCTCGGTCGTCGGGAAGCCCCAGCTGTGAGGGTTGGTTCCCAAGGTCGGGTATTTTCCCATAAAGGGAACGACCTCGGCCAGTGCCGCCGTGCAATTTGTGTAGGCAATATAGCCACGCTGCGCGGCCTCCATCACATAGCCGCCCCCCCAGAGATAATGAAAGGCATTATCCACACTGACGATACCCACCCCATAGGTATCGGCCATCGTGATACAACGCTCCATCGCCTCGTAAGCGACGGCCTGCCCCAGCTTTCGGTTGGAGTCCCACACCTCAGCCGAAGCAAAACGTCCGGTCTTTTTCTCAATGGAGGCACCAGGAACACAACCCTTCGATCCGCTTCCAAAAAGATGATCGAGATGAAGTGCCTTGATCGCATTATGCGTCCGGATCCCATGCCTGGCGGCATGAGCGGCGGACCGCGCCGCCGCCGCTGCCTCAGCAGCATCATAACCACGATTCCGATAAGCCGCATGCACCAACTGATTGTGCGCCGCCTCAGGGACGACATGAAATGTTTCTGTCTGCATGATGCTCAATTCCCTTTCCGAATAGCTACCTTGTTTACCTGAGCCACCGGTGGCTCGCCGTTCATCACCCGAATCAGGTTTGTAACAGCGGCACTCGCTTGCCGAACGACACTCTCATAAGTGCGCGAACCAATATGGGGTGTGACCAAACAGCTTCCAATCGAGAGCAAGGGATGGTTCGCCGGCGGGGGCTCCACATCCAGCACGTCGGTGCCATACCCGCCCACTTTACCGCTCTTCAACGCCTCGACCATCGGCCCCACCTCAACAAGCTCACCTCGCGAACAGTTGATAATGAGAACGCCATCTTTCATCGCCGTCAGACTCTTCGCGTTGATCAGGCCACGCGTCTCCTCTGTCAGATTCGTATGAAGGGAAATGATATCGGAAGTGTTCAACAAAACATCCAGCTGCTCGCAGCGGCGAATACCATGCTCCTTGGCGAACGCCTCATCCCAGTAGATATCGAAGGCCTGCACTTCCAGTCCAAAGGCTCGCGCCCGAATCGCCACTTCTTTGCCGATCCGGCCCAAACCGACAATTCCCAGGGTCTTCCCCGCAATCTCGTGCCCGATCAGCCGCTTCCATTTACCCGCCCGCGTGATCGCCACCTCCTGAACAAGGTTTTTGACCAGAGCAAGAAGGAGCGCAAAACAATGCTCCGCCACTGTCGTGTGGTTCACCCCAGGCGTATAGCAGAGAGGAATTTCCAGTTCGGTCGCCGCATCGACGTCGATCTTATCGACACCAATCCCGTACTTGCTGAGCACCGTTAAACGAGGCAATGCCTTTTCAAGGACCTCCCTCGTAATCTGATCATCGCCACAGATGACACCATCCACCTCACCCACGAGCTCCAGCATCTCCGCCTCCGGCAGAGGCCCGCGGGCGCGTATGATTTCCCACCCTGTCTCCTCAAGCATGGCGTGATGAGCACCGGGGGTGTCCTGAAAGGAAGTCGTCGTCAGCAGAATACGTTTCATGGGTTCAAAACAAAAATGGAACAGGGGGAATGAATGAGGAAATTTCCTTACACGTGTTAGATTTTTTCGGGATGATAGCGAGAAAATTCTTTGGCCCTCACGGACAGCTGCCAGGACGAACAGATCCTCGAACGGGACCGGTGGACTCCCGCACACACAGTGCAGGGCGGATCATTTGGTTTGGAGGTGTGACGTCTCGAAAGCGAACCGCTTGCATCAGGATGGCGACCGTTGTCGACATCATCAACTCGATCTGCTGGTCGATGGTGGTGAGCGCGGGCTGGGACCAGGCGCTGGCCTCGAGGTTGTCAAATCCGATGACAGAGCAATCTTCCGGAATCCGGAGACCCGCCTGCTGAATGGCTCGACTTGCTCCAAGGGCGATACGGTCATTGAGGCAGAGCAATGCGGTCGGCCGATCCTCAAGGGAAAGGTACTCCTGCGCCAGGCGATCTCCGTAACTATAGTCCTGCAAGCCATAACCCGGTAGACTCAAGGAAACAAAATCGGACTTGAAATCCATCTGGTGGTGCCGCGCCGCCTTGCGCAAGCCCTGCATCCTGCGCCCGCCGTAAAGGTTATCGCTCTCCACTCCCAGAATGGCAATTCGCCGATGCCCGAGATCCAGCAGATGTTGCAGCTTGAGGTCCATCGCCAGCTCCCGGTCAAGGTTCACCTGCGGGAGAGGAAGTGCATTTGCCGGATCGATGGCCACGACCACCACCGGCCCCTCCTGCAACTGCTCCAGCAGCGGGTTATCAGGCGCAAGGGTCGAGCCCGCCAGCACGATGCCATCCACCCGCATCGACAGAAAATGGCGGATGACCTCCTCTTCGAGAATGGGATCGCCGCCAGCCAGTTCAATGATCGCACGATGACGCTCCATCCGCAAGTGAGATTGCAGAATCGACATCTTTCGAGCCAGCACAGGGGTTCCGATCTCCTGAAAGCAAATACCGATGAGCTGGGTCTGCGATCCACGGAGTCCCCGGGCCATGGCATTGGGCTGAAAGCCGAGCCGGCTCATGGCCTCCAGAACCCGACGGCGCGTGGACTCCTTCACGCCGGGGTGCCCGTTGAGGACACGGGAAACGGTCCAACGGGATAGCCCAAGTGACTCTGCCAGTGAAGCCGTGGAGTCAACAGGGCGGACAGACTTTAGGTTTGACTCGCTCACAGTTTCCCAACACGTGTTGGGAAAATCGCAGCATGTCAATAATGAACCAACCCTCCCCCCTTCCCCTCGGCTTACGGAAATCCTTTGGATTTGGTGATCGCCTTGGGCTTGGGACGCCCGGGCACCTCGCGGCCGCCGCACCGTATGATTTCGCCGGAATTTTTGCTCAACAAAGCATTCGGGAAATGACGCGGACGGGCCGAACGCCGCAAGAGGTGATGGCCGCCGCCATGGATGCCCTTGCAGCGGCAAACTACACGAAGCCGTGGGGAGCAGACGCCGATCACCTGAAGACCCGGGGTGATGTCTTCGCCACGGCCGAGGCGGGGTTTTGCTTCTTCACCATCGACCCCTCCGAGTTTGTTAACAATGCCGCCGACAACATGGCGGAAGACAATCTCAGCCAGGAGGTTAATCAACAAATAGCCGACGGTATCTTTGGAAGCGAAAATCCTGAGTCGCTCTATCTTTCGAGGACTTTCGAAACAGAATCGGGCACCTACCGGTTTGAGCGGGAAAGTCTGATGCGTGCGGTCGTCAAATACGGCCGGGCCATCAAGCACTGTCAGATCATGGCCGATCACATTGCCGAGGCCAACGCGAGCCGGCTCTATGAGATTGAAGTCTCCGTGGACGAAACCGACTCGCCCACTCAGCCTCTGGAGCATCTCTTCTTCGCCAATGAACTTCAGCGCCGTGGCGTAACGATCGTGAGCTTGGCCCCCCGCTTTATTGGAGATTTTGAGAAGGGCATTGATTACAAGGGCGATCTCAAGGCCTTTGAAGCTTCACTCGTCGAGCACGTTGCCATCGCGAAGGCCTTCGGCCCCTACAAAATAAGCATCCATAGCGGCTCCGATAAGTTCTCGATCTATCCGGCCATCGGGCGCATCTGCGGCGAACTCCTTCATGTGAAGACGGCCGGCACGTCCTACCTTGAGGCCCTGCGCGTCTTGGCTCGTACCGACGCCGCCCTCTTCCGGGAAATCGTGAAGGACTCCGGCAAGCACTTTGGAGAGGATCGAAAAAGCTACCACATCTCGGTCCAGGACGCCGACATCCCAGGTCTTCTTCAGACAGCCGACAAAGATCTCGAGCGCGTCTTTCTCGATGAAAACAACGGCCGGCAGATGCTACACGTCACGTTTGGATCGGTCTTGACCCGAGGATCTACGGTGAAGGGTCGCAGTTTCAAGACCGCGCTCCTGGAGAATCTTGAGTCCAATGCCGATCTTCATGCGGAAGTGCTGGAGACCCATCTTGGCCGTCATTTGGCGGGGCTCAGCAAAGGATGAACACGAACCTCTTTCACCGCTCGAATGCGGACGAGGCCGGTATCGAACCCGTTGCTGAGGGCCTCACCAAAAAGATTGAATGAACGGGGAAGTCGTAGCACAAAGCCCTCTGCAAAAGGATGGGCACCTCGCATCCTCGAGCGAATATTCAAAATGAATAAGTCCCTTTTCGTATCCATGATACTTGGCCTTCTGGCCTTTATTGCACCGCTTCTCTTTCCGTTTGCCGATTTGTCTCTGGCTGGCCAGATGGCGTTGGGCATTTTCCTCTTTGCTGCGGTCTTCTGGGTTCTGGAGCCGATCCCAATCTATGCCACGTCGCTCCTTGTCATCCTCCTGCAGGTTCTCCTCCTGAGTTCGCAGGGGCCATTTGCCGCCTACACGCAACCCGATCGGATCCAGCCCTCGAGGCTTGAAGAGAGCATTTGGCAGATACCTGCTGAATCGGTGACAAATGAGAACCAGATATTTCTCGCAAAAGCAGGCCGATTCCAGCCCCTCAACGTGGAGGTGCTGAACGAGGACCCCGACTGGATTACGATTCAGTCCGACCAGATTTCGCCGGAGAGTTTGATCGCAGCCGATGCGAGGCATTGGCAGGTCGAATTCGCCCCGCCGGCGTACACGCTCTACCTCAACACGATGGCCAGCCCGATTATCATTCTCTTTCTGGGCGGGTTCATCATGGCCGCCGGTGCGGCCAAGTATGGGGTCGACCGGAACGTCATGCGAATCATCCTGAAGCCGTTCGGGACAAAGCCCGCCTTCATCATGCTTGGTCTCATGACGGTAACGGCTCTGCTCTCAGCCTTCATGAGCAACACCGCCACAACCGCTATGATGATGGCCGCCGTCATACCGGTGCTCATGTCTGCTCCGGAAGGAGACCGTTTTCGCGTCGGCGTGGCCCTTAGCATTCCATTCGCTGCGAATATTGGCGGGATTGCGACCCCGATAGGAACCCCACCCAACGCCATTGCTCTCGGAGCTTTAGCCGAACAAGGGATCATCCTTCCCTTCACCTCGTGGATGGCGCTGACCACGCCCCTGGTCATCGTGATGCTCCTCTTGACATGGGCTTTGCTCCTGCGCCTTTACCCGAGCTCACTCAAGCAGCTGACCCTGAGCCTGAGCGGATCCTTTGATCATTCTTTCAAGGCCTGGGTCTTGTATATCATTCTTGGCCTCACTGTTTTGCTGTGGGTGACCGAGGCCCTCCATGGGCTGTCCAGCAGCCTTGTCGCCCTTATCCCGATTGCCTTGCTGACCGCCTTTCAGGTCGTGGACAAAAAGGAAATCCGAAACCTGCCCTGGGAGGTGCTCTGGCTGATGGCAGGTGGTCTCGCCCTCGGCGTGGCCATGCGGGAAACGGGGCTTGCGGAGTGGATGATCGGATCGGTGCCCTGGGGCTTGTTTGGTGCCCTTGGCGCGCTCGCAATCTTCGGCCTCGCCTCCATTCTTCTGGCAAATTTCATCGCCCACACGGTGGCGGCAACCTTGCTTATGCCACTGGTTATGAGCCTCGTCAGCTCCGGTGTGGCGGATGGATTTGCTCTTCAAACCGCGGCCCTTACGGTGGCAATTGGGGCGAGCCTCGGTATGTCCCTGCCCATCTCGACGCCGCCCAATGCCATCGCAATGAGCACCGGATTCGTGCGGACAATCGATATGGCCCGTGCGGGCGTGATCGTTGGGATCGTCGGCTACGTCATCATGATGGCGATGGCTCTTCTCATCTGGAACCACCTCTTCTAAAGGACCCATGCCAAACATCCACATTCTCTGTATTGAAGATGAAGCCGATGTGCGCGATGCCATCCTCCGCGATCTAGCTCCTTTCGAAGATTGCTTCACCCTCGCGGGTGCGGGCGATGCCGCCGAAGCACAGGAGTACCTGAATAGCCTGAACGCGAAGGACGACCGCGTCGGCCTGATCTACTGTGATCACGTGATGCCGGGCCAACGGGGAATTGATCTCCTGGCCCAGCTGCACAAGGAAGCAAGTCCCGTAACGGTTGGAGCGCGAAAGGTGTTGTTTACGGGTCAGGCCGGACATGAAGACACCATCGATGCCATCAATCGGGCCGCCATTGACCACTACCTTCCAAAACCCTGGATCCCGGAGAAGCTTCACAGCCTCACCCAGCGCCTTCTGACTGACTACGTCATTGAAAGCGGAATTAAACCCTTACCCTATATGTCTGTTCTGGATGCAAGCCGCCTCGCGAAGGCCATCCATGATCGGGGTTTAATGAATGAGACCGGATAATCCCAACGGCGGGTCGGTTCGCCCATGCTCATCCGAACGCCTGGCCTTGATTCAGTTCATCGAGCAAGCGCTCACCGCGATTCCCGAAGCTTCCAGCGGGATCAAGGTCTACCCACCCGGAGTCGTCATTCTGGAAGAAGGAAAGCACCACGGCAGGATCGGCCTGCTCCTGGAGGGCGAGGCCGCCCTGCAGAAACGCACCGAAACAGGGGAAACGGCACGCGTGGATATTATCGGCCGGGGCGAAATGATCGGCTTGCTCTCCTACTACGCTCACGAAATGAACTTTGTCGGTGTCCACGCGCTGACCGACGTGCGGGTGCTGCTGTTGAAGTGGGCTGACTTTGACCGGCTTCAGAAACACCACGCTGAGCTCGGTGAGGCCCTCGCTCAGCTAATGCGAGACAACCTCATTGGACGCTATCGCAGGCTCGTTAATTTTCATCTCGATGTCGCCCGCCTGAACCAGGAACTGGCGGCGGAACGCGCTGAATTGAAACGCACCATTACCGAACTCGAGCAGACGAGAAGTCGCCTCATCAATCAGGAGAAGCTTGCCATGCTCGGAAAGATCGTCGCCGGCCTGGCTCACGAACTTAATAACCCGGTCTCCGCTATCTCTCGAAACACGGACTTCCTCGCCGAATCCGTCGAACGCATTCTTGCATCCTCAGCCGATGCTTCGCGCATCACCTTTTGGGAGGCGGGGCAGAAGTCCAGCCACCTGGACACCCGGACGCAGCGAGACCGCCAGGAGCTTTTGGCGAAACGCTTCCCAAAGCTCTCCCGTCCCCTCCTCCGGCGACTCGCCGCCGTGCCGGCGGAAACCCTCGATTCCCTGGCCCATCCTCCGCAATCCGACGCGGCCTGGGAACTCTGGCTATCACCTTTCGAATCAGGCCGCTTTGTCTACACCCTCAGCTCCGCCTCCGATCGCATTGCCCGTCTCGTTCGCAGCCTGAAAAACTATGCCCGACCAGGACATGAGGGACTCGAGTTGGTCGACATTGCCGCGGGACTGCGGGATACCTTGCTCATTCTGGCCCATCACTTCAAAGCCCTTGAGGTCCGCACCCAAATCCAGGACCTCCCCTCCATCCAAGGCAATGCCGGCGAGATCAATCAGGTGTGGACCAATCTTCTCGTGAACGCCAGCGAAGCGATGAATGGCACCGGAACACTCATCGTGGACACCTCCGCCACCGAAAACACGATTGTCGTCACGATCGAAGATACCGGACCCGGCATTCCGGACGAAAGCATGGGCACCATCTTTGAGCCTCATTTCACAACCAAGGCCCAGGGCGGACAATTCGGCTTGGGCCTGGGACTGAGTATTGCCCGCGAAATCGTCCAGAAGCACGGCGGCTCGATTCAGGCCAGGAATCTGCCCACATGCGGGGTGCGTTTCACAGTGAGTTTTCCCGTAGCGATAAAGTAACTACAAGCTTGGCAGACACCGAACCTCTCCCCTCCCTGGCAGCGCAGGGAGATCAATCCAATCCCAGCACCGGTCTGATCCATTCACAAAACGCCGGTGTGCCTGCGACATAAGGCGTGAAGGGTGCTCGCTGGTGAAAGGATTCCAGCGGAAAGACCGCCTCAGAAAGAGGGATGAACTCGAGGCCGGCCGCTTTCACAAGCGCATAGGCACCCGCGATGTCCCACACCTTCACCTTGAAATCAATACTGCCATCAAACAAGCCCAGCGCCGTATAAGCCAAATTGAGCGTGCCGCTGCCCATGCTCCGCATCCGATACTCGGTCAAGAGCGGCTCCATGGCCTGATAACGCCGGGGTGGAATCGGAAAATGCACGCCCACCAACGCTGTCATTGGAATGAAGGGGCGCGGTGCCGGTGCCTGCAGCCGTCGATGGCCGTCGAATAAGCCATATCCGGGCCCACCGTGCAGCAAACGATCTTTGGCAAAGTCATAAACAAAGCCATAGACCGGCTCGCCCAATTTCAGGAGCGCGAGGGAAATACCACAGAAGGGGATTCCAAGGGCATAGTTGTTCGTTCCATCGATCGGATCCAGCACCCATGCGTAGCGGGCCTCCAGCGGCATGGTGTCATCGAGCGGGTTCGACTCTTCCGAACAAAAGTCATCTCCAGGGAAAGAGTTTCTCAACTCCGCCAACATCCTTTCCGAGATGGCAAAATCCGCGAAGGTGACACGTGTGTCGTCATCCTTCCACTCGCTCGGGACCTGTCCAAACTGCCGCTTGAAAAAGCCTAGCTGGTTCTTCACCGCAACCCGGGCGGCGTTAACACGGTGCCGGATCGCCTTGTCCATCAGGAAATCCTCAGCGCCGCCGCGAACCGCGACGAATGTTTAACCGGGGGGGCTCATACCCCCCGTCGCTCGATGAAAGCGCGTCGAAGGATCGGCTCATTGAAGGAGCCAGTGGTGATTGAACGGCTTCTCCGGGCGGGGTCGAAACAGGCTCCTCAAGAAAGGTGCGCGCCAGAGGTATCGAGGCTTCCATGCGACGCCGGACCCTGTCCAGTTCTGTTTGGGTTCGCAACCTGTTCACTTCCGAAGCGGCGAGAGCATCAGCCAATCCAGCGGCCTCCGCCTTCAGCCGATCATTTTCCTCGGCCAATACAGCCCGTTCGCCTTCAACCGCGGTCAGTTGTTCGGATAAAGCGTCGACATCTGTCTCCAGTTCCGGAGCCGAGGCAGCGGCTTCGTAGATTTCCAGCTGGGCCTGCAGCGCCTGCTTTTCCACGAGGACATAGTCCATTGTCTGCTCGAGCCCTTGCAGCCGGCCTGCCAGAAACTCAACCCGTCCCCGCAGCACATCGCGCTCGGCGGTCGTTGCCGTTACTTCCGCCCGTAGTTCAGCCACGAGATTCTCCAACAGAGCAATCTGGGCTTCGGGATCTTCCTCAAGAAACCCAAGGGAAAACGTCCAGAGGCGGCCATCCACCACTTGGTACGCCCCCCACTGATCAAGCCAAACATGCAACCGAAAGAGACCGGCATCATTCCCGCGGTCGGGCAGTCGTCCCTTTTCATCAGCCCTCAGCCAGAATTCCACCCAGCCAGGGAAAACCTCCGCACTCAAAGCCACCTCATGCTCGACCGGCACGCGGACATAAATCCAGCTTTCGTCATCAGCAGCCTCCGCCTCTCCAAAGAAGCGCTCTGCTGGCGGTTCGCTCAGGCCCATACCAAACCATTCGACAATATGCCGTTCATCCAGCGTGTATTCAAAGGTCACCGGGGGCTCGGCGAAGGTCGGAGAATCCGATTCGAGGCTGCCAGAGAAAGTCCACCCCGGCTTTACCCGGTCTTCCAGCCCCACATCCACCCGTTCGACCACACCCTCGAAGACAAAATAACTGAGGGCCTCCGCTTCGATGGCCAATCCTGGGAGCGTGAGGAAAGAACTCCCCAGGAGGAGCGCAATCCGGGTAATACGACACTTCATAGTCATGAAGGAAGCACAGGGGCCCTTGCCCTGTCGACCGTTTTCCCCGTTCCCCGGGGCCTGCCTGACAGCCACCCCGCCCGAGGGAAGCTTGCCGATAACCTGACAAAATACTTCAGTAAGCAAGAAATGCCAAAACCCCGCTTGGAGATCCACTATTGCCCGCGTTGTCGTTGGCTCACACGGGCCGCCTGGATTGCCCAGGAGCTCCTGATTACGTTTTCTGAGGAATTGGGAGAGGTTGCACTCATCCCTGATGATGCCGGGACTTTCGACATCATTCTGGATGCGGAATGCCTTTTTTCCAGGCGTGCTCATTCGCGCTTTCCAGAACCCAAGGAACTAAAACAGCTGATTCGGGATCGCATTGTGCCCGATCGCTCTTTGGGACACAGCGACCGGCCGTAGCCCCGTGCTCCGGAAAATACCTCCGAAGCCCTTGCTCACCTGTAACGACGGGTCAACGACTGCCCGATCCACCGGCACTGCCGGGGTCGATCAATAAACGAACGACCTCCGGGAAAGCCGGGGGATTCCGCAGGTACAGCTCAGCCAGGTCTTCCACAGGCTTCGAAACGCCAAAGCGTCGACAAACCGATAAGCCCTGCGCAAAGACCATGGGCGACCCGCCCTTGAACCGCAACCCCAGCAGAAGCCGGAAGGGAATTCGCATCTCCACCCCGCTCATCCGGCCGAAGAGCCACGCCGCCCACACCCCGCGAAAATAGAAGTAAAGGAAGCCAAGCAGGATCGAGGCCACCAACAACGCAAAAGAACCGGGCATCTCAATCAACCTGCGAAGACACAGCCGAAGGCCCTCGAAGGACAATAGGACCAACGGGCTGAACCGGATGGGGCCCCGGTTCGTCAGTCACAATCATCTCAACTGGCGTGATCGGTTCGCCGGCAACATCAAATGTGATTGAAAGCTCCTGCCCTGGATGGCCCTGGGGGATCGGTCCGATTGGGATGTACCGCCCATCTCCAAGCGCGTCGCGCATCCAAAGGTGCAGGTGCCTCCCTTCGGCCGTCTCCGGTAAATTCACCAAATACATCTCCCCCCGACCACTGATCTCGTCAAAGTGGGAGATGGCGTAAGGCTCACCTTCCGGAAGATTCACCGATAAAGAAGCCCCGTTAGTAAAAGAAGAAAAGGATCCGGAAAGATCCGTACCATCGCGGCTGAACTGGATAATCTGGTCCACGCTCATTGATGCCCAGAGATCATCTCGCGCCAGTTCCATAATCGTGTACCGGGCATAGCCCGCGGCACCGTCAACCAAGGGCGCGGCGCGGCGAGCGAGTTCACCATAAACCAACTCCGCTTGGTCGCGCTCCGCCAGCAGCTCCTGGTTTCGTGCTTCCAGCCAAACAATTTGCTCTTCGGCACTTGCTCCTTGCGCCGCGAGTGCCTGCAAATGCTCTCGCTCACTCGCCATCGTTTCCAGGTATTGAGCCAATTGCCCGGGATCTCGTGGAAGCTGTAAGCGATCCAGCCATTCCGGGTTGATGACCCACTCCCCGGCCTCCGCCATCGCTTGGTCGGCGAAGGCCTGGGCCTGCTCGCGAGCCTCCACCACCAGCCAGACCAGATAGAAGTTGATCCCAAGCATGAACAAGGCCGCCGCGGGCCAGAGCCAGGTCACCGCCGGAAGCCAGCGACCGCGAACGGCCTGCGGAAGGCTCGGTTCGGGGAAAATAGCGACATCCGCCGGAGGTTGGAGCGCTTCAGGGGCATTGACCCGTTCCAGAATGCGAGCAAAGACGTCGCTTTCTGGTGACTGGGGACGGGTACTGGCTGCGGTGGCCTGGGCAAGCGCCTCGCGGTAAGCGTCCACAAGGGCACCTAAGGCGGCATCCTTCTGGAGCCTGCGCAAGAACAGATCCCGCTCCGCACCCTCCAAAAGGTCGAGGGCATGGAGCGCAGCCTGTTCGTCTAGTTGCGATGGGGAAATCACGTGTGCTGGGAAAGAAACTTTCGAAGGCGAATGAGCCCGCGACGGATATCGGATTTGACGGATCCCAAAGGGCGGTTTGTGGCCTTGGAAATCTCACTCTGGGAGTATCCTTTGAAAAAAGCGAGTTCGATGGAGCGGCGCTGCTCGAAGGGCAAGCAATCCAGCAGCTGATGGAGGTGCCGGGCCCGTTCACCCAACTCAGCCAACTCATCGGCAGACAACTCATTCGACGTAAGCATTTGCTCAAGCGGGGCGAGATCCTCCGTTTCGGGCTGGCGCGCACGGCGACGAATTCGATCAATCGCCAAGCTCCGGGCCATCATGATCAACCATCCCAAAGGTGATGCCCGGGAGGGATCATAAAGGGCGGCAGACTTCCATGCTCGGACAAAGGTATCCTGCAGAACCTCTTCGGCCGCTTCCGGTCGATTCAGAATCCGAAGAAGGGTACCAAAAAGGATGCGGTGGTATTGCTCATAGAGCCGACGCAGGGCTTCCTTGTTCCCTGCGGCTATGGCCCGTATCAGCGCTACTGCTCGCTCGCGCTCTTCGATCGGTGCTTTGGAATCAAGCTCCACAGATGTAACGTTACCCATCTCCCATCCAGAGAAAACCTTTTTCTGCCAAAGGACGATGAGGAGTGCCGGCTTGAAAACCGGCACTCCCTCGGGTCGTCTCAGGGCAAAAGCCCTGATGGGCGAGACAAAGGGGGGGGATGTCCCGCCCGGGTGGGAAACTGTAAGCAAGATGGATCAAATAATGAGGGAGCACGTCAGGTCAGGTATTATCGAGTCAGAATCGGCAGGCATCAGGGTGGCATACCGAAATGATCCTGACCCAACGGCTCCACTCGTTGGGGGGAATTCCATCCGTCTCTCTCCGGGGCCTTGAACGGATCATACGATCCTAACCGGAGGGAGCGGAGCTTTCGAATCCAAAGCGATGGTAAAGAACGGCGAGCGATCGTGCTCAACCCTAGATACGTTGCCGCGCGAGAATCGGATGCAGCAAAGATTGAACTTTTTCCGGAATCCCTTCCCACCCTCGCAGTTTGGCTCGCGCCGCGCTCTGCAAAGACCAACCTTTGCGTCTTGATGGATCGCGAGCCCCTCCAGTCTCAGCCAAGGGTGGGAGCGTCCCGGGCTCGACCGTTCGAGCGTGGGACCGTCTTTCGCCTGAGCGGTTGGCGCCGATGGGTATTTGTGCCACTTGCCTGGATTTTCTGGCTCTACCTTCGTTCGCTGCGGCTGCGGATGACGGATGAGGATGCGGCTTTGGCTGCTTCCACCACCGCCCCCCGCCTCTTTATCAGCTGGCACAGCCGCTCCCTTCTGGCGCCCATTATGGCGATGCGGTTTTTTGATCCGACGAAGGTCTCTGCTCTCATCAGCCCAAGTCGAATGGCAGCTTGGGAGGTCGCCTTCTATGAGCATGTCGGATTTCGGATCGTGCGCGGCAGTAGCAGCCGCCGCGGAATTGCGGCGGCCCGGGAACTCATTCGAGAGCTCCGGACGGGTTATGACGTCGCCATCACCCCCGACGGTCCCAGCGGCCCGCGGAATGTCATCAAGCGGGGTGCTCTGGTCATCGCCCGACAAGCACAAGTCCCTCTGGTCTTCATTATTCCCAATGCGCGCGCTGCCTTCCGCCTGAAAACCTGGGACCGGCACCTCGTGCCCTTCCCCTTCTCCCGGGTCGATGTCCGGCTCCGGGTGCTTCCGCCTTATAATACCGACGCCTACTCCGGGGAGGCCGAAGCAATTGCCCATTGGTACGCTCAACTGCAGGCAATTGACGCAGACGCCGAGGGCACTTGAGCCCATCCGCGTTCCGTAAGTGACACCATCCGGACAAGAAGGCTCGCTTCCCGCTTGCAGGGCTTTTCGGATCCGTCAGAAATAGCCCTATCATGCGGTCAGATTCGCCTATTACCCCTCCTGCCTCCAATGCGTTGCTGGCAGCGACCCTTCTCCGCATTGCCGGTACCCTTCTTGCCGTCGTCGCCCTGTGGCAGCTTGTCGGGAATGTGGCAGACAGTTTCTTTGACTTCGATCCCAGCTACCTAGGCTACTTCTTTTGGCAGCAGCTTTTCCGACCGCTTGTCGGGGGGTTCTTGGGCCTTCTTCTCTGCCTTTTCGCCAAACCTCTCGGAAAACTGTGCGACACCGCACCGGGACCTCGCCCGTGAGCAAGTTGCGCCTTGTTCTCCCGATGGCTCTTCTGCTTCTGGGTTTGGCGCCTCTATGGAGCCAGAATCCAGCGGACCTCCTACAGGCGGCCCGGCTCGATGAGGCTCAGGTCCAGACCCTCTTCGCCGCCCTCGACCTAACCCGTCCGGGCCTTGAAACAGCGCGTGATCATTATTTAAAGAGGGACTACCCGGAAGCGCTCCAGGCGCTCCTGATTTACTTCAGCAACCGCCCCACACCTCCGGGGCTCGCTTCTCAACTGACACAACCCGCCGATTTCCGGAAACGCGGACAGGACGCTCTCGAAGATCGTTTCACCTTGCAAGGCCTCACTGCCCGCCAACCCCGGAAGCCTTCGGGCGAACTGGACTGGCTGGCCCGGGGGCCGCGGGGCGACAAGGAATGGGTATGGCTTCTAAACCGGCATTTCTTCCTCATCGAGCTCCTGGCAGCTCATGAGGCGACCGGTGAGGATCGATACCTCTCAAAAGTATCCGAACTCTTGATAGACTGGACCGCCAACAACCCCTTTCCCGGCCGCCTGAGCTTCTCCCCCCCCTGGCGCCCTCTTGAAGCGGCCCGACGCATCCTGAATGCATGGATCCCGACTTTTGAATACCTTCGAAAAGACCCCGAACGGAATGGACCCGCCCTTCTCGCAATGTTGGCAGCCCTTCCAGATCACGCCGAAAAGCTGGATCGGTTTGCCTCCTTCTGGGGAGGCAACCACCTGATCACCGAGAAGATGGCCCTGGCTTCTCTCGCAGCAGCCTGGCCGGAGTTCAAACAGTCGCCGCACTGGCTTGACCGGGCAATTGATACCCTCGATCGAGAATCGCAGCGCCAAGTTTATCCGGATGGCAGCTACACAGAGCTGACCAATCATTATCAGCGCGTTACTTTGACCAGCCTGCAGCCGCTCTTGCCCCTTCTGGCCGACCGGGAAGCCCCTGCCGCCAAAGCCCTTGCCGAACGAGTCGAGTCCATGTGGAACTACTTTATCGAGGTCTCTCGGCCAGATGGGTGGGGCCCGATGAACAATGCCTCCGATGCGGAATTCAACTTCCTGATAGCCGCTGAGGCCAGTGACGACTTCTCCCGCCCCGACTGGCGCTACATCCTCTCAGGAGGGCAAGCTGGATCGCCTCCTGAAGGGAGCCCCAGTCGCTACTTTAGTTACGCCGGTCAGGCTGTCTTCCGCACGGACTGGACCCCCGAGGCTGGCTGGCTTTTCTTCGACATGGGTCCCCACGGAGCAGCCCATCAACACGAAGATCGCTTGAATGTCACCTTCTTCGCAGGAGGCCGCTCGCTTCTCTCCGATAGCGGAAGGTACCTCTATCAGCCGGGCCCATGGAAAGACTACTTCTCTGGTCCGAGAGCCCATAATGTAGTCCTTCTGAATGGGACCATGACCACACATCCGCCCCGGACGGTCACCACGCCCCTGCCCGTTTTTGTGGATCTCGATCTTCCAATCGCGGCGGCCCGTGCCAGCTACCCGCCCCGCCCAATGCATGGCCAGGGACGCTCCTGCCATACCCGCGCGGTTTGGCAGGTTTCAGCCGACTACGCCGTCATCGTCGACGAGCTCATTGCTTTTGGCCCAAACGTCGCTGAGGCCATCTGGAACTTTCATCCTTCCATCACCGCCAGCGAGGCCGACACAGTCGTCCAGCTCATTGCCTTCGATAGTCCGGACGCCCCTCAGATCCTGGATCAGCGCGGCCTGACTGATCCCGTCGCAGGATGGTTCAGCCCGAGCTACAACACCAGACTCCCCGCCCTCCAACGCACCTACACGTTCCCGTTTCGTCGACCGCTCCGCCTTGTCTGGCTCCTCGCCAATCCCGATGCCCCTGCGCCTGATTTCACAGCCACCTTCCACCCCAACCGCCGCGTCAGCCTATCAATCACCCTGCCCGGTCAAACGGCGTCCAGTCTCACCCTCCAGTTCGACGACCAGTCTGCCCATGTAGAGTCGAGCCCCTCAAGGCTCACACCTTGATAAGCCTCCGGTCGACGGTCTAAGCCAAGAGGAACCCTCCGCCAAACCCACTGCCACCTCCGGCAGCTCAGGCAGGAAAACACAGGGGAGCCTTTGCAAGATACCAACGCTTATCAGCGATAAAAACAACACGCACCACGCGTGAAGCTAAATCAAGCCCCCAGCCTCTGGCGCACATCCCGTGCCGCGACGGGGAATCGAAAAATGGTGGAGCCGATCGGGATCGAACCGACGACCTCTTGCATGCCATGCAAGCGCTCTTCCAACTGAGCTACGGCCCCAAACAGATCGTGGAAAATGACAGGGGATACCCCTTCGTCAACCCCTTTTCGTGCAGAAAGGGAGGCAAAGGCTTGCACCTCAGGAGGGCGCACCGCATGCTCTGACCTTTTTTAAGAGCTCAAGTCGAGGCCCTTGTTGCACGGGGCATGCGGCACCAGTCCAATTCATCATGAGTCTTTCTTCTCCCTTAGTTTCTGATATCAATGTCGTTGACTCAGCTGTTCTCCCGGCACCGGAGTACCTCGGACGCCAGATCCTGCGCGATGACGCAGCCGCGCGTGTTGTTGTGGGGTCGCGGGAGGCCTTGAACCGGATCATTTTTGGTGATGATCGCCGAATCCTCGTGGTGGTCGGGCCGTGCTCGATCCACGACACGGAAGCCGGGTTGGAATACGCAAAACGTCTGGCTAAACTGGCAGAGGAGCTGCAGGACCGCCTCTACCTGGTGATGCGGGTTTACTTCGAGAAGCCGCGGACGACTGTGGGCTGGAAAGGCCTGATCATGGATCCGGATCTGGATGGGTCCTGCAAGATTCCCGAAGGACTGAAGCGGGCGCGAACCTTTCTCCTGGAGATTCTCCGGCTGGGCCTGCCCACGGCCACGGAGCTGCTCGATCCCATCACACCACAATACATTGCGGATCTTGTCTCGTGGTCGGCCATCGGCGCACGCACGACCGAATCGCAGACTCACCGCCAGATGGCGAGCGGGCTCTCCATGCCGCTGGGTTTCAAGAATTCGACGAGCGGCAACGTCGACGTTGCCATCAATGCGATCAAGGCAGCGGCGCAATCACAGACGTTCCTTGGCATCAGCCATCAAGGACTGGCCTGCGCCATCACGACACGAGGGAACTCAAATACACACGTTATTCTGCGCGGAGGCGACAACGGCCCCAACTACGATGCTGCCAGCGTGAACGCCGCCGCCGCTCGCCTGAGCAAAGCCGGATGTGCGCCGGCGGTGATGGTCGACTGCAGCCACGCCAATAGCGAGAAAGACCACAACCGTCAGCCCGAAGTCTTTCGCCAGATCATTGCCCAAGCCGCCGCAGATCCGAAAAGCCCAATGATCGGAGCCATGATCGAGAGCAACTTGGTCCAGGGAAATCAGTCGTTCCCGTGCCCAAAAGAAGATCTCGTCTACGGACAGTCTATCACAGATGCCTGCATCGATTGGGCCACGACCGAGAAAATGTTACGCGAAGCCTACACAGCGCTTGCGCCCCGGTTTCAATAAGAGGGGGTTAAGGGTGCACCCTCTCAGGCAAAGGGATCCATAACGGAGCCGAAGTCGGCATCATACAATCGCTTATAGGCCCGGATCGCCTGAGCGTCCGTCATGTTCGACAGGAAATCACAGAGGTAGCGAACCCGCTGCCCATCCGACTCCGCCAAATCCACCCAGGTGGCGTAAGGCTCGGGCAGGATGCGGAGACGACGACGGGCGTTCGGAAGGCAATTTTCCGAGTAAGCGGTGAAGAGCCGCTCCAGCACAAAACCTCCCTTGAACTCGATCTGCTGCAGCGATGCAGAGCGGAAAATCAGATCGGTCGCGATGCGTTTGTGAAGGTCACAGACCTCGCTCACCTTCCGGTCAACCTCAAGTCGGAAGCGATGGCGATTGGTCTTCTCCGACAAGGGAGATTCACAAGGAACAAGGGAACAAGCGTGGATGAACTGCCCGATACGCATGCTCACACGCGGCTCGAAGCCGCCACGCCGGATCTCGTCAAGCATCTCTTCAAGGATGTTGCGTTGGTAGCTGGTCAAATCCTCCTGGCCATCGGCCCAGTTGCGGAGAGATTCGGGCGTAATGAAGCGCGCCTGGACACCATCGACGATGTCGTGGAGCGAGTAAGCGGTGTCATCCGCCCAATCCATAATCTGGCATTCAAGGCTCTTGAGACTATTGAACGCTTCTGGACTCAACGGAGGGGGCTGCTCATCGCCAAAAATAAAAGCCCTGAAGGGATCCTGCTCGTCGTAGAGAAAATGATTGTGCGGTGGATGACCGCCCACCTCCGACTTGAAGCGCTCGGCCCGCAACGCCTTGTACTTCATGATCCCATCCAGAAAAGCACGGGTCGGCTTCATTCCCGAGGGCCGACGGGTGCGCGGATAGATCAAGTCCGTCAGGATGCGAAGCGTCTGAGCATTACCTTCGAAACCACCGTGGGCTGCCATCAATTCGTTAAGCTTTCGCTCTCCAATGTGCCCGAAAGGAGGATGACCTATGTCGTGCGCCAACCCAATGCCTTCCACCAAGTCCGAATCAATCTGAAAATCAGGGCGAAGACGGTCACTGGTATGGTTCAAATACTCCGCAATGGAGCGGCCAATTCGAGCGACTTCGATCGTATGGGTCAGGCGGGTCCGGTAAAAATCATATTCCCCCGACTGAAAGACCTGCGTCTTTGACTGTAGTTGGCGGAAAGGAGCGGAGAACAAGACCCGGTCACGGTCGATCTGAAAGGGGCTCCGGTAATCTCCCTCCGGACGCTTCCCCGGCAAATGAGCGTAATCAAATTCCCCGTAAAATCGGTTCATACCGCCGAACACAAGCGCCCGTCGAAGCCACTGGCAAAGGGATTCTTAATTGCCTGAAACCCTAGAACCTCTGAATCCTCATTCAGAAGTGAAACTGCAGGCCCAATTCAACAGCAACATCCTCAAAACGCAGCCCACTTGAAGTCCTCCGTCCATCCCCGTAATCGCGAGAGAACAGTCGTGCTTTCCCTGTGACTATGGCTCCCGAACCCAGGTTCACCTCGATAGTGTCCGTGATTTGTTATCCCAGAGATGCGAAGATCTGCGTCGCCCAGGTCAGATCACGATCCTTTTCAGAAT